>JBIKNX010000101.1:0-9962 GCA_044358435.1 Luteolibacter sp.
ATCAAGGTTCCGACCACCGCAAGCTGGCTCACCTCGCCATCGGTCATGCCAAGACAAGGTGCCACCAATGTCGCCAGCACCATGCTTAATGCCAGTCCGCCAAATGGAATCAGGGCGAGCAGGATACCCAACAATCCGTTACGGGTTCGGAAAACCGCCCGACCCACCGTCATGACATAATCATACAACTGATCCTTCACGGCCCTCCATCCCCGGTCTCCGGGATCCGGCGCGGGCAGTTCACCCTCGGCCATTTCAAGCGCTGCCGGTTTTTCACAGATCAGCGTCATCACAGCGGTCAGAATCAAACAAAGAACCAACGGCACCAACAGCATCGACAACTCGAAACTACCGGTCAGATCTTTCAGCCAGATCACCCCCGAGCCACCTATCATATAGCCGGCTTGCGCGCCTCCGAACATAATGCCGTTTCCCAATCCGCGCTCATCCGCCCTGAGCACGTTGCACGCCAAGGCGTCGATCGCCACATCCTGGGTCGCCGCAAACACGTTGTGCAGAACCATCAGCGCGGTGAACAAAGAAATTCCTCTCACGCCGCCTTCGGCGAAGGTTGGCATATTCATGAGCGCGAGACAAAGTCCCAGCAGCATGCCCACCTGACAAATCACAATCCATTGTTTGCGTGCGCCGAAGCGGCGGATGTGCAAGTTGTCCACAAGGGGGCCCATCAGGAACTTCCATGCCCAAGGCAGAACGGTCATGGCACTGAATGCGGAAATCGCGGCGGCGTCCATCCCCCGCCGCTTGAATTCAAGCGCCAACGCGAATCCGGAAAACCCTTGCGGCAAGCCCTCACTCAAATACAACCCGCCAAATGCAGCCAGTCTTCCGGTTTTGCTTTTTAACAAATTCATTCGTGCGCCGATTAAAATAAACCAAAGCAAAGATTGAAAGGTTTTAGCAAGAAACTTGTTACCGAATCGCCCTCCGATAGGCGTTTCCAAAGGTCACTTTCCATGATTCACTCGCACGATAGTTTTTGAAATGGAAATCCTTAAATTCATGTCTATCGCACCCGTGATTCATTCCGAAGCATCAAAAATCCATCCTACGACCATGACAAACGCCTTCATGAAATTTCCCGCTCTGTGTGCCTTGGCCGCCATGGCATTTACAACCCCCATTGGGGCCAAGCCTCTCAAAGTCTTTGTTCTTTGTGGTCAATCCAACATGGAAGGACACGCACAGATCAGCACGTTTCCAGCGATTGCAAAAGACCCGAAGACCGAAGACCTGTATAAGGACATGGTCGATGCGAATGGCAAACCCGTCGTGTGCGACGACGTATGGATTGCCAATTCTTATGGCGACTTTTCAGGAAATCCTGTTGGCAAGATATCCGGCAAGTTAACCGCAGGCTTCGGTAGCCAGCACCACGTTGGAACCGGCAAAATCGGCCCTGAGTTCACCTTCGGGATTTACATGCACAAAATGTTGAAAGAACCGGTTCTGCTGATCAAAGCCGCTTGGGGCGGCAAAAGCCTAATGGTGGATTTTCGTCCACCCAGCGCCGGTGAAATAAATGATGAAAAAGCAAAGGAAAAGGCTGGCGTTTACTACCGACTGATCATCGACCACGTGAAAGAAGTCTTGGCGAACCCGAAAAGCGTTTATCCGAATTATGATCCGAAAGAAGGCTACGAGCTTTCCGGCTTTGTTTGGTTTCAAGGCTTCAATGATTTGGTGGGCTCCTATCCCGCGTCCGATCCGGCCACCGGCAGGAAAGGCATCAAGGATTATTCCGAATACAGCCGACTCTATGCCTGCCTGATCCGGGACGTGCGCAAGGATCTTAACGCACCGAAAATGCCTTTCATAACCGGCGTGCTGGGCGTCGGGGGTGAAACAAGCGGCGACAGCACCGAGGCCTTCCGCAAGGCGATGGCCGCACCCGCGGAGATGGATGAATTCAAGGGTAACGTCATCAATGTGTTTACCCATCAATACTGGCCCGCAGAATTGGATGCGCTCAAGACCAAGATCAGCGCGGCCACAGCCGAATTGGACAAGAAGGCCAACGAGCTCAAGATGCGCTCGAAGAAGGGCGAGGACTGCAAGGAGGAATCGGCCAAGCTCGCGATCGAGAAAGCCGCGAAAATTGATGAAGTGCTCAGCGACGATGAAAAATTCCTGCTCAAGCATGGCATTTCAAACCAAGGATATCATTACCATGGCTCCGCCAAGTTTTTCGGTCAGATCGGCAAGGCCTTTGCTGAAGCTCTGGTGAATGCGAAGAAATGATGAAAGCCGAGCGCGTGACAACCCTCGCGCAGGTTCACCCTGTCGCCGGGTCTGACCCACTGGCACAAAAGCCGTTTTGCAGCATCCAAACGTCTTTACAGGAGCGGTGCGGAGTCGTTGAATCCATACCGTCATGCCTCTGAACATCAAACCGAAATCCGATTGTGCCTTTGATCAAATTTCCCTCGGCGAAGTCATGCTGCGCCTTGATCCGGGTGAAGGACGGATCCGTACCGCGCGACAGTTTGCCGCATGGGAAGGTGGCGGCGAATACAATACCTCACGCGGTTTGAGGAAATGCTTTGGCTACAAAACCGCGGTGGTTACCGCTTTTGTTGACAACGAGGTCGGACATCTCATCGAGGATTTCATCATGCAGGGTGGCGTGGCTACGGATTTCATCCAATGGCGTGAAGACGACGGGATCGGACGTTCGGTGCGCAATGGCCTGAACTTCACCGAGCGCGGATTTGGCATTCGCGGTGCGGTGGGAAATCCGGATCGCGGAAACACGGCAGCCTCGCAAATCAAACCCGGCGATGTCGATTGGGATCACATTTTTGGCAAACTCGGCGTGCGCTGGTTCCACACGGGTGGGATTTATGCGGCGCTCTCCGAGAGCACCGCGCAGGTCACCGTCGAGGCCGTGAAAGCTGCGAACAAATACGGCACGGTCGTTTCCTATGACTTGAACTATCGCCCATCGCTCTGGAAAACCATCGGTGGACTCGATAAAGCCCGTGAGGTGAATCGCGAGATCGCGAAATACGTCGATGTCATGATCGGCAACGAGGAGGATTTCACCGCTTCACTGGGATTTGAAGTCGAGGGCGTGGATCACAACATTTCCAGCATTGAGCTCGATGCCTTCAAAGCCATGATCGAAACGGCGGTGAAAGAATTCCCGAATTTCAAAGTCGCCGCAACCACCCTGCGCGGAGTGAAAACCGCAACGATCAACGATTGGTCCGCCATCCTCTGGCATGACGGAAAATTTTTCGAGTCACGCAAATACGACGACTTGGAAATCCTCGACCGCGTGGGCGGGGGTGATTCGTTCGCCTCCGGCGTGCAGTTCGGCTTCATGGAATTCAACGACCCGCAAAAAGCCGTCGAATACGGTGCCGCGCACGGCGCTCTGGCCTCAACCACACCCGGTGACACCTCGATGGCGACACGCAAGGAAGTCGAGAAACAGATTTCCGGTGGCGGCGCACGGGTGGTGCGTTGAAATTTCAAATCTCAAGACAAAAAAAACCGGCGCCCCTAGTGAGGGCGCCGGTTTGAATGGATTCTTAGACAAAGGGACTGAACCCTGATGCCGGATCAGACCAGAGGAGTCGTGACCTCTTCGACGGCGGTGCCGTTGGCTTCCGCCTCTTTGGCTTTCTCATCGCGGAGCCAAGCACGGCGCGACATTTTCACGCGGCCTTTCTCATCGACACCGAGGCATTTTGCAGTGAGCAAATCGCCTTTCTTGACGACGTCTTCAACTTTCTCGACGCGGCCTTCGGCCAACTCCGAGACGTGAACGAGTCCGTCTTTTCCGGGAAGCACTTCCATGAACGCACCGAAAGCGGTGATCGAAACAACACGGCCTGTGTAGGTCTGCCCGACTTCGATTTCCTGGAACATGCGGTCAATCATCTCTTTCGCACGCTCAAGTCCGGCTTGCTTGGAGGCATAGATGTGAACGGTGCCGTCATCCTCGATGTTGATCTCAGCGCCGGATTCAGCCTGAATGGCCTTGATGTTTTTGCCGCCAGGTCCGATCAGTTCGCCGATGCGGTCTGCGGGGATTTTGACCGAAACGATGCGTGGTGCGTGAGCGCTGAGCTCTTTCGGCTCGACGATCGACTCGGCCATCTTGGCGATGATCTTGGTGCGACCTGCCTTGGCAATGTGGATTGCCTCCTCAAGCATGGAAAGCGGAAGGCCGGGAAGCTTGAGATCAAGCTGATACCCGGTGACACCCTCATCCGTGCCGCAAAGTTTGAAGTCCATGTCGCCGTAGAAGTCTTCGGAACCGATGATATCAAGAAGCATTTTGTGCTCCTTGAGCGAACCATCCTCGTTGTTCTCGGTCACGAGACCCACGGAAATGCCACCGACGGGGCGAATGAGAGGAACACCGGCATCGAGAAGAGCCATGGTGCCTGCGCAAACCGAAGCCATCGAGGTGGAACCGTTGGATTCCATGACCTCGGAGGAAACGCGGATCGCGTAAGGGAAATCCGACTCGGCAGGTATCACCGGCTCGATCGAACGCTCGGCAAGCGAGCCGTGACCGATCTCACGGCGGTTGATGCCACCCATACGTCCGCATTCACCGACCGAGAACGGAGGGAAGTTGTAATGCAGGATGAAGCGTTTTTCGTCTTCGCCGCCCGCGTAGTTGTCGAAATGTTGTTTTTCGTCAGCTGGCGCGAGGGTGGTGATGGCGAGGGCTTGAGTTTCGCCACGGGCGAAAATGGCGGAACCGTGAACGCGTGGCAGAGTGCCAACTTCACCGTAAAGCGGGCGAAGATCGCCGACTGCCCGGCCATCGGCGCGAATGCCTTTTTCCATGATGGAAATACGGAACGCCTTTTTCTGAAGATATTCGAAGGCCTGTTCGACATCGAAGTCCGTCGCATCCGGAGCGCGCTGTTTGATGGCGGCTTCGACTTCATCACGAAGCGCGCCGACTTTCTTCGAACGCTCGGTTTTCGAAGGTGCGTAGATCGCGGCTTCGATACGATCGCCCGCGATTTCGTAGGCGATCTCAAGGAGGTTTTCCTTGGCAAGAGTGAGTTCGTATTCGCGCTTCGGCTTGCCGCATTTTGCGACGAGTTCTTCCTGGCCTTGAACGATTTTAAGAACCGCGGCTTGGGCGAAGTGAAGGGCCTTGATGAACTCCTCTTCCGGAAGCTCGTCAGCCTGACCTTCGATCATGATGACATCGGTTTTGTTACCCACGTAGATGAGATCGAGATCGCTGTCTTCGCGCTGTTCATGGGTCGGATTGATGACGAAATTGCCATCGATACGGCCGACACGGACCGCGCCGATCGGACCGGCGAACGGAATGTCGGAAATCGCGAGAGCGGCGGAAGCACCGTTCATCGAGAGGATATCGGAATCGTTGATGCCGTCCGCGCTGAGGAGGATCGCAACGATTTGAGTTTCATAAAGGTAACCTTTGGGAAACAACGGACGCAGCGGACGGTCGGTCATGCGGCAGGTGAGGATTTCCTTTTCGGTGGGGCGACCTTCACGCTTGAAGTAACCGCCCGGAAACACGCCTGCGGCGGTTGCTTTCTCCTTATATTCTACGGAGAGTGGGAACCAGGTTTGGCCGGGTTTGACTTTGGTTTGTGAAACAGCGGTAACCAAAATGATGGTTTCGCCGCAACGGACGGTCACTGCGCCGTCAGCAAGTTTGGCAAGTTTGCCGGTTTCGATGATCATCGGATGGGTTCCGACTTCGATCGTGGTGGAATGGATATTCATTTTTCTTATTTCTTCTTTTACTTACATCTGAGCAGGGCAGCCCTGTGCCGCCCCGGCTATCATGGTTTCCGGGACAATCCCGAGGATGCGGTGAAAATCACGCACGCCCTTTTTGCTAGGCAGCCACGAGAGAGACTCCCGTGGCCGCTTTTGCGAAATGGTTTACCAATTAACGGCGGAGGCCGAGATTGTTGATGAGTTCCTGATATTTCTCCTCGTTCTTGCGCTTGATGTAGTCAAGCAGCTTGCGACGCTGGGAAACGAGTTTGAGAAGTCCGCGACGTGAGGAAAAATCCTTTTTATGGAGGTTGAGGTGATCCGTGAGATCAAGGATTCTCTGGGTCAGAAGGGCGACTTGGTAAGGTGAACTTCCGGTGTCTCCCTCGTGGGCTTGATACGACTTGAGGTCTATGGCTGGCTTTTCTGTTTTGGTGCTCATTTTTGATAAGGGATGGGGCCAGCGTTGATCGCCGGACCGTCCTAGGTGGGCGGAGTGAAGCGGGTAACGGCAACGATTGCAAGAATTTTTACAAACGCCATACGAGGAATCCGATTTTTCCAAAAAACCGCCGAAATCGCCATTCCGCATCCTTTAAGTGCATTGACATTAAAGATGAGTTTACTAACCTACCGCAAAAGTGGCAAACCGATGAGAAATTTGGACTGATTCCTCGATGAGGAAATCAAAAAACATCTCCGTCCGGCAAGCGTCACAATCCAGCAATCATGCGCAAATTCACATCGAAAAACAGACGCCACAGGCACCATGTCAAGGTGCTCAAATCCGAGGTCATGTCACCGCGGATCGCCTGGTTCAATTTTCTCGACGTGCTCAAGCTCTTCACCAAAATCTCGGCGGTGATCGCCGCGCTGCTGGTCATCGGCTACGGTGTGCGCGAGGCGATTGAATACACCTTCCATCAAAATCCTGATTTTCGCCTTCAATCCATCCAGCTCAATACCAACTACGTCATCGATGAATCCGGCTTGGTTGAGCAACTCGCAATCGATCTCAACGCGAACATCTTCGATTTCGATACCAATGAGATGGAGAAAAAGCTGTTGAGAACTCCCGCCATCGAGCAAGTGAAGATCGAACGCGAGTTGCCCGGCAGCTTGGTTTTCGAAATCACGACCCGCCGACCCCAGGCATGGATTGCCTGTCCTGAAGAGCGCATCATGACATCCCGCAAGGCCAACCAGCTGCTTGTCGATGACAACGGCTTCATCTATCCCTGCCCCGAGCAACAACTCGAGCGGGCGATGAATCTCCCGGTCATCCGTGTCAAAGCTGACAAAAAGCATCCCATCCTCGAAGGCTCCATATTGAAACATCCCGAATACCGCCGTTGCGTCCAACTCCTCGATTCCTTCCGCACTATTTTTCCGGATGACGTAAGGATTATTGAGACGATTTATCAAACGAAACCCTGGTCCATCAACCTTTCGACCCGATCAGGCACAACCGCCACATTCGGTCTCGACGACCACAGCCGCCAGCTTGATTTCTTCAGCCAGGCCCTTCACCACGCGCGGAAAAAAGGTTACGAGATCGAAACGATCAACTTGATTCCGAAACAAAATGTCCCCATTACCATCCGCGGCGAAGCGGCTCCTCCACGCGCCATTCCGGTCGGCGCCCGTTCCGCCACCCAGAAGACCGGCTCTCGCCGTAACAACGATCTCCAATCCCTTTTAATTCGCAACTGAAGCTCATGGCACGCCGCACCAAAATTCATGTCGGACTGGAAATCGGCACCAGCAAAACCTGTATCGTCGTTGGCGAGGTCAAACCCGATGGCGCGGTCAAAATTCTAGGCATCGGCGTAACCAAATCCGCAGGTGTTAGAAAAGGTGAGATCTCGGACTTTCATCAGGCCCGCGCTTGTTTAAAAGATGCGCTGGCTCGTGCCGAGGATTCCAGTGATGTCGAAATCGGCTCGGTCTTTCTCTCGGTCACGGGCGCCCATATGCAGGGCGTTAACAATCGCGGGGTTTTCCGTTTGCCGAACAACCATGAGGCCATTGAGATGGAACATCTTGAGGAAGCCCGGGACATGGCGCGTGATGTTCACTATCCTGCGGATCATGCCTCGCTTCACACCATCGTCCGCAGATACCTGGTGGATGGACTTGAACAAACCGCCTCACCCATCGGCCTTTTTGCCAAAACCGTGGAGGTGGATTTCCACATCGTTCACGGCATCAGCAACCGTATCCAAAACTCCATCAAGCTCGTTCGCGAATGTCCTTTGGAAGTGGATGATATCGTCTTCGCTCCCATCGCAACCGCTCAAATGGCCCTCGATCGCGAGCAACGCCTGCGCGGCGCCCTGCTCATTGACATCGGTGGCGGGACGACGGATTACGCGCTTTACCTGGACGGATCCATCGCCGCATCCGGCTGTATTCCTGTTGGCGGAGACCATGTCACCAATGACATTCATCTCGTCACCGGCTTGCCGTTTTCCAAAGCGGAAAAACTCAAAATCCTCGAAGGCAATGCTTCCAGCGATCCCGCTCTTTCCGTGGGAATTGCCAAGCTCACGGATGAAAACGGCTTCGCGGATGTCGAGGTCAAGCGTGCGATTCTCAACGAAGTCATTCGACAACGCCTCGAGGAAACCCTGCTGCTTGTTCGTGATCGTCTGCCAAAAGATGCGGTCGAATCGATTGGCGCGGGAGTCTATTTGACCGGTGGCACCTCGCTGATGCGCGGTTTTTCAGAACTGGCCTTCGAGGTCTTCGGTCGCGATATCTATCGCCCCGAGGTTCCCGAAAACAACGACCTCTCCCACCCTTCCTTCAAAGATCCGCAATTTGCCACCGCGATCGGACTGATACGCTACGCTCAAATCATTGAAACCGAAACCCAGCGTCCCCCGGGATTTTTCGGAAAAATTCTGCGCCTATTTTGGCCATTTGGCCGTTGATTCCGGTCCTTCCACCAACCTCCAAAACTTGAAATATGATTTCCTACTCACGTGATCCAAAAGAAGAGATCCCCGCCTCAGCCGTCAAAATCCTCGGCCTGGGCGGAGCAGGCTCAAACATGCTTGAGAGAATCGCTCTGGACAGCATTGATGGGGCACAACTCATTTCCCTGAACACCGACATCCGCACGCTGAGCGCATCACTTTCGAAAAGTAAGATCCAGCTGGGCTTGAATCTGACCAAAGGTCTCGGCACAGGCGGCGATCCCGAGCTTGGCCAACAGGCTATACTGGAAGCCGAAGCCGAAGTGCGCGCCGCACTGAAAGATCAAAAAATCATTTTTCTCTGTGTCGGTCTTGGCGGAGGAACCGGCTCTGGTGCTGCCCCGATTCTGGCGCGCATCGCTCGCGAAGAGGGCGCATTTGTCATCGTCTTCGCCACCATGCCGTTTCTCTTCGAAGGCTCACGGAGACGTGAACAGGCGGAAACCGCGCTCAACCAGCTCGCGGTCCTTTCCAATGCTCTCGTGACTTTCGATAACAACCGGATGGGGGAACTGGTGCTTGCCAAACAGGGTATCCACGAAGCCTTTGGCGCGGCGGACAAAATGATTTCCGAGTCGATCAAGGCTGTGATCCGTCTGGTGGTCAAGCCCGGGCTGATCCATGTCGGACTGGATGAACTGATCACCGCCTTGCGCACCACCCGCTCACGCTGCCTGTTTGGTTCCGGCATTGCCGATGGCAAGGACCGTGCCGCCAAAGCCCTACGCAACGCCCTTTCAAGTCCACTTCTCGATCAGGGAGCCCTTCTCAAAGATGCCCAGAGCGTTCTTGTCCACCTCTCCGGTGGTGAGTCGCTCACATTGTTCGAAATCGAACTGTTGATGCAAAATCTGCAAAAGCACGTTCCCGAACACACTCAAATCCTCTTCGGAGCGGCCATTGATGCCTCAATGGGGGATGACTTGTCGATCACCTTGATTAGCTCCCTGCCGGAGGAGGCATTGGCCAGCTCGACTCAAAACTCCCAGGCAAAGATCGCTCCGGAAGCTGCGAAAAACATTTCCAGCCCCATCGAGCCAGCTCAACCGAAAAGGCCGACTCTCAAACTTCCTGAAAAAATCGTGCCGGAACGCCCTCAACCCCGATTGCTCGATGAGGTTTTTGATCAGTTGGAAACACCATCCACCGGAAATGTTCCTGTCCAAACTCAGGATTTGAAACCCAAGCCGCAGTTTTCCGGACAAGCTGAGCCTCCTCTGAAAGCCGATT
>JBIKNX010000271.1:0-2870 GCA_044358435.1 Luteolibacter sp.
AGCCATGGGAAAAAGTCTGTTTCAAAAAGTCTGGGATTCACACCGCGTCGGCACTTTAGGTGACGGCCGCACACAACTCTTTATCGGCACCCACCTCATCCACGAGGTCACATCGCCACAAGCTTTTGGCATGCTGCGCGATCTCGGGCTGCAGGTGAAATTCCCCCAGCGCACCTTCGCAACCATCGACCACATCGTCCCGACCGAGAACCAGGACCAACCCGCCGATCCACTCGCTGCGGAGATGATCGATGCGATCCGCAAGAACTGCGATGATTTCGGCATTACCTATTTTGACTTAAAATCCGGCAAGCAGGGCATCGTTCATGTCGTCGGTCCGGAGCAAGGCATCACCCAACCCGGCACGACGATCGCCTGCGGCGACTCTCACACCGCCACTCACGGCGCGTTCGGAGCCATCGCATTCGGCATCGGCACCAGCCAAGTCCGGGACGTCCTCGCCACCCAGACGATCGCTTTGCAGGAAATGAAAGTCCGCCGCATCGAGGTCAACGGCAATCTCCGTCCGGGTGTCTATGCCAAAGACGTCATCCTTCACATCATCCGCCTGCTCGGTGCCAACGGCGGCATCGGCTACGCTTACGAATACGCCGGTGATGTATTCGAACGCATGTCGATGGAAGAGCGCATGACCGTTTGCAACATGTCCATCGAAGGTGGCGCGCGCTGCGGATACGTCAATCCCGATGCCAAAACCGTCGCCTACCTCCAAGGTCGCCCTTACGTGGACAACACCCGTTTCGAGGAAACCGCCGCACGCTGGCTGTCGTTCGCATCGGACGCCGATGCCCATTTCGATGACATCGTGAAAATCGCCGCCGAAGACATCGAGCCCACGGTCACATGGGGGATTTCTCCCGACGCGGGGATCTCGATCACGGAAAACATTCCTGACCCGCTCACCGCCTCTTCCCCGGAGGAAAAAGCCAGCATCGAAGAAGCTCTCGCCTACATGAAACTCCCCGCCGGCACTCCGATCCAAGGCGTGAAAATCGATGTCGCTTTCCTCGGTTCCTGCACCAACGGCCGGATCTCCGACTTCCGTGAAGTGGCGAAATACATCAAAGGTCACAAAGTGGCTGCCAACGTGAAAGCGATTGCCGTCCCCGGCTCACAAATCGTCGCGATTCAATGCGAACAAGAAGGGCTTCCGGAAATTTTCCGCGAGGCGGGCTTCGAGTGGCGCGCGGCCGGTTGCTCGATGTGCCTGGCAATGAACCCCGACAAACTCATCGGAGACCAGCTTTGCGCCTCCTCTTCCAACCGGAATTTCAAAGGACGTCAGGGTTCCCCGACCGGACGCACCATCCTCATGTCACCCGTGATGGTCGCAGCCGCCGCAATCAAGGGTGAGATCACCGATGCCCGCGAACTCTTCGATCTGAAAGAACACTCCGCTGTCGCCTGATTCATCATTCGAATTCAAACTTTAAAATTTTCTCACCATGGCCCTCGACCCTGTCAAACAAGTTTCCGGAACCGGAGTTTTCATTCCCGGCGCCGATATCGATACCGACCGCATCATCCCGGCTCGCTTCATGAAATGCGTCACCTTCGACGGACTCGGAGAATTCGCGTTCTACGATGTCCGTTTCGATTCCGAAACCGGTAAAAAAACCAACCACCCGCTCAACGACGAGCGTTTCAAAGACGCATCCATCCTGATCGCAGGTGTCAACTTCGGTTGCGGTTCTTCCCGTGAACACGCACCGCAATCCCTGCGCAAATACGGATTCAACGCGGTGATCGCCGAGTCGTTTGCTGAAATTTTCTACGGCAACTCCACCACCCTCGCGATGCCTTGCGTCATGGCCTCCGCCAACGACATCGCCGCACTTCGTGCCGCGGTCGAAAGCGATCCGACTACCGAGATCACGATCGATCTCGAAGCGCTCCGCGTGCGCAGCTCAAGCGGTCTGGACTTCGCGGTGAAAATGCCGGAATCCGCTCGCGAGGCTCTGGTATCCGGCCGCTGGGACCCGATCCAGGAGCTGCTCGACAACGATGCGGCCATCAACGATCGCGCCAAAGCGCTTCACTACGTTTAATGGAGAGCCGGTATCTCACCGGCTTTCTTCATCGCAGAAAATCAACCAGAGATGGACGCAGATGAACGGAGATCGAGATGACAAAATGGGTTCTTTGAAGTGGGTTGAATTTCTTGGTTAAAAACGAATCATGCGGTTATCTGGGAATGAAAGTTTACCACATCTGCGTTTATCTGCGGTCAAATAATCTTCATGAATCTCTCGAAAAATCCCCCAAATGGCATCGCGCTGTTCGACATGGACGGCACCTTGCTCGCGTGGGACTGCCAGCTGCTTTTCCGCCATCACGTCATCCATGAACAACCGCTTCGCGGTCTTGCCGTCATCCTGTTCCTGAAATTCCTGCCCTTCGCCGGGTTACTTGGAACGGAAAACATGAAACGCGTTTTCCATGCGTTTCTCTGGAAGATGCCGCCGGAGCAACTCGCCGAGCTTTCAAAAAGTTTCGCCCAGCGACTCCTGCCCGGCATTTATCCCGAACTGAGAACGGCACTCGAAAAGCACCGCGCCGCCGGTCATTTCACCATCCTGAGCTCCGCCAGTCCGGAGTGCTATGTGGCGGAAGTCGGCAATCTCCTCGGCTTTGATCTGTCGCTCGGCACGGTTTTGGAAAACGATTTGTTGTTTCCGGATCTCGTGAATCACAAGGGAACAAACAAGGTCACCCGTCTGCGCAAGCTGCTCCCACCATGTTATTTCCATGAGGGCAAGCTGATCAACTCCCATGGCTATACCGATAGCACCGCGGATCTGCCGATGTTGGAAATTTGCCAGCAAGCCACGGTGGTGAATCCGAAAACC
>JBIKNX010000272.1:0-2869 GCA_044358435.1 Luteolibacter sp.
AGGCTGAAGCCGATCGTGTGGCATCGCTCAAACAGAAAGTGGAGCAGGATCAAGCCGAGCAATTTGTGACCCAGCAAAACTCGCTTCGCGAGACGATCAAAAAGCAAATCGATGCACAGCTCGCTGAGCTTGAAAACACCCAGGGTGAGCTTGCGGCGGTCGTGAAAGAGGAAACCGAGCGGCTCTCCGCATTGCGTGCCGAACCGCGCCGCGATGTGCTCACCCAGACACTTGCGTTGCACGAACTTTTCCTCGCCGGTAACGAAGGGGGCGAATTTGCCTTCTACACATACATCGTGTTGACCCTGCTTTTCATGTTGGTCGATACCATTCCGCTGATTGTGAAATTTTTCACCAAACCCGGACCCTACGACACCTTGGTGGATCGTGACGAAATCACATTCGATTCCGATCACAAAGCTTTCCGCCAAACCCGCGGGCGCTACATGGAGCAGCTGACTTCCGGAAATCTTATCGCGGTGACCCGCAACGCCAAACTCGAGCACGCCCTCGTCGATGGCGTGGAACATACCCGTGCGGCGCGTGAGTTTTTGGATTCGATGATTGAGATGGAGCGGTCTTTTGCGGAAAAAATGCGATCGGAAGAGGAGCTCATCGGTCACAACGAATCCGACAAACGTATGGCGTTGGAGAACATCAAAAAACGCTTCTATGATGACCTTAACCAGCGCATGGAAATGTTTTTCACCACGCGGCACGCATAGGAATATTTGGTAGGGCGCCATTGCCGATGGCGCCGCATGAAATGAAGATGTGTATGATGCTTCATGGATCCATCCAACATTTTTCTATTCGCGCGGCGCCATCGGCGATAGCGCCCTACCTTTCACGGCTCTCCGATATTCACGATCCAACGGCGCATGCGTTGTTCGACCGTATCTTTTTCGGATTTTCCTTGAGTCGCCAGTGCGAGTCTTCCTTGAAACGTGACACAACCTGCTGCTAGCAGTTGTCCCAAGACCACAGGCGGGCAAAACACCCAGCTGTCTTCGTTTGTCTTATCCTCGGAATTCCAGACCCCTAAATTGGAGAACGCACCGATGTTGCCGGTAGGTCTGGTCCGATCTTTGGTGAGTATGTTTACTTTTGCCTGATGACTGAATATGTGTCCGATATTGAGCAACAAGTGATTGGCGCGATGCTCGCCACGGCGGAGTTGATACAAGATCCTGTCATGAATCACCGTGGGAGTGTCGTTTGGTGCGATTTTGGTTTCCACGCAACTCACGTGATTTTCGGTGTCATCCGGATAAGAAATATCACCACGCAAATTGACCGGTATCATCCATGAAAATTTTTTCTCAGATGTGCGAACCTCGGGTCGGACCGCCTGATCAAGAGCCTTTAGCAAAAAGCTGTTCACGGTGACTCCGAGAACGCGACAGCGATCGAGAATGGCTTGGGTTTCGGTTTTCGTAAAAAGGTGCCACGCGATGTGGTTGGATTGGGTGGCTTGTTTCCAGTCGCCGCGCTCGGCACAGATTTCCTTTTTGCGTTTATCACGCCAAAGCCGCCACAAAGGCAGCAAGAAGCCAAGGCCTGAATGTTTGGTTTGTGGAATGGTTGAATTTTTCAAGCCCTGTTCACGCAGCACACGGGCAAAGCCGCCGATTCCATCGCACTCGCAATGGGAAACCTCGATCCACTCCACCTCGCCGCCAGAGATTCGTCCGTAGCGGATGCCCATGAAATCTCCTGCCGCTTCCGATGCACGGAACCATGCGGCTGAGGCATTGTGTCTGGGTGGTGGGAACAAGTTGGGTGGCGGTCAGTTTTTTAGCTGCACTCGAATCGATTTCGACGCATCGGGGTATACGAGGCGACTCTAACCTTTGAAAACTATTTCTTAAAAACCAGAAAATGCTGCCAAGGGAGATCGGGTTTGTTTTCGACGAAGGTGAAGCCGAGGGCCTCGAATTCCATTGTGGCTTGGGCGGCGGATAATTTGTGGAGGGGCTTGATGGGGACACGCGGGTCTTCGGCACGGAATTCCAGAAGGTAAATTTTACCACCGGGCTTGAGCGCGGAGTGGATGGATTTGAGCATCTCGGCTGGGTGGGAGAATTCGTGATAGGCATCGACAAACAGCACGGCATCAAGCGAGTTCTTGGGAAGTTGGACGGATTCAATCGTTCCGAGGTGGGGTTGGACATTCGTGATTTTACGGGCTTCGGCTTCTTTTTTGAGGTAATCGAGCATTTCCTGTTGGATGTCGACGGCGATGACTTTTCCTTTCGGAACAAGAGGAGAAATGCGGAAGCTGTAGTATCCGGAGCCGGCGCCGATATCGGCGATGACCGCATCGGGTGACAGATCAAGCAGGGAGATGGCTTGGGATGGAGCTTCCTCTTTTTCCCGGTCGGATCGTTCCAACCAACCGATTCCGGGGTGCCCCATGACTTGGGAGATTTCGCGACCCATGAAGAACTTGCCGATGCCGTCAGGGGAGGGAGGGGCGGTGGTGTAGGCTGGAATTTCTGCATGCAGTTCGACCGGGTCCGTGATTTTTGGAATGATTTTCGAGGTCTCATGACGAACCATAGCCAGCGGAACAAGGAACAGGGCGAGCAGGACGAGGGGAATGAGAATGAGATGGCGGGATTTCATGGTTTGTTTGGTAAGAATGATTAATGGCTTTGGCTTAATGGAATAGTTTGACCGTTTGCGAAGGCATCGTTAAGTTTCCGTCAATTGGCCGTTTGAACAGCGGCACTGAGTTTGTGACTAAGGATTCATCAATAAAAGTTGGGAAATTCGAGGGATTCAGCTGGATACGCTGTGAAGGCAAGGGTTCTTTTCTGAACAGCCTGGCCATGAAGGAGTTTGGAGATGCGAGGATCCGGGCCGG
>JBIKNX010000273.1:0-2859 GCA_044358435.1 Luteolibacter sp.
CTACCCGAAGAGGCTGAATTACTCCTGAGTGGATAAAACCACCACGCTTAACGACGCACAAAATGAAAAATCAAACTCCTCAGCCAATGAGGCTTAAAAAACACGCCCATTTTCCTTTTTAGGTTTAGTCAATCTTCCGAATCGGGATAGACTGGTTCTCAAAAGTCCGTGCAGCAAAGGGAGCTTTTTGATGGCTTGGATGCCAATTGTGAGTAACTGTGAAGAATTCATCTTCCGGAAATCCCAAGTATCCCTTTAACCCTATGAAAAAGCAAAGATTCCGGGGGAGCGCCGCGGAATCTTCACAAGTTATTCACAACGCGTATTCGCTCATTCCATCGCCTTTTCCATGAGCGCGTTCATGCGACGGATCATCTCGCGGGCATCATCGAGAAGCCCGGCGGAAATGAGGGCGTTGTCGAGCATCTGAGCGGCCACCAGTTTCGCGACCTCGGGTTGGGTCTGGTGGGTTTCCCAGAGTTTCCTGATCAGCGCGTGGCGCGGGTTGATCTCGAGTTCGACTTTGACCTCGTCTTTGAAATTCTCATCCATCGCCTTCATCATTTGGCGAACCTGCGGGCTCATGCCGTCCTCCGGCACCAAGGCGATGACCGGACTCTCGACCAGGCGTTTGCCGCTGGAAACTTTGGTGACTTTATCACCCAGCTCGGTTTTCAAAAACTCGCACAGCGCGTCGATCTGCTGCTCGCTGAGGGTTTCGGCATCGGAATCGACAGCTTCCAGATCCACCCCCGCATGGCGCACGGAGGCCAATTTCTTACCGTCGAACTCGCCGAGGGAATCGACCACGTATTCGTCCACCGCATCGGTGAAATAGATCACTTCCAAGCCGCGCGCCTTGAACGCCTCAATGTAGGGACCGCTCTCGATCTGATCGCGGTTCTGACCGACGAGATAATAGATCTTTTCCTGACCGTCTTTCATGCGGCCGACGTAATCCGTCAGACTGCAAACCTCTCCGGCCTCCGTCATCGAGGTTTCGAAGCGCAGAAGTTTGGCGAGCGCGTCTTTGTTGGAAAAATCCGTGGCGATGCCCTCTTTGAAGAAGCGCTCGAATTTCCTGTAGAACTCGCGATATTTCGCAGGATCCGCTGCGGCTTCCTTTTCGAACATCTTGATGATGCGCTTGGTGATCACACCGTTCAGTTTCCGCACCAGGGCGCTGTCCTGCATGGTTTCACGCGAAATGTTCAGCGGCAGATCCGCGCTATCGACCACCCCTTTCACAAAGCGCAACCAGTCAGGCAGCAGGCCTTTCGGCTCGGGATCGATCAGGACTTTTTTGCAATACAGCGCCACGCCGCCATCGACTTTCCCGAAACCCATTTTCTCCGGATTGTCGCCGGGCGTGAAAATCAAGGCGTTGATCGTGATCGGCGCATCGGCACTGAAATGCAGGCGATACGTTGGCTCGTCGAATCCCTTGCAGGCGAACTGATAGAACGCCTTGTATTCCTCATCCGTGATGTCGGATTTGCTTTTCAACCAGAGCGCCTCGATCTCGTTGACGCGTTTGCCATCGATCAGAATCGGGAAGCCGACAAAATTGCTGTAACGTTGGATCAGGCCCTTGATGCGGAAGTCATCCGCGAACTCCTTGCTCGCTTCGTTGAGATGCAGGACGATTTTCACGCCGCGCGGAAGCTCATCCACGTTCTCGATTTCGTAACCGGTTTTGCCATCGCTTTCCCAGCGCAGGCTCTCCGCATCCTCTTTCCAAGATCGGCTGAAAACCTCCACTTTGTCCGCAACCATGAATGCGGAGTAAAAGCCCACGCCGAACTGTCCAATCAGACCCGATGAACTGCCGCCGTTGGCCTTGATCTGTTCCAGAAAAGCTTTGGTTCCGGAATGGGCGATCGTGCCGAGGTTCTCGATCAACTCGTCACGCGTCATCCCGATCCCGCGGTCGGTCAAAGTCACCGTGCCGGCATCCTTATCCGCTTCCAAAGTGATCTGGAGCTCGGCTCCCGCATCTTTGAAATGCTTTTCCGTGCCCTCAAGATGACGCACCTTCTCCATCGAATCCGATGCATTCGAGATCAACTCGCGTAAAAAAATATCCTTATCGGTGTAAAGCGAATGCACCACCAAATCCAGCAGTTGTTGGATCTCTGCCTGGAAAACATGTTTTTCTACTGTTGCTTTGCTCATGATTGAATGGGGTTGAATTTGATTCGGCAGCGACATAGCCGCTCACCCACCTTTTTGTCAAAAAAAACAGTGAGGCGATCGGATTTCGCGAGACGGAGGTCTGCCCGGAACGGGGAAAAGTAACGATACAGGGATTCACCCATAAGTCCAACAAAGACCTGCCACCCGAGCGGAAATCACCGCTCGAAACTTTAAGTTTTAAACTTTAAACCTCAAGATGGAGAGCCTCGGAGGTGCTGTTGCTGATCACTGGTTTTTCCGCCAGAGCGGTCATTTTATCAAAATGACCCTACCGTTTATGAAACAACCCACCCCGACATATCAGGGCGTTTTATGCCATGCATTGGTAGGGCGGTTTTGATAAAACCGCCGGTATGCAAATATGCAGATCATGAATCGACGCCAGAACGGTTCGCCCACTTGAACGTTTAAATTTTAAACTCTGAACTGAATATGGGAGAGCCTCCTCCGCGATCCCTCCGCCCTCTCAGCCATGCGTAAGCTCCCGTGCATCTCATTTCCGTCGCCGCTTTGGCGATAGACCTCAGATCCGCATGCTTTCCAGTATCCGCATCGCTTCATCGAACTTTTGCATCAAGACGACTGAAGCCCGATACATCCACCAGCACACAAGTCCGATGAGCAGGCTGATCACCATCTTCCAGACTAGATTTAACCTAAAGA
>JBIKNX010000274.1:0-2847 GCA_044358435.1 Luteolibacter sp.
GTCGAGCAAGGGATGGAGCGGGTGGATAACGTTTTGAAAAAATATCCCAAGTGCAACCTCGTGGCGCATGCGTATTGGTGGCGGCAGTTGGGGAACGGGACTTGTGATCGACAGCTCCGGGAGCATCCGAATTTGTATGCGGATATGTCGGGATCGGTGGTGATTGATGTGCTGAATCGTGACAGGGTCTACGCCAGGGAGTTTCTGATACGGAATCAGGATAAGATTCTTTGGGCCACGGATGAGGGTTGGTGGTCTTTCGGCAGCAAAGACAAACAAATGAACCGACACTACACGTTTTTGGAAGGTCTGGATTTGCCCGACGAGGTTCGCAGGAAAATCTATCGGGAAAACTCCGAAAAGGTTTATGGTTTCGGAAAGAAGTGAACGGGTGGCGGGTGCCAAGACAGGTTCCGTGAAAATTTACCACTGAGACACGGAGGAAGAGGGAGGATAAGAAGAAGTTAGAATTTGGCAATGGGTCTACGGAAAAGCCGGCTGAAAGCTCGGCTTTCCAGTATTACTCCGGTTGATTGCGCATGAAGTCGGCGACCTGGGCGAAGAGGTTGTCGAGGAAGGCGCGGGCGAAGGGCGGAACTTGCGTTTCATCCATGGCCTCGCCCATGAGCTGGAGCCAGCGGTCGCGCTCGGCAATGCCGATGCGAAACGGAATGTGGCGCATGCGCAGGCGTGGGTGTCCGCGTTTTTCCATGTAAGCGGTGGATGCGCCGAGGCGGAACAACATGAAATCCGCGAGGCGTTCTTCCGAACCCTCCCAATCATCGTCCGGATACATCGGGCCGATGAGATCGTCGGTGCGAACGCGACGGTAGAAGGCGGCCACCATGTTGCGGATGCCGGATTCACCACAGGCTGCCATGACGTCTTGTTCAGTGGGGTTGAGCATTTTGGTGGTAGGTTGTTTTCAACGCAAAGCCAAAGAAGACGCAAAGCAGAACGAGCGGTCGCGAATTCATATGATAGCGAAGCGACTTGGCTTGGACGTAACGAGGTGGAGTCAAAGCTTGGATTGATGAAAATATGTAGGTTGTTTTTGTGATTTGATTTTTTGGCATGGCGGATGCAATCCGCCGTCACGTTACATCCCTGCCTCTGCCAGGCGCTCGGCCATTTCGGATTTCATCAGCTGGTCGGTCATTTCTGTTAGATCACCGGACATGATTGCGTCGAGGTTGTGGGAAGTATAGCCGATACGGTGATCCGTGCATCGGCTTTGCGGGAAATTGTAAGTACGTATTTTTTCGGAGCGATCGCCCGAACCAATGAGAGAGCGGCGGTTTTCCGAATAGGCGGCTTGTTGCTCCTGTAGTTTTTTCTCGTAGAGGCGGGAGCGCATGATATCGAGGGCCATTTCTCTGTTTTTGATTTGGGAACGACCGTGTTCGCAGCGCACATAGAGGCCGGTGGGGATGTGGAAAATCTGGACGGCGGAGTCGGTGGTGTTGACGTGTTGGCCGCCCGCACCGCCGGAGCGGCAGACTTCGATGCGGAGGTCTTCCTGTTTCATTTCGACGTCAACCTCTTCGGCTTCCGGCAGAACCGCAACAGTGATAGTTGAGGTATGGATGCGGCCTTGGGTTTCGGTGGCGGGAACGCGTTGAACCCGATGCACGCCGGATTCGTATTTCAGGTGGCGGAATACTTCGTCACCCGTGACTTTGAGAATGACTTCTTTGAACCCACCGACCTCGGAAGGTGAGCTTTCGAGGTGTTCGGTTTTCCAGCCTTTGGCATCGGCGTAACGCTGGTAGGCGCGCATCATTTCTCCGGCGAAGAGCGAGGCTTCGTCGCCACCGGCGCCGGCACGGATTTCGACGAGTGCGTCGCGGTCCTCGTTGGGATCGGCAGGGAGCAAGGCATATTGCATTTCCTCGCGGAGTTTCACCAGTGATTTCTCGAGTTCAGGAATTTCCTCCGCAGCCATTGCCGAGAGTTCCTTATCATCGGAACGGGCGAGCTCTTGGTTGTCGGCAAGCTGCGTTTCGGTGCTTTTGAGAGTATCCCAGACTTTCAAGGTTTGTTGAAGCTTGCGATGTTCGCGAAGAATTTCGGTCGCGCGTTTAGGATCGTCGAAAAGATTCGGATCGCCGATGGCTTCTTCGAGTTCACGGAAGCGGTCTTTGCGTTTGGCGATGAGTTGGGAGTAGTCCACAGGTGGAAGTTCTAACTTTTAGCCGCTAAATTTCCATAAGGAAGTTTTGAATTCAGCTTAGCGGGTGGCGATGACTTGAGAGGTAAAACCTTTCAAATAAGAGGTTTCCGGGAGGCAGATCAAGACCGGGTGATCTGCGCGTTGGGTGTGCTCGGCAACGAGGCGGAGCGATTTTTTCGCATCGACTGAGGCATCGGCGAGGTTTTCCAGAAACAGCTCGCGTGATGCATGGTGGGAGCAGCAGAAGGTGGAAAGCAAACCGCCTTTCTCCAGTAATTTCAGCGAACGGAGGTGGATTTCTTTGTAACCGCGCATCGCATCCATCAGGGTCTTTTTGTTTTTTGTGAAACTTGGAGGATCCAAAACAATCATGTCATATTCCGGTTCGGCGGATTTCAGGAAATCGAAGACATTGGCTTCGATGACATCGATGGGGAGGTTGTTGATCTGGGCGTTTTTCCGAGCGGCCGCGCAGGCGGAGGCGGAGATATCGACAGCGGTGACCTTGGCCGCACCGGCTTTCGCGCATGCCAGGGCAAATCCACCTTGGTTGGTGAAGCAGTCGAGCACACGCAGTCCTTTGGAAAATTTGGCGACTTCGTTGTGGGCTTGAAGCTGATCGAGGTAAAGGCCGGTTTTTTGGCCATCCACGAGGTCGATTTCAAATTCTAGGC
>JBIKNX010000103.1:0-9823 GCA_044358435.1 Luteolibacter sp.
CCACACACCACAATCATAGCTTAGCCACTGGCCTGATTTTCTGGGTCCGGCTCAAGGGACATATTAACGCGGATCGTAAGTCAACGAATCCGGAATCAGTTACATCCCGGCTTTGAATTTTCCAAGTTCAGCCCAGAGTGGCTTCAAATCCATGTCCTTGAGGGCAACAGCATGCTTCTTAGGCTCCAGCAAACATGCGTGAGCCAATCGCTCTCTGGCAACAGGCAGGTCGCCAAGTAAACAAGCGTAACAAGCAAGGTTGAAATGGACAGTCGGGTGTGAATCATGGAACTCAAGCGAGTCGAGTAGTATGGCCTGAGCTTCCATGATACTGCGAGTCATTCGTGTCGCAAACGCGAACCAGATCCAGTGAGCAATATCCTCCGGACACTGCTTTACAAGCACCTGGGCATAATCACGCAACATCGGCCAATTTTCATTTTCTGAATAGATCGCGGCCCGCAGATTCATCACCTCAACCTTAGTAGCCAAATCGACAGGCAGTCTATCCAACTCCTCACTAGCCTCGACAATCATTCCGAGGTCGAGATAACCTTCTGAATACTCTATAACTTGATCCAAATCTGTCATGGCTTGCCTATTGTAAAAGAGTTCTTTAGTAAGCGCCCAACAGAATTCCTCTTGTAGAGGTGCCAGCTTTCACATCATCAAATTCGATAAAGCCACGCAGCCAACTCAGCAGGTCCTTCACCGCTTGGCTTTGGGTTGAAAATTCAAAACGGAGTTACCCGAGAGAACGAAAGTATGGGAGTGATTTAAAAAAATTGGATTCCTCCGTTTTCTCAGATCCCTCCGTTTTCTCAGATCCCTCCGTCCTCTCCGTTCAAACTCTTGCGGCCATCGATTTCCCAAGGAATATCCGCGCTTGCAGCTTCTGAAAAAATCCTCCAACTTGCCTGCGTTGCCGAGGTGGCGGAATTGGTAGACGCGCCTGACTTAGGATCAGGTGTCTTTGATGTGCAGGTTCGAGTCCTGTCCTCGGTATCTTTTTTAGCGTAGAGCTTGGAGCAGAGCCGAGAAGATTTAGGATTTTTAAATCAACGTTCAAGAATCAACAATCATCCATCGTCAACCAGTGGAGTTGGGATTTGTTCTCTCACCGATTCGACAAATCATCCCCCCTTTCGTGAGATTCGTGTTTTTCGTGGTTGAAATTTCCTAATCCAAAAACTTTCCGGGATTGAGAATCCCGTTGGGGTCGAGCGTATTCTTCAATGCCCGATGAACATCAAACGATGTCTCACCCAAGGCTTTTTTGAACCAACGTTTTTTGGCAAGACCCACGCCGTGTTCACCGGTAATCGCACCACCTTGATCCAGCACCCAGTTAAAAAGCTTGTCGAGCGCATCATCCGCACGGGCCTTGGTTGTCGGGTTCGTGTAATCATCGACCATGAGGTTCGTATGAATATTCCCGTCTCCGGCGTGTCCGAAACATGCGATGGAAATTCCGGTTTCCGCCTCAAGCGATCTCGCGAAATTGACCAACTCCACCAGTTTGCCACGCGGGACAACGATGTCTTCATTGAGTTTGGTCAACCCCGTATCGCGCAACGAATATGAAAACTCACGACGCAGTTGCCAGATCGCCTCGCACTCGGCTTCGTCCCGCGCCACACGGATTTCCCCTGCGCCATAGCGTTTGATCAAATCCTGCAATTCTTTGAGCTCGGATTCCACGGCCGAGGGGCGCCCGTCTATTTCCACAATCAAATGTCCGTTTCCTTCTGGAAAAACCTCGGCTCCCATTTTTTTGCGGGCAGCGGCCAAAGTAAACGCATCGCTCACTTCGAGAGCGGATGGCAGATGCCCGGCTTGTAGAATCGCTTGAACGGTTTTGGCCGCAGCCTCGAAATCGGCAAACACCGCCGCCAGCATCCCGCGGCTTGCGGGCTTGGGAATGATGCGCAGGGTGATTTCCGTCACCACACCCAACATTCCCTCAGAACCCACGAAGATTCCGATCAAATCAAAACCGGTTTTGTTCTTATGGAGTCGCCCCCCTGTTCGCAACACGCGTCCATCGGCCAAGACCACCTCCAGTCCCAGAACATAATTCCGCGTCACTCCGTATTTCAAACAACGAGGACCGCCGGCATTGGTGGCGATATTGCCGCCGATCGAGCATTCCTTGAGCGAAGCCGGATCAGGCGGATAATCCCAACCCGCCGCGCGAACTGCTTGTTGAAGATCGCCCGTGATCACTCCTGGTTCTACAATCGCCACCCCATCCTCCGGATGAATGCCAATGATCCGTTTCATCCGCTCCGTTGTAAGGACAATCCCACCCGAAACCGGAACACATCCACCTACATAACCCACACCCGCCCCACGCGTGGTGACCGGAATCCGGTGCTGGTTCGCGTAGGCGAGAACCGCGGAAACGTCAGCGGTCGATTCCGCAAAAACCACAACGTCCGGCGCATGAGATGCGAACCATTTGTCCCCCGAATGTGAATCTAACACCGCTTTCGTGCTGCTGACTTTATTTTCTCCTAAAAGATCAATCAGCGCTTGTCTGGTGATTTCAACATTCATGTGTATTTAACTAGGGATAGTATGACCGAAGCATGAGATAACAGACCGGGCCGGTCACCGCGACATACAACCAGATCGGAAACACCCATTTTGCCAGCTTGCGGTGCGTTTGAAAATGACGGCTCCATGCAGCTGTAAATGTCAGTAAAATAAGCGGTAAACTCACACCGGCAGCAACGATGTGCGTGATTAAAAGAATCAAATAAACCACGCGCCACATACCGACTGAGGCAAGCTCGGCAGCATCAACCACCTGATCCCCGTTCGCATCTCCGAAAAGAACCTCGGTATTCGTAAAATGATAAGCTACGTAACCGAGCAAAAAAATGACAGACATCCCCATGGCACCCAACATCAGGTTGCGATGTCGCGTGATGTTTCCCGAGCGAACTGCCAGAACCGCCAGAACCTGCAAGATGGCGACGATCGAATTTACCATCGCATGGAATGGCGGAAGAAATCCCAAATCCACACCCTCGGGCAAAGGAATGCGCAGCTCCGGACGTCGCATCAACCCCACCAAAACCAACACCAGGGAGGTGACGATCCAAGTGACGGATTTAAGGATCTTGGAAAGCTTTTCATTTGGCTTTTGGTTCAACCATTCTTCTCTGTTTCGGCTCGGTATCATGTAGATCAGGGTTCGCTTGTAGATTTTGCCAATTCCTTGGAAATTTTCTCAACCATCTCTTTCTTGAGGTTTTCATAAAGCCCCGGATTGAGCTTCGCACCCTGTTCCGAGCGGGCATCCGCAAGCGGCCACTTGCCGATCACCGTGAAATCACGGTCTACCAGCATCAATCCCATGTCATGCTGGAAACGTCCGCTGGCCTCGATCTCGGCAGGATCGCTGCGCTCACGGATTCCGAAAAATTTCAGGGTTTTTTCAAGATACTCATGGGTCACCGCTTCATCGCCCGCATTCAAAAACCACCAGTTTTTGACATCCGCACCAAGGGCCTTCGCGTAATCGTTGAGCTTTTCAACCTTGTCCTCTTTCGGATCCACACTGACGCAAACAATGTGAAAATCAGGATGATCTTTAAATGCATCGTAGAGCGCACGCAGTTCGGTTCCGTTTCTCACGGCGCAATGCGGACACACCGCGAAGAACTCCGCCACCACCCATACTTTTCCTCTTAGATCCGAGAGCTTAACTTTCTCTCCCGCCTGGTTGGTCGCGCTCAAGTCCTTCTCAATCTTCAACCACTTTTCCTCGGCTTTTCCACCCACATTCACAAATGCCTTCTCACCCTCTCGCCCGGACCGCATACCCGGAACGATCACGAAGTTCACAACGCAAATGATTCCGATGCAGATCAGTGCTACGCAGCTGTAGAAAAAAATGAGAGATGTCTTTTTGCTCATGGCTTGAGGGGTTCTTTGAGTAGAATTTCAATGGTATCGGTTAACAAGATCTCGGTCTGCTCGACGTTGGTGTGCGCCGTGCCGGTCTTGACGCCCTCATCATCCCATTTGCTGGCCAACTCGAGATCAAAGCTGGCCACATACGGTGCGCCGCCACGCTTCTGAGGAATCACCGCTTTGCGAACATGCCGATTCTTATCAATGAGGAACAATGAGCGGTCAAACTTCCACTCCCCGTCTTTCTCGTAGGGCAATTGGTTGGCTTTGAACTCGTTCTTGATGAATTTATGCAAAGTCGGCCTATCATTCGAAGCCACGGTCCATTGCGGCAAATTCGCTCCCAACTTCACGGCAAGCTGTGCCAACTGAGGCTTCAGGTCTTCCGCAGCACCCGGATCAAGCATCAGGGTCACCAACGCGAAATCCTCGTTCGCCGCATATTTCTCCGCCAGGCGCCTCATCGCGGGGGTGGTTAAGGAATCCTCCTGATTTGATGCCAGACACTGTATAACCAACACCTTTCCCTTCAAAGACATCAAATCCTTCAACTCGCCATCCTGACGCATGAAAACCAAATCCTTCTGCTCGGAAATCCGAGCCAAAAAACTCGGCCTGTCATCGTTGGCGGATTCCCTGTTGCGCTTCTCATAGGCTTTGAGGATCACAATGCCTCCCAAGACCATCACAACAACCAGAATCAAAGCTGTCCGACGCAGTTTTTTCGGGTCGGGATTCACAGGTTCAAGATCTTGATAAGCCATCACTGGGTGGCAACTTACCCATGAACCCCCTCTTGGCAAGATTTCCGGAATGATTTTTCTAAACAGTTCGGGTCAGCGCACTCATTTCACGCCCATCATTCCCTCACACACTCTCAGCGCATCCACGTTCCCTTTCACATCATGCACTCGGTGCAGCATGACGCCCTGCCGTCTTGCAAGGGCGGTCACGGCGGATGTCGCGGCATCACGCTCCGCGGGTTGCCGAGCATCGCACAATTTTGAGAGAAACGATTTGCGCGAGACCCCAAGCAACAACGGTTGCCCGCACGGTGCGAGTTTGTCCAAATGCCTCAACAGGGCGAGATTATGCTCCAAGGTCTTTCCAAAACCGATTCCGGGATCAAAACAGATTCGCTCCCGCCCTATTCCCGCGGAAGTCAACATGGCGAGGCGTTCTTCAAAAAACGCGCGGATGTCACTGACCACATCCTGATACGTCGGATTGATTTGCATGGTTTCCGGTGTGCCTTGCATGTGCATCACCACCAACCCGCAATCGTCATCCGCACACACCCGGATCATTTCCGGATCGGCTGTCAGGCCGGAAACATCATTGACGATATCCGCCCCCGCGCGGAGTGCCGCGGCTGCGACCGCGGCTTTTTTCGTATCGATCGAAATCCATCCATTCCATTCCTGCCGCAACCGTTCGATGACCGGAATCGTGCGCGACATCTCCTCCGCTTCAGAAACTTCGGCGGCACCGGGTCGGGTTGATTCGCCTCCGATATCGATCATGAAAGCTCCTTGTTGAATCATCTCTCGAGCGCGATCCATCGCTTTTCGAACATTGTCAAAACACCCGCCATCCGAAAAGGAATCCGGCGTGACATTCAGAATGCCCATCACTTGCGCTCTCTGTGAGAGATCGAGCGCTTTTCCTTTCGCTTTCCAGATCATCCGGCCAAAGGCTAACGGATCGGGAATTGAATGTAACCGTAAAAATAACTCGCGCTTTTTCCAAACCGGTTCCATTTTTCCCGCATGTCTTGGAACGATACCTTCATGGAACTTTTCGCCCGCTGTGCCAATGCCTATCAGGCGGGAAATTTTGATTACGAAAAAGACTACTCCCCACAGGATCTGGATTTCTTAAAAAGCATGGGTTACAAGCCCAGGGAGTTTTTCGATTTCATTGAGGATCACATCGACGAAGCGGAACCCTCCCCCACCACCGCTCTGCTCATTGCCGCAGCGCGGCGTGACTATTTTCTTGTTCATCAGCAAGGCATTCCCAGCGAGAAAACCATTACCCGTGATGATCTGCCTTCTTTTGGCGAGGAAATGGACGGTATCCCCTACTTGCCGCGCATCCTCGCCAAGGCCCGTGGCAAGATTCGGGGCGAACTTGATCCCGACATCATGTTCGGTTGCGGGGGGGATCGCCATTTCTTCAAAAACAACGGCAACATCGAGCCAGCGGATTTTCTTCGCCGGGTATGGGCGGCAGGCGAAAATGATCAAAAAGTCGCCGATTGGGTCAAGATCTGCCGCAGCTGAGTTTTCAGTTGTGACCCGAAAGCAAAAAATCCGGAAAAACCCCGCTTTACAAGAACCTGCCTCTTACCCATATTCCGCCGCCCATGATTTTCGCCGCAACTTCCATCAACTGGCTGAGCCTCAGCATCACCATGCTTCTCGTCATTTTCGTCGTCGTCTGCTTACTGCTGGCAGTCGTCGTTCTTATCCAACGCCCCAAACAAGAAGGTCTGGGCGCGGCATTCGGCGGAGGTGTCACCGATCAATTGTTTGGTGCCAGATCCACTGACGTTTTCCAAAAGGCGACTTGGGTTCTTGGCACGTTGTTTTTCCTCCTTTGCTTCACTTTGGCGATTTTGATCTCAAAACAGAACAAGTCCAAATCCCTCCTCACAGACTCCAAACCAGTCGCAGCAGCTTCCAAGGATCAACCCAAGGCACCTGTTGAAGCACCAGCCCCACCAACTTCTCTGGTCAATGAACTTCCTGCCACAGAGACTCCAGCTACTCCCACCACAGAGACTCCAGCTCCTGCCACGGAGACTCCCGCACCTCAGGAAACACCTGAAAACAAAGCCGAGTAAGCTTGTCGCTTGCCGCAACTGAGAGTGAAATTCATAGGCGTCCCGTATGGCGGAGTTGGTGGAACTTCATCGCACTCTGATATCGGACCGCGCGACTCCAGTCGCGCTCTGAAAAACTCGGACCGCGCGACTCCAGTCGCGCTCTGAAAAACCCTCACCCTCCACTTCTCAATCTATTGCTTGCACGCAAGTGAAGTCCGCGTCTAGGCTTACACCATCATATGAGTGAGCGACGGGTTGTAATTACTGGCATGGGTTGTATTTCACCTTTGGGAAATGATCTGGAATCGACATGGGATGGATTGAAAAACGGACGCAGCGGTGTCCGCAGGATCCAATCACTTGATCCAGAGCCTTTCGAGTGCAAGATCGCAGGTGAAATCCGTGACTTCAACGCCGATGGATATTTCAACGTTCCTAAAGACGCACGCCGATCGGATCGCTATGTTCAATACGCGGTCGCCGCATCCAAAATGGCGATGACAGACTCCGCTCTCGATACGGAAAAAATCGATCCCCGCCGTTATGGTGTCATGGTAGGCAGTGGCATTGGTGGACTCTCAACCCTTGAGCGTGAACATGCGGTTTACATGGAAAAAGGTCCCCGTAGGGTATCCCCTTTCACCATTCCCATGATGATTTCCAACATCGCATCGGGAATCATCTCGATGGAACACCGGCTTCTGGGTCCCAACATGGTGATTGTCACTGCCTGCGCGACATCGAACCACAACATCGGTGAAGCATGGCGCATGATCAAATTCGGCGATGCCGACGGCTTCCTCTGCGGCGGTGCGGAAGCGGCGGTTCTCCCCATGGGCCTCTGCGGCTTCTCAAGCATGAAAGCCCTCAGCACTCGCAACGACGATCCGGAAGGAGCATCCCGCCCGTTTGACAAAAACCGCGATGGCTTCGTCATGGGCGAAGGGGCAGGCGTGATCATGATCGAAGAACTCGAAACCGCAAAAGCCCGCGGTGCGAAAATTTACGCGGAGCTCATTGGCTACGGGGTCAGCGCGGATGCTTATCATCTCAGCGCTCCATCACCCGATGGCAGCGGTCCCGCATACGCGATCGGCATGGCTCTCAAACACGGCAAAACCCAACCCGAAGAAGTTCAGTATCTCAACGCACACGCCACTTCCACCGGCCTTGGCGACGTCGCGGAAACCAAAGCGATCAAACTCGCTTTCGGCGATTACGCCAAAAACGGCCTGATGGTCAGTTCCACCAAATCCATGACCGGTCACATGCTCGGTGCGGCAGGCGGTATCGAACTCATCGCCAGCATCATGAGCATTGTCGATGGCGTGATTCCACCAACCATCAACATCGAGGAACAGGATCCCGAATGCGATCTCGATGTCGTCCCCAACACCGCGCGTGAAGTCCCTGTCAAAGTGGCTCTCAGCAACAGCTTCGGCTTCGGTGGACACAACGCCTCCCTGCTGGTCAAAAAATTCGAGGACTGAACTTTTGGAAAAGATCCGCCATCGCCAACTGTCCGAAGTCGCTTTCTCAGATACGGATGCGAGCGGATGGACCCATTTTTCCAAAATCCTCGGCTACGTGGAAAATACGGAGCACGGATTTTTCAGTTCGATCGGAATCCCGGTCTTCGATCCCGCACAAGGGGGATGGCCACGCGCCCACATCCGTTGCGATTACCGCAGTCCGCTGCGTTTTCAGGATGGTTTTGAAGTGCGTTTATACCTGAAAAAAATCGGCTCTAGCTCCATTCACTGGCAATTCGAAATCGTCAAAGCCGACACAACCCTCGTCGCAGAAGGCGAAATGGTCAGTGTAAAAGTCGACTCCACCGGAACCCCCACCGCCATCACCGAAGCCGAACGCACCAAGCTCCTGCCGGAGTTATGAATCCATAACTGACTCCTTCTTTGCGTTCTCTCTGCGACCTTTGCTGCTTTGCGTTGAATTGAAACCCTAACCGCCGATTATCAAATGAACCCAGACGAACCCGAAATCGGCGGCCGAATTTATCTCGTCCCCACCCCAATCGGCAACCTCGGTGACATGACCTTGCGTGCGCTGGAGGTTTTGAAATCCGCAAACCGGATCGCCTGCGAAGACACGCGCCACTCCGGTATTCTTCTCGCCCATCACGGGATATCGGGAAAGCCTTTGGTCTCGCTTCACGAACACAACGAGGCCCGCAAGGCACCCGAACTCGTCGCCGCCGCAAAATCCGGCGAGCGCATCGCCTTCATCAGCGATGCCGGCATGCCGGGCGTTTCCGATCCCGGCTACCGCCTCGTGCAAGCTTGCTTGGAAGCCGATGTTCCCTTCGAAGTCCTTCCTGGTCCATCCGCCGTTCTCACCGCACTCATCGGTTCCGGACTACCTAGCCATGCGTTTCGTTTCGGCGGTTTCCTCTCGGTGAAATCCGGCAAACGCCGCAGCGCCATGCAGGAAGTCATCGACAGTGGCGAGACCGGAATCTTTTTCGAAAGCCCGCATCGCATCGTCTCGACCCTGAAAATACTCGGAGAAATCGCTCCAAACGCAAAGGTCTGCGTCGCCCGAGAACTCACCAAAAAATTCGAAACCTATCATCGCGGCACTCCCGAAGAACTTCTGAAATGGTTTGAAGCCCGCACCCCCAAGGGTGAAATGGTGATTCTCATGAACGGGGCTTGAACTCATTGAGTTTCGTGATGCAAATTCTCAGATAATTCAAAGTGGAAGATGACCCTATACCGGAATTTCAAAGCTGTTAATTTTATGAACGCCATATTCTTCAGGATGCTCGCGGCAATGGCTCCGATCCTCCTCATCGCTCCGCATGCGATCAGTGCCGAAACCCGCAAACCAAACCTGATCTTCATTCTTTCTGACGACGTGGCGATGGGTGACTTGGGCGCTTACGGGCAAAAGTTGATTCAAACACCGAACCTCGATCAACTCTGCAAAGAAGGCACACGCTATCTCGCCGCATATACCGGCACAAGTGTCTGCGCTCCGGCACGAAGTTCATTTTTCACAGGTCTGCATATGGGTCATTGCCCGACACGCGCGAACCGTGAAATCAAA
>JBIKNX010000300.1:0-29669 GCA_044358435.1 Luteolibacter sp.
AAACATCAAGACCATTGCTGATCAATGGAATCTTTTCTACATTCTTATCTAGGAAGAAATTATTAAAGTAATCATCGTTTACCTTAAACCCAAAAACTTCCGACTGTGCTAGTATAAGCCAATTTTTAGATTTGTCAATCTTTGGCATTAACACATTACGATACTCGACTGGAGTTTCCGACAATGACCATGTAGCAATAACAAGGTCAGCATGAGTTACATTGTCATCTTCGAACGACCAATTAGGAGTAATACCCTGCTTACCAAGATAGTGTGCCTGAATTGGCTGAGTTTCAGGAATATCAACAATGGTATACTTACCTTTGAAACCAAGAGCATGAACAACGGAACACATGTCTCCATATCCTGCACCAATCTCAACGATTGATTCCATTTCCTTTAGTTGTTTAGCAAAACCAGTGATACAAAGATGAGCAATATCTTGAATACGCTGCATTGATGTATTAAAGTCAGAAGAAACTCTTAGAGCGTTTTGGATATGCTCCGGAGCGCCAATCCAATTTTCCTCTAGTGCTTCTGCAATCTCAGGATCACGAGCAGCATGATAGAAAGCCTCGCCAAGAAAACGAGAAGTTCTATACTGTGTAATGAAAGGAACGTTGTGGCAAGAAGCCCATAATCTAAAACGATTTAGCGGGAGTGTAGCACAATCGTGCTTAAACACTTCCCGCATTGTTGGCCAATATTCTGGACCGTTTATTGCTTTAGCTTCACGTTGTTTCAAAGAATATTCTGATTCCGGATCGAAATCAGACCAAATCACATCAACCATTTAATCCTCATGCTTGTCTGTCAATAAACATTGTTTCGAACTTCTTTGCTTCAAAGAAAGTTTTTACTAAATTAATCACTACCTTTTCATCAAAAGGTTTACATGAAAAGACATCAATGTAGGCATCATTTGTTTCATCAACAAAGTGTGCACAAATATTACTTGTCTCTATAAGTTGAACAAGAGTATAGCCCTGCTTATCTCCATGCCCAAACTTAACAATCTGTGGTTCGCCATAAGCAACCATGTCAATTTCTCTGACTAGCTGCTTAGCAAACTGAAAGATTGTGTTGTAATCTGTGATGGTAGAATGGTTACATTCGCCTGCATTAATTATGAGATGATGCCCCCAGTAGGTCTTTTCGTTCATTTAATTCTCCTTACATATATTGATACGGGTCTAACATTTCAACATATTCTATGGAGTCTATGCGGAATGAACGCCATCCTCCTTTAATCACATCCCACACTGCAAGAACCTCTTGGTTCTTTTCGTGGAAATCTTTTTCTTCAGCTGCTTCATTGACATAGTTTGGTGGAAGAAGCTGAGGCATGAGAGTGCAACGCATCTCTCGCTTTTCGCCGTTCACCTTAGTAAAGTGAACAGACATTACATTCTTACGAAGATCCTGTAGTAGAGTATCTCTCGCATACATAACCATAATTAAGCTCCAAAATAATCAGTTTCTAGTAGAATTTTTCGGTTGTCTGTTGTTTCCTCAGTAAGATGCTTCTTTAGCTGATCAAAGCCACCGATGTTGAAACCATCGAGAACAATGATAGGAAAGGTCTTAGCTTCTGGGAATTTTGATAGAAGAACTTCTCGGGTAAAATCTTCATCGAGCTTATACTCGATATAATCCTTACCGTGAATGCGAAGCATCTGCTTAGCCTGGTCACAGAAAGAACAGTTATCCTTTGAATAAATCTCAATCGCCATTAAAATATTCCTCCCAATACGTATTAACATCGACAGGATTATAGGGATTATATCCGTGCATGATCATGTCTGTCTCAACCATAAATTCTAGATCACTACTCATATTCATAACAACCTCCATCTTAGACAGATTATATTATACTAAAGTTTTTGGAAAAAGTAAACTCTTATTTTAAGGAGAGCTCTTTATCTTTTAGTGAAGCCTCGTATTTATTCATCTTGTCAATGTATCCACGGTTACGTAGCTCTTTGAATACAAGGTTCTCTCTACCAAATTCTCCATATTGCTGTAGAGAAGCTGTACGCATGTTCTTGAATCGAACTTTCATATTATTGAAAGACTCTTCTCCCATGTGATGTTTGATCATATGGTCGATAGCATGCATATAATGGGAGACTTTTTGTTTTAGTAGATGATCATTCTTGAAATCGTAGTCGACTTTAACAGGTTTCTTGACCCATTCGTCTTTCAATAAAGAATAGACTCCCTGATTTTTTGGGTATTTAATATCATCATCCTGAGCATAAGGCTCTAAAGGATAACCATACACATCAACATTATGAGTTAAAGTCCAGAGGGATTTCTTATCTTGTAGATATTCTTCAACGAACTTAGCGTCATCAAATAATTTACTACGATCGACAATTAGATGAACGTCAATGTCAGACTTACCAGTGTAATTGTAGTTGGCATTACCACCTGTCATAACGATATCTTGAATCATTGACTTTGGAATCTTAGCGAATTCTGCCCAAGCATGCCCAAACTTTATAAGAGCTTTCTTTACTTGTGGGTCAAGCGTATCTGGTGACTTCCAAATCTTAGGATTTAGTTCTTCATGATACTGAAGAGTCAGCTTCAATTCAGACAGATATTCGTTAAAATTAAGCATGGTTCCTCCGGAATGTTGTATCATTATTTATATTCCGGAGGAACGTATATTACTTCGTCTTAATGTAAGACGCTTTGATGTTGCTCTTCCCAAGAACTTCAAACCCATTAGGGAATAGGTAAGTGTTCTCTACGATACCATCATGATCATACATCCAGATATCGTCAAATACATAAACGGCGCCAACTGGTGCACGCTGCACGAAGAAGTCGCATTCGACATGTAAAGTCTCATTGTCATGAGGGCCATCAAAGAATACAAAAGCATATTCGTTCTCTAGCTTCTTGTATTCATCATAGACAGGAACACCATCGCCATAACGCTTAAAGAACTCATGATCTTCTAGACAAAAGAATGAGAAGTTTAGACCAGCGTTATAAGCATAGAAATAGAGCGAAGGGATAGTGCGGTTACGCATTGTGTTATCATAATCAAAACGCTGAGGAGAAGTTAGTTCCTTAGACTGCTTATCGCCTTCGATTACACGGTCAGGGTTATGAATTGTCATATTAAGGTTGGTGCATTCAATCTCAATATTACCATAAGGATCAATACAAAACATTGAACGATCAGTGTTACCATTCTCAGCCAACACATCAATAATCATCTTAGCAGAACCACCACGACGAGTACCAATCTCTACGATTGCTCCTGGTGTGTTACCAACCTTAGATACCGCATGTGTTAGAATTTCATATTCTTGTGAATCTGTACCGAAAACTTCCTCGGTAGAAAAACGAATAATTGCCATATTATACTCCCATGAAAAAATTAACCACACCAGCAAGGTATAGTATTAATATAAAAGCCTGGATGATGATTAAGGAAAGTTTCTTCCAATGCAATGCCATAAGCAACCAAAGGAAATTACCAACTGCACTCATATATATGTTAGCTGGATAAACGTTCCATGATGTAAGCGCAACAGCAACAATTAATGTTATTGTTGCAGCCCACTCAATAAAAATCCACAATCTGGTCTGCGATGCCATACTTCACTGCCTCCTTGGGCGTCAACCAAACATCTTCTGGTGGTAGCAAATACTTTTTAATAACTGCTTCTGTTTGGCCAGTACATTTTTTATAATGGTCTATAATGCGCTGGCTCGTATTATTAAATTCTTTTACTGATGCATGCAGTTCATGCTCTTTACCAATCGTTCCCCACGAAAACTGATGAGATAAGATTGCAGTGTTTCGGGTAACGTAACGATGTCCTTTTTGTCCCGCCATAAACGTAAGTAGACCACAAGAAGCAATTTCACCAAGTCCATACATATACACCGGGATTTTAGAACCTTTGATTGTATCAATAAGAGCAAAGGCTGAGGGAACTTCGCCGCCAGGAGAGTTAATGATAAACTTCATAAACTTGGGGCGATCTTTTTTCATTAGGTTACGAGCAAGAATAAATCTTAACGCATCTCCGGTAGAACTCGCATCAAAAGTTGAGTTGAATAGATAGTAGTGATGATCTTCAATATTGGGGATATCTATGTTCTTATCCTCTTTTTCTATGTTCAAGTTTGCCTCCATGATAAAAAGGGAGGCACGGACATTGCCTCCCTTATACTTATATTATCTCTGTACGTGCATATGGTTGTAATGACCAGCAGTTCGCCATAGAACAGTATAACCTTCTGCTCTTAGGTTAGATGCTAAACGATCAAAACGACCTGCATATCCTGAGCGGGCTTCATACACACCACGTCCTACGTTAATGTCAATAGCATTACCAGAGTAATGCGCAGAATGATGTGCGTGAACGTGATGAACGCCTCCGAATGCTGGGTGTTCAGAAACACGGAATCCAGCATGCTGCAACTCACGACCAAGTGCTACGATTGAACCACCTGTGTATGATTCATCAGCCTGATCGAAACGATAAGTTGCTTCTCTTTGCTTGTAATACGAGCGAGCCTGCTTCTTGTTTTTAAACTTGATAACAGGAGACACGCTCCAGTTGGCGTCAGATCCACCTAGAATTTGATCTAGGAGATTTGGTTCTTCAACTTCGTAGTTTGCTGAATACTGACTATGTTTGCCGTGAGGACGTGCAGATGCTACGTCAGCGAATGCAAACATAGCCACTGCGGTCATCGCAGCTAGAATAATCTTCTTCATTTTGGGATTTACCTTTCTGTTGTGTGCAACCGACTCTTAACACGGATGGTAATTTAAATGTGCGGTTCCTGAGAAACCTAGAGCACGAGCCACGTTTTGATTAACGTCAATTGTTCTTCCTCTGACGAATGGCCCTCTATCGGTTACAACGGCTTCTACTTGCCTACCATTTGACGGGTTGTGGATACAAACCGTTGTTCCAAATGGTAAGGTTCTATGCGCAACACCATAATGGTGACGCATACCGGATGCTGTCCGTCCGCTCCGGTCGTTATACCACGAGGCGTTGTGTCCGCCACCAGTGGAATAATTATTTATATGCTTGGAATGCTTAGTGTTATGGGTATGCTGGGAAGGCTGTGCAGAAAATGGCCGGAATAGATCCTCCAAAAAATTGGCCTGCACAGGCGTACATGTAACAGCATACGCCGTTGAAATTAAAACAACAGACAACAAACGATTCACGTAATTTCCTTTCATGATAAATGGTAGGGGCACCAGGAATCGAACCTGGTCATAAATCTGTTATGAGCAGATGGCCGTCCCAGCTGGCTCTACCCCCTCTTTTAATTTACGCCAATAAACGATCGGCTGCTATACTGGCGGCGAAAGCGTTGGGCTTTACGAAAGGTACTACGTTACAAAATCCCTTAATATAGCCAACTGCCTCTGAGATTACGCATGAAGAACCATGCTTCTCGTCAGGGTTGATGTCCAGATGGATCTGAACGTCTCGACAACCAATTACTTCTTCGAGATCCAAATACATCTGTGCTGTGCGCATAACTTCATTCATCAAGCGCATACGTGGCTTATCCTTCTTCTGATCATAATCTCTTTCAGATTCTAGTTGACCAAAAACTTTACAACCACGATTACCATCGTAATGAATCACAATTACAGTGCAGTATTCAGCATACCACGCTTCACCCTTACGATAGCGTGCTGAATCTGAACCAATATAGATTTTGGTTGACAATGATGTATTGACAATAAATTCTTTTACTTCGTCCAGATCCAGCTTACGCATTTCTTATAGTCCTAGAACACCAAGGCCAAGAAGACCCTGCTTACCCTTTGGGGTAATATCAATAGAAATATCGCTACCGTCGTTATCAACATCAACGTCAGCGCCTGGAGGAGCAGTCACAACTAGACCGTGTGGGGTATACTGTGCGGCTGGTGCATAAACGCCATTGCTCTTGGTAGCACCAGGAACAGCAACAGTCTTACCGTTGTGAGTCTCGTCTAGAGTTGTTAGTGCGGATGCAGAAACTGTTAGACCGAGAACGATTGCTGCTGATAGAAAAAACTTATTCATACTTATTCACCTTTCTTGATTAAATTACTTACGCTTACGACCCTTCAAACGACGTGCTTTACGTTTAGCTGAACCGATCTTTCTACGACCCTTACGGGGTCTATTTTTATGGGGCCAACTCAATGGATTTCTCCTTTCTGTTTTTCGATCTACCCAAATAATACCCTTCTGGAACATTATCTGAATAGCACATTTTATCTACATTACCATTAGTGTACCACCTAGAACCCTTTCCAGTGAATTTAGGAGAAGGTCAAGGCATATTCATATTATACCTTTTTCTTCAAAAAAGTCAAATGTTTCTTGTGGATCTTACAAGAGATCCAACTATTATAGTATTGATCTGATTCAAGAACATCGTATTGAAACTGATACTTTGCTTCGAAATACGACATCTCTCCCTTAGAAGAACAGAACCGAAGGATCTCTCTTCTAAAACAATCTTGGCCAAATATATTTACGTGATGATTTAGCTCTTCGTTAGAACCAAAGTAGTCTTTCCAATCAGATTCTACTTTGTACTTCTTTTTCTTACCTTTGAGCTGTTTTGTTTTTGAGAAATAAAAATTCTTCTTACCGATATATTTTCTTTCGGTGCGAAGATTGGTAATTATATAGACGAATCCAATATAATTACCAATATCTTCTACAATCTCACCTTTATATGTCCACATCCCGAATCTCCTTCGGGATATTTAGTCCTCTTCGTATTCTTCTACTTCATCTTCTTCGTAATAACCTAGCAATTCACAGATTGATTCAATAAATTCTAAAGAATTTTCGGCCACCTGGTCTGTTTGGTATATATCTTCTTCACAACCAATTTGGTTTTCTTTAATAAATTCCCTACAAAGATCGAATAATTCTGCGTCTATCTTCATTTATTAATCCTTTTTATTGTTTTATACTGGACTCCATTTACCCATTGGGCAACTTGAATTAATAATGTGAGTTTTGAGAGGCATATAACACCAACATAATTTACAATATTTCCATCGATGTAGATGTTCGCACGCCTCGCAAATCTCTATTCTTTTATTTCTATCTTCTTGAGAAGCTAAGAATTGTTTTTCTATTTTATTAACATTCTTAGTTTCCCATTTTTCATCTATCATATTTCGCAATTACCCGAAGTACATGCTAGTGTCTGAACGCCCTCAACATTATCATCCATCTCAACAAGAGCATCCCAATCAACTTTGGTTGGAATATTTTTATTTAGATCTTCGTAATCGGCTTCGGTAATGGTTTCATATGGAGCCTGACGATAAGTTCCACCATCATAAGGTAGGAACGAAACACCTGACATTTCATCAAAGTGATCATAAACCCAAGCACCAACACGTGGCCATTCGTCTTCAGTCACATTAATAGTAACAGATGGCTTATGCTCACACCAATGACGCTGATACTTCAACCAAAGTTCTAGATGATCAATAGCTGACACATGCTCTCTTGTGATTGAAGAATCAGGCAATCTCATTGGGAAACTAAACACAGTAGTAGAATGAGGTTTAGTAACGTCTGGCTCATGAGGAACGCCAGCATCAATAAGATGCTTTGTAAGGGGATCCTTGTTGTCGCTACGAACACGGCGGATATAGTGCCTATCATGACCTGGATGAATACCAGAAGGACTAAGGACCAATTGACTGACTGTTCCACTTGGCTTAACGCAAGTAATGGCGACTGATTGATTAATACCAAGTTTCTCACTCCATTCCTTATTTGTATCAATAGCAACCTGACGAAGACGTTCTAGACGAGCAGGTAGCTCTGGATCATTATAATCATTCATCAACGGGCAATCATAAATGCCAGTAAATGAAACACCAAGTAGTCTTTCTTCTTCTGTATTCTTCTGCCAAATCTTACGTAGATATGGGAAGTATGTCATTGTTGACTGGAAAGTACCAAGTATACTTGCAACTTTAATCTTTCTAGCAAGTGTTTTCTCAGTATCAGACTCTCGTATAACGACTTCTGTAAGGTTACAGAATTGATAAGGTCGCAGGATAATCTCAGAGCAGGGATTAGTGCCGAATTCAAACGATGGGTCTCTTCTACCGTTCTTGCGTGCCACTCTTTGAGATGCGTCTCTACTGAAGATGCCTCTTTCGCCCGACTTCGATTCGTAGATTGCGAGCCACTCTGCCATAAACTGGCCAACGTCTGGCTTCTCGGTATACACTGCTGAATTGTTTGATAGAGCTCTTTGAACATTTGCTTCCCACCACTGTCCTGCTTTTGCGTGACGCATGCGGTCGTCAGAGAGATTAGATAAACTAATCATTGCGGATCGACGTACGCCTCCGACGACAACAACTTCGCCGATCTTACACATAATATCGTGACATTCTAGCGAAGTCAGTTTGCGACCATGTGCGTTTTTGAAAATACGAATAACAAACTTGAATAGATCATTCAATGGTTCTGGACCAGAAGAACGACCACCAAACACCTTTAGTGGTGCACCAGCAGGACGAAGATTAGTTAGATCCCACTTTGGAATTTCACCAGCATAAAGCAATGAGATAAGCATACGTAATCCCTTTGCCCAACCTTCCTTGCTATCACGAACTGTGATCATTGTATCACAATCATAAAGATGATCTGGAATTTCTGGTAGCTTATTTACATACTGACGTTCGACAGAGAAACCAACGCCTGTGCCATTCATAAGAATGCACATAGCTTCATCGAATGCTTTAGGATCGTCAATTGGTAGGTATGAACAGTTATAACCAGCAACATTATCACGATCAAGAGCCTTACCAGCAGTCATCAAACTACGCATACTTGGCATGACTTCCATATTATAAATGGCATCACGTAACTCTTTTTTAGTCTTATCGTCTATCTCGTAATTCTGTTTCTCTTTGATCTTATCAACCATAAAGTCAATGTATCTATCAACAGTTTCGTCCCAATGTTCTCTACGGTTCTTTTCCGGTAAGTATCTAGAATATCTAGACTTGTAAATGTACTGTTGATAAACATTCATATCTACCATTATTCGCTCCTGCTCTTACATGCGTTTACGTGTTTGTTAAAAGTATTCACACTAAACAAATTTCCACAATGAGGACAAGATTTCTTTATTTGTGAAGGATGTTTACCTTCAGCAAAAATCTTTTTCATCTTTTGTTCGTGCCATTCTTTATTCTGAAAATGATGGGTTCCTGCTGCTATCTTTTTATGCACTGGATTGTTATCGCCTAAAAGATTGTGCGTTCCCTCTTCAACTCTTTTCCTATTATATTTTGAAGAAAATCCCTCTTCTAGAAAAATGTGAGTTCCTTCTTCAATTCTTTTTATATTGCTTTTTCTTTGAACCTCGCCACCAAGAAAGGGATGAATTCCTTTTGCAACCTGATCTTCTACATTCTTTCTACCAAGTTCTGATAGTAATTCTGGTGGGACTTCCATACGTGCAATAATTCTCAAAGCTGCGCCATAATCTCCTTGATCATGATGGACTTTATAATGTTCTTTGATACTTAGAGCAATTAAATTTGATGGGTCGTTATTCTTACGGTTTCCGTCAATATGATGGATGTCATAGGTTCTCCCATCCTCATCTTTAGGAATAGGTCCAAAACGCTGTTCGTAAATACGACGATAAATAGTCATAGGCTGGCGCTCCCAATTAGCGTTAGAGTCCGTAGGAATTGGCGTTCCGTGACGGACATTAACACTATTTAGTTTGAGAGCGTTTTTATTCATTCTACTACCTCTTTGCCTACATCTGGACCAAAGTCCACTTCTTTGTTCTCTTTAGCCTTGTATATATATCTCTTCTTTTGTTCAACTGTCCATATAGGAGCGGCATATGGATTATGTTGATCAAAAAGTTCTAAGTATTCTTCTTCAGTTACTACACGGTGTGATAAGATGTTTTCACCAACATGTTCTTGTGCTACTTCATCAAATTCTGTTTCTCCACCAGTAGTAAAATACATAACATCTTCTACAGCATAATCTGCTGGTTGGTTATCTTCAAGTTCTACAGCGTATATATGCCGGAACATAGAAACGGTTTCAACGAGAACTATTTTACTCATGACCAAAACCTCCACCACCATGACTTAGGTTTTTCATCTGTTTCATATAGATCATCAAGGTTATCATAAAGAACTTTCTCAAATTCTTCGCCTAAACGCTCCATATGTTGCAAATGTATTGACTTTGGATACCAATACTCATTTAATGACGGGAAATGTTTTAGTATTTCTTCTTTGGCAGATTCAGCCACCAGGCGGTGTTCTTTCTGTGTGCCTTCTTCGGCTCTAACATCGATATAATGAATCCAAGAACGAAGCGTCCCTGCCATATATAGACGAGTAGAAGTTAGACCTTCTGATAATACTGATCTAGCAACTTCTTTAGCAATTCCATTTTTGATCGCCCATTCATACGATTCTTTCCCTACAAGGAAAGCGTCACGCTGAACATCTTCCCAATGTTCTTTCAACTTTTCATCATCCGTCTCAATACTATTCTGACGGTTCTTGGCGTCCTGTAGTCTTGCTTCTCTCGTTACAAACTGCATGTCCTTAGTAGGATCAGCATAACGCTGGCTAAACTCCTGAAAAGAGAATGAACGATGGCGAATGATCTGGTGTGAAATGTCTCGGGTTGTTGTAATATCCATGGTTATGGATACTTGTTCAAAAGGACTCCAATGGCGATTCCTGATAAGATACTTTAGAAGTTTCGGAGCAGTTTCGGTATTCATCTGATTTGATGGATTAGAAACTCTTGCTGTATAACAGATAAACTCTTCGGCAGTCATAGGGCGGATTTGTCCAAACAATTCATCGCTTGGCGGAAGTGTTATCGTTGGTTGTGTAATAGCAATAATTTTAGCGTCGTTCATCTTCTAACCTTTCAATCAATTCTTTGATCATATTCATCCATGCTTCTTTGTGTCCGAACTGATAGAATTTTTCATCATACCAGTTGCCACCGTTTAGTTTGTTAGCAGCCCATTTTGCAAGTTCTTCAATCTTAGCGTTGTTCATTTGTTACTCTTTCCATTATTAAACGATTCTTTTTCAACAATCCATAACTTCTTCTGCTCATAGTTATGATAATATTCTAGGACATGATCTATAGCAGCCAGAAACTCGACATCAACCCATTTCTCTCCACCTTCGTCCGGAAGAGGATCAGCATTGAGACGATACGCCTCCTTTAGAGAAGCAATGACAATAGCATCAGTTTGGTCATGGTCTAGTTCAATATTGTATTTCATTATCTTTCTCACCAGTTCTCTGTCACAAACTGTTTGTCCCAACAATGAGCATATCGATCATTGTGAAACACTAGAACTATCCCGTCATACATGAAGCAGTAGTTCATCACTCACCTTTTGGTTCTGGGAACATTTCTTTCGCTTGTTCGTAAGCCTTATCTACCAGATGATTTTTTTCTATAACATAGTTACTTGCTACATACCAAAGTTGTTTTTCAACAATGATCTTACCGTTCTTTATTAGCTTCTCAGGAATAGCCGAAGAACTGCAACTATGTCTCCAAGCGCTTTCTGCTTGGATAAGAATATCATACCAGTTGTATGATGGTGGAACGTTCTCTGCTCTACCATTCGAAAGAATAATCACATATACATCGTCAGTCATTTCTATCTCCTCCACGTTGACCTCCTCTATATTTGTCTGGCCATCAGAAAATATCCTTTACGTCTTTGAGACCCTCAAGGTATTCATCAAATATCTTTACCATATCTTCCTTAACCAACTCTCGGCACTTCTTTATGATAAGAAGATATTCATTTTGAACCTTATCATGCGAGAGTTCAACATAGTCCGTAGCAATGAAATTGACTAGTTGTTCATACTTACGAAGACGCTCGATTTCATCAGCGGCTTCTTCAGAAGTTTGCTGATCGTATCCATTGAAAAAGCATGGTTCACGCAGTCGCTTCACAATATCTTCACTCATTCCAAGAAACTCCCTATGTCTGGCGTTACCAAATCTAAACAAGGAACATAGAACTTCGCATACGTCTTATCTACATATCCTATAACTTTAGGTTCTATACCTCTTCTCCACCCGATCCACTCGTCTGCGGAAGTATTATAGTATATCGCTTTGTAAAAACAATCATTCATTTCGTTATTGAAATAGTATGTGTAATAGTATCCAGATCGGTTAGGTTTGGCATCAGGATACTTACTCCACGTATAGGTCATCAGTCTTTCGCCTTCATCCTCAAGAAAGTGGTGACAGCCTTTTCTTCACACGGTTCACTTATATATGATAGTATCGCACCATGCCTCATCATCAGACCATTGAATTTGCGATACTCTTCATAGAAATGCTCGTATTCATCTTTATGAACCCATTCCTCTGTGGTCTCTGAAAACATTCGGATACACCTATAATCTGTCAGGTCAAGTTTTTCGTTATTCTTAGCGAATGTTAACTCTGCCATATCCGAATCTTCACACTTTCGCCTTATCATAACATACTCCGATTCTGCTTTATTCTTGGTCATGTGTAGGCTCCTTTCCACTAAAAATATACACAATGCTTCGTCATTAGTCAAGAACCTCTAGAATACGCTGGCGCTTTTCTTCAAACTGTTGACAGGTCATCTGAAACAGTTTTTCAAGAGCATCTAGTTTAGATTGAGTTTCTGCTTGATTACGCAAGGCTTCGTCACGCTCTTTAGCCACATGCTTCAATGTAGCGTAATGGCCATTACGCTCTGAAATGGCGGCATCGAGGTCGGCTTCGGCTTTGTCAGCCCGCAAAGCATCGGGGCGACTACGCCACTCTACGACTTCCTTTGTCAGCATCTCACATCGCTCATTGGCTACGGCAAGGTCGGTACGGAGGCGGGTGATTTCGTCGGCAACTTTCTCAGACACGTAATGCCCCGTCTTGTCTATGTCTACGACGACTAGTCCATGTGGACCAAGGCGTTCCCGTAATTTTTCGACTTCCTCATTAGCGGCATCGAGGTCGGCACGAAGTTTCTTTACAAGTTTCTCTATTTGAACTACTGAGTCTGTAATCGATCCGTCATTAGGTGCTCCCATTAGTTCAGCATTGACTGAAATCAAATCAGTGTAATGCTTCTTAAACTCATTGGCTGCGGCGAGTTCGGCACGAAGCCGCAGATTTTCCTCATATACGCTTTCTCTTACTTGCTTCAATTGCTGCTGATGAATGTCATTCATCACTGTTCCCCCATAATCCAAACATATCCATCACTATTAAGATCAGAAATACACAGCCAAAAACAACATAACATTTGACAAACTGTTCTTCGCTCATTAATTGTCTCACAATTTAACTTTTATTCCCAAAAGTTCTTTTGCATGTTCAATTGCTTCTTCAATTGCTTCTAAGTATGCAAGCTTGCGTTCATCAGATTCTTTATTTTTAATAAGAGTTAAGACAAAAAGAATCTTCTTTAGCTTATTTGTTTCTTCATCGGTCATTTCTTATATTCCTTTGGATCACCCATCAATTCGTCATAAGTGTCATCAATAATTGGATCGAGTAAATCTGACTCTAACTGTTCATAAATGCTATCATACAAGTCTTCGCCTTCTGGAACATCAATAAGATACGTCTTCCATCCAGCAACTTTTACATCGACAAGATATTTTGTCATGGTACAATAACCTCATAGGTCTGATCAAAAATAGCAGGAGCGCAAGGATAAAACTCACCAGCAATTCCCTTAATAATATAATCTCCAACACGTGCTGTCATAATGCCTTCAAGTGTAAGAATTTTAATCTTTGTTGGTTCGAAATTATCATCACGAAGAATAAGTAAACCACCACACCAATCTGATAATACTCCAGCATTATCCTCTGTTAGTTGATGTGCTTCTACATCAACTGGCTTCTTACGAACTTTCATTATATATTCTCCATTGTTAAAAGTCAAGTTTTATAAATAAAGTGTAGGTCACGAGACTGCAATCTCTACCTACTCTACCGCTAAAGAGGAGCGACAGCATGAATATTTATTACGTATACGCCTACCTAAGATCATCAGATAATACTCCATATTACATTGGTAAGGGAAAAGATAAAAGAGCTTTCTCCAAACAACATGGTGTTTCTGTTCCAAAAGACAAATCCAAAATTGTATTCTTAGAGAGCAATTTAACAGAAATTGGCGCCTTAGCATTAGAACGCAGATATATCAGATGGTATGGCAGAAAAGATTTAAACAATGGTGTTCTCCATAATAAAACTGAAGGAGGAGATATGCCGCCTGTCAGATCCGGTCCTGTGGGTCCATATGGTCCGTATAGCATAGAAGATCGTATTAAAAAATACGCTTCTAGAAGAGGCAAAAATCCTGCTCACTCGCTTCGAATGAAAGGAAGACCTGCTTGGAACAAAGGCGTAAAAACTGGCCCTCGTGGTCCTATGTCCGAAGAACATAAAGCAAAAATCTCAGCATCAAAGAAATCTAAACTCTCTTCCACTGATTCAACCTTAATTGTGCCGGTAAATCACGATAGGTGTTAGTTTTGATAATATGTTCAATAAATTCAGAACTCATACCAGATAAAACCATATCGTTAATATCTTTTTGATCTAAATTATCGGGCCAAATACACACAGAGTAACCATTAAGAATAGCCTTTTCCATTTTCTTAACGGTCTCTTTAGAATATTTCTCGTTGTCGTAAACGATCGTTAATCTACTCTTATCAAAGTCTTTGATAGCACTAACGAGATCACCTCCAGCAGTAGCAATACTGTTAGGAACAAACATACTGTCAATCGGACCTTCAAGGACAGGAATAATTCTGTTACGATCAACAGTGTCCAAGCCATAAAGTTTAGGTATTGCTTCATTAAGAACAATTGTAATATATTTAAGTCCTGAAGCCCCCAACGTACGCCCTTGGTAGGCATGAACAGTTTTATTACTGTCAAGAAAAGGGATAAGAAGCCTTGTCTCATCTCGAGCCAGAGACTCAGCTGAAAACTTGTTGGCAACCAAATTATTAGTAAAACGCTTAAAATTAGGACATGCAAATAACTTGGCGTGATAGGCATTAGGTATCTTTCTTGCAACTACGAATTTCTTGATAGGATCAAAAGGCGAAAGCTGAGAAACTTTCTTCAATCCTTTTAATGGCCCGGAGGTCATATATACTGGCTTACGCATTTTCTCGACGAACTTCTCGTAATCGTCTTGTTCCGGCGTTTTCTTACCAGCCAACTTTTCTAACTGATACTCATTATATAGGTTGACATCCATCATCTTAATAAAGTTTGGAATGCCCAATGTCGCATTACAGTTGTGACAATGAAACAACATCTTACCTTCTTTATGATAGATGTATCCTCGAGCTTTATTTTGGTGTGTTTCTGAATCCCCGCAAATAGGACAGCGGAAATTGTATAGGTTTGGTCCCTTACGTTTAAATTTCTCTAATCGTGAAGAAACAATACCGATATACTTGTGGGATAACCAATCCATAATATCTCCATATCAAACCCTCATATATGATTATACCGGTATTTTTCAAAAAGGCAAATTAATTTTTTAGAAGAAGTTTGGCTACATCGCCCCAATTTGCGAGAACGAAAGCAGCGAGAGCAAATCCGCCGCCATATACCCACATCATTCTTTCTAGATCGTTCATCTTCTTAGAAAACTTATCAAAAGATTCATCTAGTTTTTCTATGATTTTTGCGTCTTCTTTTTCGATATGTTCATAAATCTTTTCTTCACGCTCGTCAAATTCATCTCTTCTTTTTTCTAGAATAATTTCTAGGCTATCGGTAATCTTTTCTTGTTGAGACAAACGTAATTCATGAACTGCTATCATTTTATTAAGATCAGCAGAAATGTCTGTTAGCTTAGAGATAGCATCTTCTAGTTTAGTTTGTTTCGCTTCTAGATTGTTGCAAGCCTTCTCATCCATTAGTTCTGATCTTTCCTTGTTTCTGCTCTACGTTCTCTTTTGAAAGCAGCCTTAAGACCAACAATGTCTCTTAGCTTTTTCTTTTGATGTAGGGCTGACATAGGGTTAAACTTTTTGTTTCCTCTATCAAAATCAATCAATGGACTATATGTCTGTATACCTGCACCTGGTCCGCCTGAACCCATGACATTGGCAGGTATAAGAGATTCTGTCTCTTTGAGGTTTGGAGGAGTTGCTTTTTGATTGAATACGCTAGGGTAGGTTGTGTTAAATTTTCTCATTATTCTTCCTGCTATAGCGTTGGCTTCATCTTCTCTAAACTGTTCACCTTTTTTGCCCATCTGTGTTTGCTTAACATGAATAAGCTCATGGGCAATTGTTCGCATTATATCACCAGGATGGCGGTCAGTTACACGAACAAATATTTCATTACCTTTAGAGTGTCCGAAAGCGGCTTTTGTATTTTGCGATTTACCAACAAAATGTATTTTTGGTAAGGTTGAAAGGCTTATTTCTTTTGCCGCAAATTTAACAAAGTCGTTTAATTGTTTTATAACAGATTGCATTAAACTTTCCTTAGTTTTGCGACAATAACTTCATCCATTTCAATTAGATCAGTTTCGATAATAGTTTCATCGTTTATATTATAAATCTTTTCTGGTAATATTTCTAATAATATTAAAAAAGGTTTTATATATTTCATTTGAGGTTTCATTCTCAAATATAATATTCTACATAAAACCTCTGGACCAAAACAATTATTAAGAACGATAATATGGTTTAATATCAATCGTTCTTTTAAATCGCCATATTCAGTATATCTAGTAATTAATTTTTTAATATACTTCAACCTATTTAAATCTTCAACAAAGTCTTCCGTGGAAGCGTATTTCACATTATCATAATGAGAAGCACAATATAGTAAAAAGTTTTTATCTGTCAGTTTTTCATTCATTACCAGAAACTAATTGCTACTCTTTTCCATGAGTTGTTAGCAACACACACATAGAAATAATCTGAGTCATAACGTATACTTCCAGGGTTTCCATTTGAAGTTGGAGACGCTGGCGCATTATTGCTTATTTGCAGATTGGCAGCGAAAATGTTGACATTTACCGTGCGTACGCTTGGCGTACCGGCAGGGTCTCGGAGGACTAAGACCCTGTCGGTTGGTGCAACATTAGCAGCTGTAGGTATCTGTGAAACCTTTACGCTGTTATCTGTCATTTATTAGGTTCCTGGGAAGAAGCTGTCGTCAGTTGAAGCATCGTTAGCTGTAGCGGCTGTACCGTAAGCAGCAGTCTGAGCGCCAAGAGATCCCATGGCTACTAGGTTTTCGTAATGAACACGACCAGCACGTCCTCCGGCAGTAACAACCATGTAAGTAGTAGTTGTATTGCCAGCAGCTGAACCACCAGTAGCATTAGTGATGAATAGGTTTGAAGTTGGGATAACTGGATTACCCTGACCAGTTCCAGTGAAACCGAAACCAGCAGTGTTAAGAGTTAGAACAACTGCACCACCAGTAGCATTTGTAGTCATGTTGAAAGTGGCGTTACCGCCAGCAACTGATGACTTAGCAACTAGAATGTCATTGTTGTTATAACCAACGCCAGTGTTTGCATAAACTGCAGAAACAGCTGGGCCAGTGCCTGCTCTACGTAGATTCCAACCAGCGTGAGCAACCTTTTCTGATGAAGTGTTAGCAACTTCTGGTGCAGAAACACCAAATACGCCAACAGCAGCACCTGAAAGAAATGCACTTGATGTTGCATTGTTAAACATATTTACATCAGTTGCTGCTCTTGAACCAGCAGATGTGTTACCGAAGTGAGCGTTTGCTCCACCACCAGCCTTTACTGCAGTATAAGTTCCGATTGGAGCGCCTGTTGATGTTTCGACAGTAGTGCTGCTATTAGCAGTAACTGACTGATCGTTTCTACCCCATTGTGCCATTTACTATTCCTCCTAAAAGAATTTTATTGTATTTATTCGTTATCTAAATTAGCCATATCTGAAAGATATTGCGATTTGGTATTGAAGAGTTTTTCTAAAGTTCCATCTTTCTTGACTTTATAGTGGTCAACAAAATTTGGATTATGATAAACTACTTCATCTTTTGGTATCTGTCTAAGGTCTTCCATTCTCATATACCAACCACCAGATCTTTTCTTAATAGGCTTTTCTCTGATGATGATATTGTTTGCGGATTCGATTCCCATTAGACTTTTAGTCCTTCTGCGCTGTCATGCATCTTATTAACTGCTGCCTGACGATCAGCTGGCTTTAGACCCTGAAGATGAGAAGTAATTTTTCTTCCCATTGCTGGTGTAATCTTTGACTTTGAACCATCATTGTGAGTAAAGTCAACAACGTTACCAGCAGCAGCACGTCCTGCCTCTACCTGAATATGCTTACGTGGATCACGTTCGGTTGTTTCAGGTGTTGGGTTTTTCTTTGGGCGACCTTCTTCGATCTGCTCAACTTCTTCTTTAACTTTTTTCTTTCCGCTTTCAGCTGTCACAGTAAGATCTTTCTGTGACATCTTTTCTGAAGTAGGGTTGGCCTCTGTAGTTTCTGGATCTACTGGTGCTACAGAGGCTTCAAGAAAAAAAGAGTTAATATGCTCTAGTTCTGCTTCTGAGAATAGAGTTTCTTCTTCCTTCACATTAATTCTTTTTGCCTTGACTGGCTTATCGCTAAGACCCCAATCTGATTCAAGATCAATATGATGAGTTTGGCCTTTGCCATCTTTTACTTTATAAGATGGACCTTTCATTCCCTTTGGATTACGATCTGAACTTGCATCAAAATCTTTGTGTCCAGGATCTGAACTTACAACAGAAACAGTCCCATGCTTTTCGTGCTTTAACATTGTTCCTGGTTTATGCATCTTAACTCTACCGCCAACATTTGAAGCGTAGAATGAATTTTCGTCAAGCTCAACTTCTTCTTTAGCGATTCTATTTTTAAATAGATCAGAAGTTGGATTTGGACCCTTTACAGTTGAAGCTGTGCCTGGATATGTCTTAGGAAGTGATGGATCTTCAGCTGGCTTTGTCTTTGTGATAGTCTTTGAAGCAGCAGTTACATCTGAATCCTTTGGATCAAGTGCGGCTTCTTCCATCTTGCCAGCTCTTTTAGCTGCAGCAAAACGTGAACCCCAAACTTCATTTTTTTCAGACTCAATTCTTTTGTCCCCATCCCAATCCTTCTTAGCTTTTTTAGCAGCTTCGAACATGTTTGCTGGGTTTTCATCCTGCAACTTTAAGAAGGCTGCGATTAGTGGATTTGTTTCTTCTGACATTTTTTTCTTCTTTCCGCCTGATTCGTATTCTGGAGTGCGATTTGTAGTTGGTACAGTAATATTTTTACCCTGAAGAGAATGAGTTGAACCATCTCTTGAATAAACTCCTGTTTCTCCGCCTGGTTTTCCAGTTATTCCTGTATCTCTTGCAGCATCACGTGCTGGGTCAGCAGCTGAACCACGCACTGTGCTTGGTAGAGTTTCTGGCTTTGCCTTATTGTCTTTTGAATAATCAATCTTAGCAGGATCTCTCCAAGTTGATTGTTTTGGAGCAGGAACTATGTTTGATTTAAATTCATCAGGTCTTTTTGGTGGAGTTGGCACGTTGCTTGTGTTATGTGGTTTATTGCCACTAGCGTGAGGCTTATTGTCAGCATACTTTAAAAGAATATCTTTTCCAGAGTGTGGATCACGGTAAGTTTTACCAGGTCCAAGTTGCTTCATTTTCTGAGCAAATGTTCTTTCAAATGGCGATAATTCATTGATCTCGTTTTCTTCTGACATTTTACTTTTCCCTTTTTTGGAATATCCACTTTCTGATTCTGCGCCCTTTGGGTCTAAAGCATTTGCTGTATTTTTTCTAACTCTATCTACGCTTGTTGAAACGGCTGAACCCCATTCCTTTGCGCCTTCGCCTGCTCTTGAAAGGTCGCCTCTTAATAGAGACCCAACAGTTTTACCTAGAGATTCTGGTGCTTTTGGAGCCTCAGCTGCTTTTGGTGTTTCTGTCTTTGGAGCTTCGGCTGTTTTTGGGGTGGTTGATGGCGTGGCTGCAGCCTTTGGTGCACCAACGTCAACCTTAAACTGCTTGCTCATTGGAACATAATCTTTTTTAGTAGCAGCAGCCTGATAAATTTTTTCTCCACCACCACGATCAAATTTGAACTGAGCTTTATTTGGATCTTGACCAGCTGTTTTCGCAAGTTCTCTGGCTTTAGCATATGCCTGATTAAATGACATTTTAGCAGCAGAGCTACCAGCTGGTGGAGTAGTTTGTTGTTTTGGAGCCTCAGCAGTTTTTGGTGTTTCTGCTTTTGGAGTCTCAGCTGCCTTTGGCTGACTTGGTTCTCTAACGCCAATAGTTTCGCCAGCTTTTCTCATTAAGTCAGCAGCTGTTTTAGCGCCAGGAACGTTATCTCCGATCCATTTACCAACATCACGACCTGTTTGTGTTTGAGTGGCCAAAGCGCCAAGTGCGCCAGAAGCCATTCCACCAAGAGCAGCACCACCAAGAGCAGCACTTCCACCCATAGAAGCAGCGGCACCGATACCACCAATTTTACCTAAAGTCTTTGCAGTTGTGCCTGCAGACTTTGTTAAATCTGAAACTGTAGCAGATTTTGGTTTCTGTGGAGCAGGACCAGGAAGATTCTGATTTTCTGCAGGAGGAATTTTAGTTCCTTCTTTATTAGCAATATAATCTTGTGCTTTGTTCTTAGGGGTGACAGCTTTTGTATTAACCTTTTTGCCACCAACTGTAATTTCTGGTGCAGCTTCATCCATTGAAGCGTACATCTCCGCAGCCTTTTTTGCTCTTTCTTCGTTTATTTTACGTTGAACTTCAGCGAGAGCTTCCTGGATTGTTTTTGGTTTGTCGGTCATCGGTTTCCTCTTAAGAAATTTCTATTATTTATTTTCGTAGTCTTTTGCAATCTTGTTGCCCTCGACATCTAGATTGACTCTTTTTTGATCTGGATTGATTATCAATACATTATCGCCATAATCATAAACTTTTGTTTTACCATCTTCTGTATCAATCTTCTTATCAGTCATTGCCTTTCTGGCTTCATCAATAACATTCTTGATAGTTGCCAGTCTTGAAGTCTTTTCTTTTGTTGACTTAGGATCAGCACTTTTTCTACCAACGTATTCAATTGACTTACGATCGCCCTTACGTGGCATATTTTCAATTTCTTTACGTTCGTTTTCTTCTTTCATAGAATGTTTTCTGTGCGATTTAGCGTGGCCACGACTCACATTTGGTCTATGTAAATGAGAAATAGTATAATCAAAATTATGAGGAACACCAGCCATTGGTATACCAGCTCTTTTTAAATCATCGTCTTCTTGACCCTTTTTATTTTGAGCGGGTTCTGGCGATGGTGCTGGAGAAGGTTCTGTTGATAAAGCTGGAGCCGTTTGTGGTAAAGGCGCTGGTTGAGCTTCTGGCGCCAACGCTGGAGCTGGTTGCGTTTTTGTTTTTGGCACCGGAGCAGTTTCAGGAGCAGGAGCCTTTTGTGGTGCTGGCGCAACTTCTGGAGCAGTTGATGGTTTTTGAGAAGGTTTTGTAGAAGGCTCTGGTTGTTGTCCAGGAGTTTTAATTGGTTTTTCAGAAGGTTTCTCAGTAGGCTTTTCTGAAGGTTTTACTGGACCTGGATCGTTATCTGGCTTTGGAGCAGGCATTGGCTCTTTACCAGGAGTTTTATCAGGAATATTTGGTTTTTCGGGCGCAATTGGTGCTGGCTCTGGTTCTGGCAATTTTCTTGCAGGTTCGCCCAATCTAGGTCTTAATCTAATATTTGGAACTCTGACCATAGGAACAGCTTGTTCTTCAACTCTATTGATACCAGCTCTTTCCTTAGCAATGTTTCTTTGACGTGAAGCGTTTTCAGGAGCCTGTGAATGACTACCTTCACCAGCTGGTGGCTTAATATGTGGAGTTGCTGTTCTAATTGATTTAAATTCTGTGCCTTGATACTTGTCTGTACCAACAACACCAACAGTTTCTTCTACTGGCTTGCTATCTTTAGCGCCATATGAAGATTCGTATTCTTTTGTAACAACTTTACGAATTGAGTGTTCAAGACTTTTCTTATCTGCCTTTACACCCTTACCTTCACGGATTTCTCTGATGATGTGTTCTAAACTTTTCATTTTTATGCCTTTATGAAAGATCTTAGCATCCAACCATGCTTCTGATGAGCAGTTAGACGGTCTTGTAGCATATTTGATACAGCGTAATGTTTATGCTTTTCGCAAAGTTCGTAAGCAGCAGTTATAGAAGCAATAACTCTTTCATTATCAGCGGCTAGTTTACTAATCATAACTAGACTGTCAGGAATATTATTTGCTTCTTCAATAGTTGTTAGCTCTAGAAATCTTTTCATAGAACCAGGAGAAAAGGCATCAAATGTTCTAATAGATTCGGCAATGACATCAACAGCGTCATTTACTTCTGAATACAATTCGCCAAAGAACTTATGGTATTCAGAGAAATGTGGACCTGTTACATTCCAATGATAACCCTGAACCTTTACGCTGAATACGTAAGTGTCTGCTAATGCAACCTTCAATGCGTCGTATGGTTCGATCTTACCAATCATGATTATTCCTCAGTCTCTTCGCAATTCCAGGCTCTTCTTGACCAATAATTAGCACTGGTTTTATTTGTTAGATTACCCTGACCTGAAGATCTTGCGCAATATGATTTCTTACGAGCAGGCTGATCTTTTTTGATAGACATGCTTTTGTCACCGAAGTTTACCTTCTGCGCCTTACCATCGCCATCAGGATCAACGAAAACTTTTGATTTCTTAACATCGCCAGCCATTGGCTTATTCAAAGGAACTTTCTTTCCCTTATATGTGGCTTCTGAAATCGCTTCTTTAATTTTCTTTTTAGTTGAACCTGATTCAGTTTCTGGTCTTGATGGTGGTGTTGGAACGCTACCAGTAAATAGCTTAGATCCAGCGGCAATCTTGTTTTCGCTATCAAACTTATTCTTGCTTGCTAGATCTGAAACTGATTGACCTGTTCTTGAAGCAATACCAGAAAGAGTATCACCAGCTTTTACAGTGTAATCGCCAACCTTACCCTTGTAATAGTCAGGAGCCTTAGTTGTAATTGCTCCGCCCTTAACAGGCTCAATGTTCTTTGTGCTTCCCATACCAGGAGTTACGTTTGGCTTAGTAATTCCTAGTGACTTCTGTCGAGCAAATTCATCTTCGCCCTTGTTCAATGGCTTGGCGTCAGCAACCAATCCAATAGCTGCACCAACTGGTCCAGCAAACTTAGCTACTTTACTTAGAACGTTTACTGCTTTGCCAGCGCCTGCAGGAATCTGAACTGGTGCAGCTGGCTTTACTTTAGCCTTACCAGCATCGCTCATTCCTGATGATAGTTTATATCCGCCACTCTTTTCCATCCCACCAGATGTTGCACTAACAGTAGTTGGTCTTGAAGAAGAACCGAAACTGGCTGATGGCTTTGGAGCAGATGCTGGAGCAGAAGCTGTCTTTGGTGCTGGTTGATTGGCAGAAACACGCTGTGGTGTTAATGTTTTTGCTGTTGCCTGAGTTGAACCAGAGGTCATTGATCTCACGCCTCTTGGTGTAGTTGGCGACGAAGGATTGATATGAGTTCCCATTGGACCAGAACGATTAAAACCCTGATTACCAATAGTGCTTGTCTGCTGAGTTGTCTGATATCTACTGAGTCTTTTAGGACCCATATCAGCAGCAGTTGGAGCAGGAGCAGTTGTTGCCTGCATTGCAGCTTCTTTAATCTTTACAACGTTGCCAGTTTTCTTTGCAGCCTGTTTTCTAATTATTTTTGTTTTAATATCAGGATCTATTCCATGTGCACCAGCGTCTACGTCTATGTGCTTTCCATCTTTATGAATACGTGCAGTTGTTCCATGATAAGAAACTTTATCATCGGCTTCCCAATCAAATGGATGTTTAGCCCAGTTACGCATCAAATCTTGAGCGCCAGCTTTATGCGGACCTTCGATGCCACGCTTCTGTAAATTTTTCACAGCAAACTTAGTATGAATAACATCGCCTTCTTCAAGGCATTCTCTTACAACACGCTTGATAAGCTGACCAGGAGTTTCTTTCTTATAAATGTCTACCAATTCATTGCTCCCTATAAATCTTGAAGCCGGATCGTCTGGATTTTTGGAATGCTTCTCAGCATTTTCTTCCAGTCCAGCTTTATCTAATTTCTTATAATAATCTGGCTTTTCGCCGAGGTGGGCTAAAGCAATTCTTTTGGCATCAGCTGAATGGGTTGTGTGTTCTTTCTCAACCTTAATGCCTGCTTTAAGAGCCTTGTCAATTGACTCAACTGAAACCCCGTGCTTATCAGCAAGTTGGGCAGGAGTCATGACTGGCTTGTTTAATTCTTCTTCCTTAACTGGAACGCAATTAGGAACGGTCTTACCATTTTTCTTCTTCATGCCAATGGCTTCATAGCCCTTCCAGCATGCTTTCTTTAGGTCTTCATCAAGCTGGGCAGCAAAACCATCAGCGATAAATGAATTTACTCGGTCAAATGCAAATGAATCCGGAGTTCCGCCAAAGGCTTCGTTCCAGATTGAATAACCTCTACGATACACTTCTTCTAGTATATCCGTGGAGATGCCTGAATTTGAGGATTTTTTATAAAGAGATAATTTGGCCTTGTCAGTGAGTACGACAGACTCGCCTAGCTGAGTTTCAAATGTAGTAAACTTTTTCATCTGGAGTTTCCCTTGGGCTTTCCTTATATATGCGAGGTCTGGCGTACCCTTTTATACTCGCACTGACTGTTTATTTATAAAAAATATTATCTTGAGATCTCTTCCCAGTCCATAGAAGCGTATATATCAGCGCCTGCAGAATCTGTTGCAGCAACTAATGTTAACTCATAAGGAGAGGAAGTAAGTCCATTTCTTTCCAGCTGAAACTTAAATAGTGCTTCTTTTAAAATATCAACAGGACTTGAACCCTGATTAGAACCAGTGGTCCATCCGGAAGCCAAAATTCTACCGTCCGCAAAACTTGTTCCTGTAAGATTATATTCAACAGCAGAATCAGTTCCTGCGCTATTCCAAGTTCCACCAGTACTTGTGCCTGATGCTACAACTCGCCAATTATAATTAGCATTATTAGTAATACCCATTAATGATAGCGCAGTAAGAATAACAATAGCATCAAGTCTATTAGGAGAAGCCTTCAATCTAATTGAGATAACTGGATAGTATGTATTAACTGTTGTCAAATCTCTTGGCGTCCCAATAGCAGTTCCAACAGCTTGTTGAAGACCTCTTAGTTCATATCCGCCTTCAGAAATAACAGTGGAACATACTTGTTTTAGAGTTGTATTACTTGCAGTTACGCCTGTATTCTTTATTTCATATCTCAAAGGTAGAGAAGCTGTAGTCATATATGTTGACGTGATATAATTAGCATGGTGAAATGAATGACAGTGAATTATTCTACCATCAATAATAAAACCGCATCTTACTGTTCCCAAACCAAGCCATTCAATATCAATAAACATAATCTGCGATTTTGATAAATCTAAAGTGATACCAGATGGACTCGAAGTATCAGCGCCTAATAGAGTATCATAATTCCAATTAGACTGCGCTACTCTCGTTTCTTGCATTACTCCTGATGATAAAGACCTTTCAACCAAATATGCTGTATTATTTGCCACCTCAAGATAAATGCCATTGTTGGCGCCATAATAACCTACACGCTGACGAACATTAGTCTTAGGCTGCATGACAAATGTTTGTAAAATTTGTAAAGACTTGCCTGGTTGATAAGAGAAAACCTTAGTTGTCTCACGAATGATTTCTGCATTGTTGGCGGTTGTTAAATTAAGATTTACAAGACCTTCATTTTCAGAAAACGCATAAGTTCCACCAGCAGTATTAGAAGTGGTCCATAGATTGTTGTCACGATAACGGTGAGAAGAATCAAAAAGAGTTAGTGGGCTTGATACTCTGGCTCTACCAAAAGCATCAACAGCAGTTCCTGTTGGGTTTGCTGGTCCAACTTGATTACCATATTGATCGGCGAGCATAACAACTTCAAATAATGTTTTATTATCAGGCAAATATTGATGTGTATCTTTACGAAACTGTGCCATTATTTTTTCTTTCTAGATTTTAAGAAGTCGCCATTTTCATCAGAGTTCCAATACTCTAATGATTTATCTCTAGTAACAGTGCGTGGATTAAACTCTTTAAACCCAATCAAATTATATTGACTGTCTTTCATCATTTTCATCAAAGCGCCGTTTTGTTGATCTTTTGCTAAAGCATTGGCACCAATATATTGTTGCAAAGGATCGTTCTGAACTGCTGGATTACCAGAAACATCACCAAACCCTCTTACCATTTCGCCACCAGCAACTGTTTCTTCTTTTAGTTTTTTCTTAGTTGGTTTTACTGGTTTCTCTGGTGGTTTAGCATTACGAATATCATTCATAAGCGAAGCTGCTTGCTCGTCAGTCATATGACTTGGTGCGCCTGCACGGAATCCTTCAAAATTATTATTTCTTGCGTGAACTCTTTGACCAGTTCCAGATACACCTTCAATTCCTTCAGCGTCTGGATCTCTACCACCAGCTGAATGAACTGTAATGTTCATATCAGTGCCATAATGACCATGTGCACCTTCAACGCCTTTATATTGATTTAGCAATTTATCAAACTGATCAACTCTATCTTGACCAACTACAACATGTAAGTTTCTCACACCTTTACCATAAAGATTAGAAACTTGATTCATGATATTAGGGCGTTCAGGAGAAGAAGTTGATACATTGGCTCCGGGAAATGCCAATTTAGCATGTCTTAGCTTTTGTTCAGCAGTTAATGGGTTCTTATCACCATCATGCGAATGAGATAAAACAATGCTATGACCTGCATCTAAATTTTTAGCAAGATCTGTAACATGATTGACAACTCGTTCATGACCAATCGTTGGCGGATTGGCTCTCATGAACGTCATTACATGAGTTGAACGATCGGATTCAATTAAAAAATTACTGAAGTTGATCTTCTGCATTTGCTACCTGCTGTTTCTGGAATGCGCCCTTCAAGAAATTTAGGCGATTGAATTCTCTTCTGTTATTAAATTTAGAAGCATTGCCTTTCTTATCAACAACAACTGTTCCTTCTGGTCCAGTGTGTTCACCAGCAACACTATGTTCGTATGGAGAGTTCTTTGCTAGAACATTAGTCAATACATTCTTAGCGTCTTGCAAATGCCCATGAACCTTCAATAACTTATCGAAATGATCTCTGTTGTTACTAATATGAGAAAGTAATTCACCATGCGCCTGTATTCTTTTTTGTTTGGCTGCATCTGTCTTAACTTTCTCAAGATCTTTCTGATGACGAGCAGTCAAATGATCCATATATCCTTGAACAGAAGCATTACCACCAGTTCTAATCATATTATTAACATGAGCTTCTAGTTGTTCACCATGCCCAGCAATAGCATCCATAGCTTCTGGTTTCATAGAAGCATAAGCTCTTTTTGCTTTATCCATATGATTAAGGAATGCTTTTTGTTCTTCAGGAGAATAGTTAGCTGGATTAACATCTATAGTAGGATCAATATTATTAACGTCAGGATGATCTTTAAACTTAGCACGTGTCTTAGCATCAAGTGGTTGAGCTGACATACTTTGTAAACCACCACGACCAGTATATTTTGTATGAACAACTACACCTAATTTCTTTTTCATATTTCTGCCTTCAGGCGAATTACTTGGTGCAGAATATGTAAGAGTGTTAGGAGTTACAGAAGTTTTACCACCTTTTGAAACAGCATCGCCTTCAGTGTGCATTAAGTCGCCTTGATACACTCCGCCTTCACGTGGCATAACACCAGGAAGATGTTTCAATGCAGCTTTTAGTTTGGTAACTAATCCAGGAGCATGTCCGTGATTCTTTTCAATGTCTTCGTCAGTGTAATTAATCTTTGGAGTTTTATTGAAAGCAGACTTAGAAGCTACGAAAAACTGTCCAGTTTCTGGATGCTGTCCAAATACAATTGAAGGCGCACCGTCGTATTTTGTAGAAGCATGTAAACTTGATTTTTTACCAAGCAACATATCATGCATACCACGAAGATGTTCATCGGCGGCTGCGACACCATCATGACCACCATGAATAGCATAATCTTCAATATGACGAAGATGCTTTAGTGCTTTGCCTTCTGTTGCAGCAGCTTGTTCGTTTAAGTAGGTTTTAAAATCTATTCTCATTGCCCGTTATCCTTGTGACCCATATAACTCGATCTGTCAACATATCCTTGATAATGTTTAGGCAATTGTTTTCCAATATTTGGTCCATCGCCTCTGTGTTGTCCAAATCCACCTGAATCTGGTCTTTGTGCTGGTGGTGCTTGAACTGGGACAGGAGGAGCTTTATTTTCTGGAGGATTTACAGCAGCTGCTGGATGCGCCTTTGCTGGTTGACCCGTCGCTTTCATTGATCCAAGTTTAGCGTTTACTTGAATTGACGACCATGGACCATGTGTAGCTCTATGTTCAACAGAAAGAATATGTTTACCTTCGTGATCGTAAATATGCATCATACTATCTGTTACTCTTGTACTAAACGATCTAGCAGCCTGCACAGCCTTTACATGATCTAGATCCGAAACTGGTTTTGAATAACCCTTTTCAGCATTAGTGTAATCATAATTCATATCTGGATTTGATTTCATTAAATATGCCAAATGTTTTTTCTGGTTTTCTAATTTTTCTTCCGGAGTTGCACCTTCAGGGCTATTAAACGCATTCTGATAATGTTTCAGAACTTTATCTCTAGTTTTTAGGTAACCACCAGCAACATCTTCTCTATCTCTTATTTTCTTCACTTCTTTTTTAGGCATATCACCAACAGTGTCTTTGTAACCTTTATTCCAGATGTCGCCCATATTCAATTTCATACCATGACTAGCAGCCACTTTATCCATTTCGCCAACACCATTGTTACTCAAAGTTCCCTGTGTTAGCTTCAAGGAAGTTCCATGAAGATCGTTATTTGGACCGAATGCTGATGGATGTGGTCTTTTTGTTCTTACAACAATATCATGTGGGTTCTGAGATTGACTGACTTTTGAACCAAAAACTTTATCAATGCCAGTGCTTGTATGATGCACTTCGTGAATGTCTGTTGGTTTGATGCCTTGATTACCTAAACTTTCAAGATATGCAGTAGCTGCTCTGTCTGCGCCTTTTAAAACTTTTGCTCTTTTTTCTGGAGTAAGGAAAGCGAGAGCCTTTTGATGTTTTGCTCTAATCTCTTCAATTCTCTTTAAATGTTCTGGATCTTTATTTTTCGAGGAGTCTGTTCTATCATGAAGATGCAAAGCTGTAAGGGTCTCGAACGCCACACCAAGAGCAGTGTTACTATTAATTTTATCTGTATCTGGCTCGATTTCAGTTTCGGAAGAATCAATTTTCTTTTTAGCTTCAGTCAAATAATTGGAAAAAGATAGCATTATAGACCTCTTAGAACAAAACATTTATCATATTTATAATACGAAAAAGGGCAAGCCTTTTCAGACTCGCCCCGAGAAATACCTACAAAAAAGAGGGTAGGCGAACCTACCCTCCGAATTTC
>JBIKNX010000104.1:0-9676 GCA_044358435.1 Luteolibacter sp.
CGAAGGAGCTTTGCGCTGTGCCTTGGCTTTGATTTTTCTATCATTTGGCTGGAGTATTGAAAATGCGATTGTTGGAACATCCTTCGATCTCTTTGTGGCCTTCTGTGAGAATTCTTATTTTTACAGAAGGTAACGAAGTCAACGAAGGAGCTTTGCGCTGCGCCTTGGCTTTGATTTTTCTATCATTTGGCTGGAGTATTGAGAATCGGGGGTTGGCACATCCTTCGTTCTCTTCGTTACCTTCTGTTCAAACTTTTTGATGATACGAGTCGCCTGAAAAATTCGATCATAGAACTGTTAGATCAATCGAGCGAGAAGATGGAGTTGTGGATCTCGCGTTCGATGGCTTCGCCGCCAGCACCGCGCAGTTTGAGCTTCATCGACATGCCCCATGTTGGCGCCAGCTCGGGGATGTCCAAACGGATGGATTTTCCATCGGCGGACAGATCCGCTTTCGAGATTTTCCAGGTTCTCTCATTGAGGTGTTTGCAGCCGTATTTCGAGGTGCGCTGGAGATCCCATGCGCGGACTTCCCATGCGGAAATGTCGGTGACGGATTGCGGATCCAACGCATCGCTGAAACCGATGGTGACCTGGCCTTTCTTGGTGCTGAGGGAAACAGGTTGGTAAGCGGGTTGGCCGGTGTAGCGGATCCGATAGAATCCGCCATGTTGCTGACGGTTGCCCGCCCAAGCGAACATCCCGCAGCCGTAGAGCTGACCATCCAGCGGACTGAAGCGACCGCGCATGATGCCGGTTGGAAACGGTTTCATGCCGAGCGGACTCATCCCGCCTTGCACTTCCTCACCCTGTTTCTCAAAGGGCACCGTGTAGATTTTGCCTTCGCCGTAGGACAGGTTCAGCAGCGATCCGCGCAGGGATTTCCAGGCGGAATGTTCAGGCACCCAGAGCAGCTCGGCAGGGGAGCGATCGAAGCTATTCGTGATCCAGCAGAGAGGTTGCTTCATTGCGGCATCCGATTCATCCGTGCTGTCGTGGTAGCTCCACATGTTTCCGTAAAAAACATTTTTGCCCTTGGGCTTCACCCAGTTGATGCGGTTTTTCGGGGTCCAGTTGCCTTCCTGATCGGTGACCATGAAACTTCCGTCGGGATTCAAGCACACCCCGTTCGCGGCGCGGAAACCGTTCGCAAGGATTTCGGTTTTCAATCCGTCCTTGCTGACCTTCAGCAAAGTGCCGTGGTGCGGCACCAGACCGGGTTTCCCGTGACGCGCGGATTTCGCATAGTAAAGATTGCCTTCCGCATCGGACTGCAAGCCCATCGCGAACTCGTGGAAATGTTCGGTCACCTGGTGATCGCTGTTGAAGTTCTCAATGATGTCCGTCTCGCGGTCGCCATTGGTGTCGCGCAGGATCGCGATCATATCGCGGCAGCCGACATGGATGTTGCCATTGAGAATTTTCAATCCCAGCGGCTGGAACAACCCCGTGCAGACCAGCTGCCATTTCAGCTCGCCTTCGCTTTGATCGATTCCATCGACAATCCAAACCTCGCCGTTCCAGGTGCAGATCGCCGCGCTTTTGCCGCCCTCGAAGAAATCGAACCCTGTGGTGCGCATCCAGGAGTTCCATGGATTGTCCTTGGATTCCGGAGTTTCAAAGGTATCGACCGCCCACGCGCCTTCAGCCGGGCTGGGTTTGATCCGGGTGGTCAGATTGATCCCGAATCGTTTCGATGCCGGCTGCGCGTTTGTTGCCGGAGTCTTGAGATCGAACACCTCCGCCTTGCCGCCTTGATAACGAACGCCGAATTGGAACGGCGTCTTGCTGGCGGGAATGACGTGAACCTGATCCTTGTCGAGACGCAGTTTCAGTTCTTTACTACTAGATCCACAGTAGAACCACCGTTCGAAAACATTCGCGCTTGCGAGCTTGGGGATTTCACGAATGTCGCAATCGCCGATCGAGTAACGAATCACGGGATTGGCTCCGTGTATTTCCACGCCTTTGAAATGCACCCAGCTGCGGGGCAGCGGGCCGTAGGGAAGGTTGTCGCGGCCGAGAATGCGCAGGTCTTTGAAATCACCCGTCTCCGGATTCGCCCATGCGGGCTCGTTGGGGAACGTGAAATGTTTGTCTCCGACGATGCTCGTGTGCGTGCCGTGCGAGCCATCGAAGCCGATCCCTTTCCAGTTGATGAAATCTTTCCCTGTCCAGATCGCGGCGACGCGCATCGTGTCGTGCTCGTAAAGCATCCATGCATTCCCTTTGGAAACGCCGCCTTCGCCTTCGTCCAAACGAACCGTCAGACCTTTTTGAGCGATGTTTCCCTGATCGACCTGCAGCGTCCAGAACAGGGCGTTGCCGTAATCTTGCAGGAGGTATTGCGGTTCTTTTTCCTCGCGAGCCTGCTCCTGAAGTTGGCTCATGCCGCGCGGCAAAGACGCCAGATATTCCGCATCGACCGCGGCATACATCTTTTCATTTTTGCCCTTCATGAACTCCTCACGGATGTAATGGATCACGTCGTATTTCTGAGAGGTCGTGTATTGGGGCATGGCCATCATCTGGCCGTAACCTTTTTCCAAAGTCTGGAGCATGCGGTAGGGATCCGAGCCGTTTTTGAGTTGGTTGATATGAAACCGTGGCGCGGTGGGAAGCGAGCCAGGTTGATCGAGCGTGCCGTGGCAAGTTACGCAAAGCTGCATGTAAACCGTTTTCCCGTTTGCCAGACTTTTTTTATCCCAAGCTTTGACCAGCGCCTGATGATCCGAAAGCACAAGCGGCTGCACCACCGAACGGTGCATGTTAAAATCACTTAAAATTTCAAGCGTGAGGCGGATGGGATGGCCGGGGATTTCGCCAGGCTTCGGCTTGATCAATTTGGAATCCGGGGTCCAGTTCAAGTCCGGTGTGTTGACCGTTTGAGCATTTCCTTTTGATAACTCCGCGATTTCCTTACCATTCAACCCACGACCCCAAAAACGGACTCCGGAAATCCTGCCGTCGAAGTTTTCTGTTAGAGTGGCTGAAGCCAAGCCGATTTGAAACACCGCGTCCTGTGGGTCCGCCACGGTGAATTTTTGATTTGTCGCTTCCTGTTTGCCGTTGAGATACAGATTCACGCGACCCGCTTCGGAGACCACCACGGCAGTGTATTTCTCACCGGTTTTCAATTTAGTTTTGCCTTCCAAACTTCCGAGTCCGGCAATTTCATAGACGAGCTTTTCATTGCGAACGAACAGCGCTTTGGAATCCGGAACCCATTTCCCTTGGGACATGTTTTTTGCAACCAAAGCGCCGCCTTTTTGATTCGGTGTGAACTCGACCATCAGCGTGAAATCCCTATCGAGACGCAGCAGTTCGGTGGAAGTTGTGGCATCGGCCACCATCGCGTCATCGCCCACTTCGCTGTCAGGAATATCGCGGCCTTTTTCAACGCTCAACCCGTCCACCCAAACCCTGAACCGTGCGGGCTTGCCTGTGGAATGTTCGTAAGCGACTTCAATTTTGCGGTTATTCCCGGCAGGGAGTTCGATCTCCACGCCTTTGCGCAAAATCAGATAGGCCGCCTGTTTCGCATCATATTCCGCCAAAAAACGAAAGTTCGCATACTCCGCGGAGGCCTCCATGGTTTGTTCGATCTTGCCTTCCTTGAAAATCGGCGTGAACGTTTTTGAGAGTTCCACCGCGGTGGGCGCGACGTCCTGGGCATGGCCTGCTGGCATTCCGAGGCCGAAAATCGCCAGGATAGCGGCCTGTGCGAAGAGCGATGATTTCATGGATGCGAAGATGGCTTGTCGGGAGATGATTTACTTCGTTTTGGGAATCGCATTCAGGGTGTAAAACCCTTCCAGCGTTTTCCATACGGGCAGATTGCCAAACAGCGTTGCGGCTTCCTTGAACTGCATATGATAAAGTCTGCCGGTCGATTTTTCGCCTTTGCCGAAGCCATCAAGATCGACGAGCAGGGATTTGCGGTCGGGGGCAAGCGTGACGGAGGCGACGGTTTCGTCACGGAGCTCGTGACGCGGTGAACCGTATTCGGCGAGGTTCGTATAGAACCAGGATTTCACCGTGAGCGCCTGTTTCAACATATCAGGAGTGACTTTGGCAGCGATGGGTTGGGTGAAATGGATGTCATAACCTGTCGGTGTCGCGGTGATTTTGGAAATGTCCGCGGCAAGGGTTTTGCCATCGTAGATCACGCGTTGGAGGGCGGATTGCTTGCCGCCTTTGGCCGTCCAGCCGCGACCGGTTTGACCTAACAACAAACTGCCATCGGGAAGAAAAACGGGACGCATGATGCCGGAAGCGAGGCCTTTTCCGAAAGGAATCACACAACCCTGATCCTGGCCATCAACCACTTCGGTGACGACGCGCATCAACTGCGAGAGCGTCTGATCGCCAACGAACATCTGGTTCTTGTAAACGCCGAATTTCCCACCTGTCACGTCCCAGTCAAGGTTGCCGGGAGAATTCGCCATCATGCCGTGTGGAAGCCAGACAGCTCCTTTGCGGAGTTTGTCTTTCCACAGATCATGTTTGAGCTCCGGCGCGTCGGGGATCATGCCCGGCAAGGATTCGAGTCCTGACATGTGGCCATAAAACTTGCCTTGTTCGAGCGGAACGATTTTCGAGGATCCGACGTATTCGCCCTGGTTTTCCGCATACCAAATACGCCCGTCCGGAGCGACGCCGATTCCTGCCGGGCTGCGCAGGCCGAGAGCGAAAGTTTCGGTTTTCCCAGCGGGAGTCACACGCATCGCCCAGCCGCGGTAGCCGCCCATGCTGCCCATGAAACGCCCGCCGGCACGCCATGAGACGCGGACGGCCTTGTCGTCATGCGAGAGATTCAGAAGGAAGTAGTAATTGCCCGCCGCATCCCTCACCGGGCCGTGGGTGTATTCGTGATAGTTTCCGTGGAAACCATAATCATCGGAGACCGTTTGGAAAGTATCCGCACGACCGTCGCCGTTTTCATCGCGCATGCGCGTGAGTTCGGGTTTTTGGGCGATGACGATGACATCACCCTTGTCGTCTTCGATGCAGACGCCGAGCGCTTCGTAGGTTCCTTCCGCAAACATCGTCCACTCGCCGTTGCGGATGCGCCAGACACCGGCGGCACGTGTGGCAAGAACGATGGTGCCATCCTTGGCGACGGCGATTCCGGTGGGCTCGAACAACTGCTCGCGGCCTAACAGATCGAGCGGAGAAACCCAATCTTCCAGACTGAAACCTGCCGGAAGTTCAATGGCGGCCTTGCCCGGTTTCGAGGGTTCTGTAACGAGTTTTTGCGGTGCCCAGTTTTCCTTGCGGGTCACGGCTTCGCGGGTGGCGGGTTCGACTTTGATTTTTGCCTGAAGTTTGAACGGGCCCTTGGCGCCGGCCGGAATGGACCAGGTGGCGTCTTTCAACATCCCGCCCTCGACTTTCAACTCGCTGAGCTGGGTGGCCGCGATTTGGAAGTTCTGCGCCTCAAGCGTCTCGCCGGTCAGGGTGATGGCGATCGCACCCTGATCGCTGATCGAGATCGTTTGCTCGAATTGGTTTTTGCCCACGCGGAAACGGAAAGCCGGATCCGTGTTTGCGGTTGGCGCGCGATGTCCGAGAAACTCCGCATCGAGATTGGCAAGGCGCTCCGCGAAATCGACCTTGTCCCAGAGGTGTTTCTCGATGGCGGCATTGTCCTGGGCATCGGGTTCTTTGAACTCGAAATCAACCAGCTCGCCTTTGGCGGTCAGGGGTTGCATGAGGGCGATGCCTTCGAAGTGGACTTTCGCACCCTTGCCCAATTTGGGAAGATCGCGGCCGCGCGAGGTGCGTTCTTCTTTCATATTGAGAAAACCGCCCGACCAAATCCGTCGAACCGAGAGCATGCGCGGATCAAACGTGTAGTTCATCCCGTTTGGCTGGCCGACATGGAGGGCGCGTCCGCTGCTGCCTTTGATGGCCGCCCTGAAGACACGTGTGCGATCCGTGATGATTTCTTCGTTGGGGATTTCGAGGATGTTGGTCGGCTCGGCCGCGGCCGCGCGTTTCACCATCACGGTTGCCGGACCTTGATCCGCGCCTTCCGCCAACGTGCGGAGGTAATGATAGACCGATTCCATATCATCATCCGAGACCAATTCCTTCACATAGTTCGGCATGATGGCGGCGTATGCCGTGTCCTTCATCGGACCATGTTCCCCAACCGCCAATTCATCCCATGACTTGCGCAGGGATCTTTCAAAATACCCGCGATCCGCTTTCACGATCGTTTCCTTGCCGGCAACCATGACCTTGCGATCACGCGGGGCGGTCAGTAAAAGTCCGAACAGGTTCGGACCGGTTTTGTTCGAAGGATCGCCTTTGGTGACCGTGTGGCACTCGGAGCAACCCACCGTTTCAAAAACTTTTTTTCCTGCGGCAACGGCATCGACTTTCATCTCTGCCGCTCCGACCCAACCCGCTCCAAGAGCGGGAACCAACATCCATGCGGTAAATTTCATCATGATAACAAATCTAGGTATTATTTTTTCGGTTCCTCCGCTGCGGCGGGTTTTTTCGGTTTCAGGCGTAGAATGACCTTGGTATCGAGCGGCGGGAGACGGGTTGGATCGACAGACCAGACGAGGCCTTGGTTGTCATTCGCATGCACGCCCGGCAGAGCCAACAACTCATCACCGAACGTGGAAAGAGAGATCACATTGCCGCTTTCATCGGCCAGATAGACCGGATCCGCTTCGCCGTCCTTGAAGACGTGGGAACCCACAAACAGGAAGGTGTTGGTCGGAAACGCGCGATTTTCTTTATTGTTTTTTTCCTCGGGTTTGGGCTCAAACGACTCCTCTGCACTTTTGATCAGAAATTCCTTGATGGGATGTTCCACAGGTTCGCCCGCCTCGTTGTTGAAAACCAGAGAGATATCGATTTCCTGACCGCGTGGTTCCAGATCGATCCAGCGCGGTCCATCCTCGGTTTCCACTTCTTTGCGCATGGCCGGATTACCGGGCTGAGCGCCGATCAAAAGCAATGCCGCATGAATGTGCGCGGCTTTGGGCACGACGGCGATGAGGGATTCGTGTTCCTTGCTGTCTTTGGTGCAAGCGAGCAACTCCAACATTCCTTCGGTCAGGCAGATTTTCGCTTCCACATCAATGTAACCTTTCTTCACGAGAATCTTCATTCCCGGCATGGCCAATTCCTCGCGGTTCTGCGAGAGCTTGATCAGCTCTTCCGCTTTTTTCTGATCGGCCGCATCCGGCTTTTCTGCGGTTTTCGATTCCGCTTCCACAGGCTGCTTGGCGGGTTCTTCCGCACGCATAGGTGAGACCACCGTGAACCATGCCATTGCCAGGAGCGCCGATTGGAAAATAAGGGATGAATGTTTCATGTTTCAGAGTGGGTGCGAAAGCGGAATCAGGTGATCGGGTGCGAATGTCGCAGCTTGCCGGGATTATTCAACGCGAGAAACGCGGTGAAAATTACGCGCTTATGGCTGAATCTTATCCCATTCTTCTTTCGAGACCGCTTTCATCTGATACTCCATCAGGGTCTGCCATTTGCCGTTTTCTTTCACCAACAACACTTCAAAAGCGATGTATTCCTGGATGGCCTCCGCGTCTTTTTTCTTTTGGGTGTAGAGAAAAACCCCTGATTCATGGGCGGTCTGGGTGTCGCCAAAGCGATGGGAAAACCGGAAATCCACGGATGCCTCGATATCACCCGCCTTGGTGTCATCAAACTCGGTTTTCCAGCGGTTCAGGGCCTGCGCCAAAGGGTAGCTGACTTTTTTGCTGCCGGAAACGAGAACGCCTTTCGGATGGCATGTGGCTTTGTAAGCCTCAAAATCTCCGGCTTTCACCGCCCGGGAAACCTCAGCCCAATAGGCATCCAAGCCCGCAAGCCGCGCTTTTTCCCCATCCTCCAGGGGCGTGACTTTGTAACTGCGGATCGCGATCGGACCGTGATCACCCTGAATCGCAATCGGACCGGTTTTCGCATCGCCTTCGAATGGCGCCGATTGGGTATGGCCAGTGGTGGCGACGTTTTCCTGCACCAACTGTCCGTTCACAAAAACGGTTTCAAAGGTCGCGTCTTTGGTTTTTTTCCCGGCTGCGTCGAAACGTGGGGCGCGAAACACGATTTCCATCGTCTGCCATTCACCCGGCGCCTTGGCGGCGTTCACTTTCGGCCGCGTGCCCTCGTAGCCTTGGCGGGCTTTCGGCCGGTTCGGATCCCAACGCTGATAAAGCCCGCCGAGATCGCCGGAACCGTATTTTTCCCGCCCGAAACTGTCCAGGATCTGGATTTCATAGCGACCCATCACATAAACCCCCGCGTTCGAGCCTTTCGGAACCATGAACTCCAACTCGATTTTGGCGTCGCCGAATTCCTCCTTGGTCAGCAAATACGGGGCTTTCTCCGGCTTGGTGAGCGAGTTCACCAAAATCCTGCCCTCGCCTTTGACCTCGAACTCACATTTTTCCGCCACCGCCGACACCTCGGAAACCCCGCGCCACATAGCCACCTGCCGAAATCCATCCAACGCCCCGTCCTTCAACAAATCCCGCGTTTGTGCAGACCCCGATACCGGCACCAAACCGATCAACCCGACCATTGAACCCGTGAATCGTATAGCCATCTTTTTCATAACGCCGCTCACTAAAGCACAGCCGCGCCGTTCTCCCAGCACGAAAATAGGAGCGCGGGCGTCCCGCCCGCATCTTGTGCAAGACGGGAGACGGGAAAGGTCGAAAGTCGAAGGTCTTAATGTCTAAGCCAGAACCGTTTACCCCGCCTTGTCGGGGCTGGTGCGGTTGAGAGTTCATAACCAAGCGCCCGACAAACGACTCCTCATTCACCTAATCGCCCCAGCGATTCAAATATAGACTTTCGACTTTTCGACCTTCGACTTCTTCACCCGCCCCAGCGGTTCTAATTATTGTTAATAGATTCTGAGGTTCATCGGTGTAGCTGTTCATTCGTTTTCGTCTAACAATTCCTGCGCGATCGTAACCAAATCCTCGCGCAACAGAAGCCCGTTTTCAGGATTCATATCAGCTCCATAGCGAAAGGTCGCCGCGAGTTGCGGAGCCAGCGATGTGACTTCGCGAAAGTTCTCTCTGAGACACTCCAGCGCCCGATCCATACTCGGGTTGCCTTTTGTCTTCTCGCTGTGGAATGCCTCGATTGCCGCTCTTGGCCCCTGCGAACAGGAACTGACCAATGCCAGGATATCATAAGCATCCTTCGCTTTCTTCTCGTGCGTTCTCTCCGCGAAGGCATTCAGCTTGAGCACCAGCAAAGGCCCGATTCCACATATCGGCACACGATAGGCCCGTCTGTCGCCGTAACGATCCACCCCGCTGATATCCTGAAACTCCCGCTCTTCCAGCGCACGGTTGATGCCCGGGCAGATCGACGCGATGACATCGCTCACATTTCTGGTTCCGGTCGTGCGGGGCGGATGCTCGGTGAGGAAATCTACATAGAGGTTTCGCCCGTTTTCGAGCTTCTTCACCATCCTGTCCTCAACCTCCTCATAGCCTGCTTGCATTAGATCGAACTGCACCGTTCCCTTCATGCCCGCTTCCGTGCCCAAGCGGATTCCGAAATCCACATCCAGTGTTGGTGCTGCGGGATGGAGCGGGCTCCCACTGTCTCGCGTGTGGTAATGGACAGCCAGACCACCGACCACGACAAGATCATCATGGAATTTCTCCAGCCG
>JBIKNX010000263.1:0-3210 GCA_044358435.1 Luteolibacter sp.
TCGCGATCCTGTTGCTTTTGTTGTGGTTTTCGGGTCGGTATCTGCTCAGGAAAAAAAAGGTTTTTGATCCCTTGAAGGCCCGGCGTGAGGCGTTTCAACAGGCATTGGCTGGGATCGGAACATTGGATGAATCGTTGGGAAAGGAAAACGTCATCATGGTTTCTCTGGTCATCAGGAAATACCTCGCACAAAGCCTGAACGAACCTGCGTTGTATGAAACCCACGAGGAGTTCATCGGCCGGCATAATGCGATTGATGGACTGAATGAGGAACTCAAGGCGATGATTCAGGCGTATTTTTCTGAATTGGCGGCCATGAAATATGGTCCGGATGACGGGCGGGTCATTGACGTGAACCTTCTCAAACAACAGGCGGTCAACCTTTTGGAAAGGATCCATGCGTCATGATCGAATCATTCTTCACGCATTTTCGCTTTGTTCAGCCGCAATGGTTATTGTTGCTGATTCCCAGTTTGCTTTTGCTCACATTGCGGAGAGGACGCGGTGCTTCCGGCGCGTTGATTTTCCCCAACCTCGGGGTGCTTCACGGTCTTGGGAAAAAAGTCAATCACATGGTGTGGAATATCGGATTTCCACTCCTGTTCATCGCACTCCTGCTGGCTGTCTTTGGAATCGCAAGGCCGGTATGGCGTTATGAATATCAAAGCCGCATCGCTAGTGGGATTGATATTCTGATTGCCTTTGATGTTTCGCTCTCGATGGATATCGATGATTTCAGTTTCGAGGGTAAGCCGATGAAACGGATCGATGCGGCGAAGAAAGTGGTCGATGCGTTCATTTCAAAAAGGCCGGATGACAGGATCGGTCTGGTGGCGTTTGCGGGACGACCTGTTTCCGTGAGTCCCATCACACTGGATCATGATTGGTTGAGGGGCGGTCTGGGCCGGCTCAAACTCAACCGTCATGGCTTGGGAACGGTTCGCGAACAAGGCACCGCCATCGGATCCGCACTTGCGACGGCGGCAACCCGCCTGGATAATCGTGAATCGAAAAGCAAGATCATCGTCTTGATTACGGATGGTGCGAGCAACTCGGGAAAAATTTCGCCTTTGGATGCAGCCAAACATATCAAGACTCTGGGGATCAAGACATACACTGTCGCGATCGGCACTAAGGAGGGGCGGGTTTCGGGAAGTATTCAGGCATTCCCTCGTCAGGAGTTTGACCTGCCGACCCTGAGAAAAATTGCCAGTGATACGGGTGGTGAGCATTTTTGGGCGCAGAATTTGGAAGATTTGGAGAAAAACTTTCAAACTATCGATCAATTGGAAAAAACCGAGTCACGAAGTCTGACCATTACGGAAGACCGTGAGTTGTATATGTGGTTTATCGGGCTATCACTGCTGGCGGCAACAGGGGTAGGGGTTTACATGTCGCTGTATCGCACGACGGTTTGAATATGAATTTGGCATCTCCAGAATGGCTTTTGGTTTGGATCGCGCTGCCGGTGCTGGCAATCGGCGTGATTTTGCTGGAGCGTTTCAGAGCACAGCCATGGGAACAAATGGTGGCGGAGCGCTTGCGAGGGAGGTTGATTCGAAATCATCATCCTCTGCCGCGCTGGTTGTCATTGGGTTTGATATGGGCTGCGATGGCTGTGTTTGTCCTGGCGCTCGCAAGACCCCAAGGCGTAGCGGGTGTGCAGACGAAAACTGCCAAGGGGCGGAATGTGATGATTGCCTTGGATCTTTCGCGCAGCATGCGGGTGACAGACGTCAATCCGGATCGCTTGGGTCAGGGGAAAATACTCATTTATGAAATCCTCGCCGCCTTTAAAAACGACCGTGTCGGCTTGGTGGGTTTTGCCGGTACGCCTTATTTGTTCGCACCCCTGACGATTGATCTCGGGGCTTTGCATGAGACGGTGGAACAGATTGACGAAGAATGGGTGTCCTCAGGGGGCTCCGATATCTCATCCGCGATCAAGCTGGCAACCGAAACGCTCAAAGAAACGGGGCAGAAAAACAATCTGCTGATTTTGATCAGCGATGGTGAGAAACACGATGGTGATTTGGATGCGATTGTGACTGAGGCGGAGAGTGCCGGGGTAAAAATTTTCACCATCGGAGTCGGGACTGAGGATGGTGGCTTTGTTCCGCACAAAGACTACACGGAGGGTTTTTTGATCGATGAATCGGGAAGCAAGGTTCTCAGTCGCCTGCAGGCGGATGTCTTGAGGAAACTGGCAACTTCCACCGGAGGTCAATACGTGGTCGCCGGAACGGGTGGAGATATTCCCGCGATGATCGAGTTGGCAGTACAGGGTATGGATGTTTTTGAAATGGAAGCCGGCCAAAGCCGCCTGGTGGTTGAGTTTTTCCAATGGGCCGTGCTGCCCGGAATTCTTTTTCTGATGGCGGCCATCATCGCGGGAACCCGCTGGAGTAGGGTTTCCTTGCCGGCTCTTGGAGGATTGATGCTCCTGTTTGCCAGTGACGTTCAGGCATATACATTACGCGATGCGAAGACGGCGTTCTTCGAAGGTCGTTATGATCAGGCGCGTGATGCATATCGTTTTTTGGCGAGAGAAAAAACAGGGGATGACGCCGCAAAAATGCGCTTGGCCGAAGGGCTCTCTGCCTACGAGGCCGGGGATCTGCGCGGTGCTCGCTCAGCCTATAGCGGAGCGTTGCTGTCGGGTGAGAATCCTGTCTCCGCCAAGGCCCACGAAGGCATGGGCAACACCCTCTTCCAGTTGGGCTGGATGGGAATTACTGGAAGTCGCTATCCAACGGGAAAAGCGATTCCTGAAATGGAGAAGTTCGATCAGTCGGTTCGGGAGCAATTGCGGAAAATGCGGGAGGAAAAGGTTCCTGAGAAGGGGGATACCCAAGGATATGTCCGCATGGAGGCGGTCATGGTGAACTGGTCGGACGCGATACGGCATTATCGTTCGGCGCATGCCAAAAATCCCAAGGATGACAAGCCGGGCAGGAATGAAGAGACGACCATGGCTTATTTAAAGCGATTGGCGGAGTTGTTAGATGAGGAGAAAAAGCAAACCGAGCAGGAAATGATGAGGCAGCAGCAACAGGCCGCACCCTTGGAGGGCGAGGGAGAGAGTGATCAACCCAAGGAAGGCGATGGTAGCGGAAATAGCGAGAAGGGTAAGGATGGACAGGAGGAAAAGCAGCCTGATTCGAAAAAACCGGACGACCAGAAAAAGGGTGACCAGGTGAAGGGTGACGAG
>JBIKNX010000227.1:0-4045 GCA_044358435.1 Luteolibacter sp.
AGAAAGGGGATCAGCCGGATGATCCCAAAGATGGCGACACCAAGGATGGTGAACAAGCCAATCCCGGCGAGTCACCCCAGGATTTGGCGCGCAGAAAACTCAAAGAGAATTCCGATGTTGAAAAAGGATCTCCGCTTTCCGGGCGCAGAGAATTCAAAACCCCTGACAAGGATTGGTAACTATGAATGCATGGATTAAAAAAACTTTCGTCTTGTTGTTGCTCTCGTCTGCTCCGCTTTCCGGCGCTCCGGTCGAGGCCGAAATTTACTCATCGTTTTTAGCACGAGGGGAAAAAGTCCTGTTGGAGCTCAAATTCGAAGGGATTGAGCCCGATAGCATCCCGGCGTTTCCCAAGATGGAAGATGTAAGTATTGAGCCAATGGGTTACGGTCCGCCTGATATGATTCCCGGACGTCAAATCGGATATCGATTTCGTTATGTCGTATCCAGTTATAAGATCGGTCAGCATATCATTCCCGCGGTCGAGGTCGTGGTGGGAGGGGTGATTCACAAGACCGCTCCGATCCCGATCGAGGTTTTCAATCCGGATGATCTCAAATGGAATGAGGCAAAGGCAAAACCGGAGGCGGCGGACGAGACGGTGCGTTATGCAAGTGCCATCAAAGTATCGGACAGGAAGATCTATCAGGGTCAGACAGTGAAGACGGAGATCAAAATCTATGTTCCAAGCAAAATGGTGAATTCGGTCGTTGATTGGGGTGTGCCGGAGTTTGAGCGAGACGGGCTTGCGGTGTGGCGTTACGAAGCGAGCCCTGCGAGGGGTGAGGTGAATCTTCTGGGGCAACCCTATGTCGCGGTTTCCTATAGGTCGACGTTGAGTGCCCTGCGCACTGGAACGGTGTCGTTAGGTCCCGCAAGTATCCGTCTAACCTATTACAAAATGATTTTCGATCGTTTCACCCAGCGACTGCAACTGGAGGCCAGCTTGGCGGTTCCGGCATCTGATTTCAAGATTGAGCCGTTGCCGGATGGCGCGCCGGAGGGCTTTGATCAAGCGGTTGGCAAATTCACTCTAGGCACGGCGATCAAGCAAACCGATGTCATTGAGGGTGAGCCATTGGCTCTGGATGTCATTGTCTCCGGAAGCGGCAATCTTGACACGCTCCGCTCTCCAAAATTGTCCGATGCCACAGGTTGGAAAGTTTATGATGCGACACCCGTCCAACGCGGGGATGAACGCCGTGAACTTGATGGGGTCGTGATTTTCAGTCAGTTCATCCGCCCTTTGGAAATGCGGAATTCGATTCCTCCCTTCCGCTTGGTTTACTTTGATCCGGATGAAGAGAAATACAAAACGGTCATGAGTGAGGCCATACCGATCACGATGACACCCGCCAGCCTGAGAAGTGGCTTGGAATCGTCCGGTCCGCCTCAGGCGTTGCCGCTTCCGGTCGAGCGCATGACCGATATCCTCGGGTTGTTGAATTCCGGTGCTTTGTTGATGGAGAAGGATCGCGGTTTCTCGTTCAGTGTCATCCAGATCATCTTCACGGCGATCGCCCTTCTTCTGATCGTCAAAGCCTTGTGGATGCGTTTCGGGCATTTGCTTGAGAAAGATGAAGTCAAGTTGCGGATGAGGAAGGATTTTCAAAACGTGCTTAACGCGGAAGGTCGCGGCGGTCTGGATTTTTTACGGAATGCCGGAGGATTTGTGGAGAAGTGGCTTGCCAACGAAGCGGATGACGAACTCGCTGAGATTGTCCGTGAGCGCGACCGTTTATGTTTCCAAAAAGACAAACAGGAAACCGTCCTGTCTCCAAAACGCCGTCAGCAAATGCTGCGGGCAATGAAGCGTGCGGCTTTCGGAATGCTTGTTTTTGCTTTTTTCATGCCACAAGCACGGGGTGAGGATGTGATGGCGAAGGCCACGAAGGCGTATGATGCGGCCAAATATGAGGAAGCCGCCAAGCTTTGGTTGGACGCGGGTCCTTATCCGCAGCTATCCGCAGATACCCTTTATAACATCGGAAACTCCGCTTACAAGATGGGTTCTCCGGGTGACGCCGCACTTTATTACAGGCGAGCATTGGCGCGTGATGCGGGTCATGCCGAGGCCCGCCAGAACTTGCGTTTCATTGAACGCAAGTTCGGATCCATCACGGTGGTAAGACCCGCTTATCAATACGCATTGGCGCGTATTCCGTTGGATGTCTGGTATGGAGGATTCCGCATGGGGGCTTGGATCCTATTGCTCGCGATTCTGGTCTTTTTTGCGACACGACCGGGAAATCGGATACGGATATGCGGGATGGTGGGATTGATCGTCGCTCCCCTGATCATGATCTTTGCTCTGCTGGGTTGCCATTATTACCCGAACGATGCCCAGTTCGCGCCATTCTCCAGACAGGCGGTGATCGTCGGAGACAAAGTCGTGCTGTATACGGATGCGTCACGAACATCGCCTGAAGTCATCGATGCTCCACCGGGTTCACTGGCGGAGGTCATTGATGAAAGCGGTGACTGGGCTTATGTGGGTTTTGCGACCCAGACACGCGGCTGGGTGCCGCTTGAGTTTGTGAAAAAAATCATTCCGAATCAGAAACCCGAGCCCCCGAAAGTTTTGAAATCCACTGCGGATGGCAGCAGCGCCTGAATCCATTTGATGAACGAAACAGTTGCATGGCTTGCCCGCAGAGACGGCACGGTGGTGGTGGGGTATGGGCCTTTTCGTGAAGCGGATGCTCCGCCCGAATCCGGAGTGGCATTCTTCAAATGCGGCTTTTTCGAGATGGGAGGGAAACCATGGAAAATTCCGGATCGGGTTGAGCATCTCGACTTGGGGCAGTTTCGGGAAAAGTTCTCCGATCGTTCAGCCAAACTGGAGATCGATTGGCAAACGCCGGATGCGGTGCCTTTTTCCCTCGTCTTCCAGGAAATCATGAGCTGCATCGGGCAAGGCATGATTGAGAAAACGGTTCCGGTGGTGACCGAGCGTGGCAAGGTGCGCGGAGGACGGGAGCCATCCGCCAACATCATCGCGGCGATCGCGGCACAGCGCGCTCCATTGCATGCCTATGGTTGGGTGGAAACCGGTTCCGGATTCGCCGGTGCGACTCCGGAGCTTCTCATTTCCATGCGTGGGCTGCATTTGGAAACCATGGCACTTGCCGGGACGGCGAGACAAGAGGATGAGGCTGTGTTTGGAGTCGATGAAAAAGAGATACGCGAGCATGAATATGTGGCGCAGACCTTGGTTGCGAAGTTGCTCGATCTCGGAAAATTGAATCGGAAGGGACGCGAGGTGCTGCGTTTGGGTTCGATTGTGCATTTTTTAACGGGTATTTCAGTGGATTTGGAATCCATTCATGATCCCCTTCGTCTTCTGCATAGATTGCATCCGACCCCCGCTTTGGGTCCTTTGCCTAGAACCGATCAAACCATGGCGATGCTGGGTGAGTGGCGAAAGCGTTTGGGTTGCCCGGCTGAATTTGGCGCGCCGTTCGGTGTTTGGGACCATGGAGCTTTCGATGCTGTCGTTGCGATTCGGGGTTTGTGGTGGAAGGGAAGCGAAATTTCACTCCCAGCCGGCTGCGGAATCATCGAAGCGAGCCGCCTGGTCAATGAATGGAGGGAGTTGCGCCTCAAGCGCGAGGCGGTGAAACGTTTCTTGCAGTGACAGGTTTCTAAGGTTTTACTCCAAGCATGAAATTGTTACGTCTGTTGATGATTTGCGCCATTGGAGCGCTCTCAGTAAATGCGGAAGAATCATCGGGTTTTGATTCGGTTGACGGTCCAAACGTCCGGGTCGTGCGGCATGATGATGGATCGTGTACGATTTTTTACCGCAGCCCGGATAACAGAACCCTGACAAAGAAGACATACAGTGCGAAAGGTGTCATCAATATGTACACGAAGTATCAGATGGATAAGAATGGAAATCCGACTGGATGCAAAATTTTCGACGGAAATGGTACCGAGCTGTATAAGTTCAGCTACGGCTATAATAAAAAAAATGGCAAACTGGCGGAAGAGCGAATGTTCGATTCCAGAGTCAAACGAATCGATCCTAAAACGGGAGAAGAAA
>JBIKNX010000297.1:0-2710 GCA_044358435.1 Luteolibacter sp.
GTAACTAGCTCTGCTTCAGAACGTACTGTACCATCAAGATCAACATAGGTGCCAAAAGCACCACCTGCTGATACGACTACTGCACCGTCATCCGAGTCCTTTGGGGGAGCGAAAGACGGTAGCTCTGGTTCTGGTATCTTTTTTCTAAATTCGAAACCGAATAAATCCATTATTTATGTCTCCCTTTCACCCAACCTTCTGGAACTTCATTAGGATTAAAAGCTCTGTTTATTAGACCATTATTATAAACGTTTTTACCATACATATTATTCAATTCGCCTTTTTGTGAAACTTTTTTAATTTCAGACATTTTCTTTTTAACGTCTTCCCTCAAAGCTGGATTTGGATTTTTGTAACCACTTTCGAATAATTTTTTACGAGCGATTTTCATATTCAATTTATGTTGTTCTGATTTTGGACCACGTAATTTTTGTTTTGTTTTTTCAGAACGTTTTTTTCCAATATGAGTTAAAGTGCCTTTTAGTGCACATTCTGAATCGATTGATATGTTATCGGTTTTATTAATCCATTTATCATTTTTCACAACTTTCATTTTCTTTAAAACTTTTTCTTCCCAAAGACGAGCTTTATTTTCATCTCCAAAAGTTTTTCTTATTTGAATGATATCCGGATCGCCGTATAGATCAGCGAAAGTTTTTACATGTTTTGAAGAAGTAAAATATGTGACCCATAAATCTTCTGGACGACAGTTCTTACTAAATCGAACTCCGTAATAAAATTTATTAAATTTACTCCAGCCGATAAGATAGGTATATGCCATTTATTTCTCCAAAAGTTGGAGGGAGTTTTGACTCCCTCCATTCACATAGTTTAGTTTATTTAGATTACCGGACCAATGTCGGTTTGAGCTAGATATGGTGTTACCTTACCAGCTGTCTTGACAGAAGCATCTTCAACCACTGGTAGCCAGTAGTCATAAGCAAAGTTAACAGTGAACTCTTCAATAGCATTCTGTGTATCCCATCCAAGAGTTACACCGCTAATCTGAGTTGGGAAAGCACCAACTAGCTGATAAACACGAAGAACTTCTCCGTCCTTAGCAAACTGGGTTACATCAACAGCAAATGCCTTATACTGCTCAAAAGAGGCTTCAGGTAGACGAATGTTAGTCTGCATAGTGTTGATAGCATTCTGCCATGCTTCAAACATTGAACGTACAGAGAAATCTTCATCGTTCATTACTGTGATTGACCAATCAGCAAAAGATCTTTCACCAGCAACTTTAATCTTACGACCGAAGTATGGTACTTCAATCTGAGAAATTGTTGACTCAGGAAGTTCTGCTGCTCTACAAGTGAACACTAGCTTTTTGAATGCTTCTGGGTTCAAAGGTAGAGTAGGTGGTGGTGTTACTTGGACTTGGAAGAGGGAGGGGCGTGCGCCCCCCCATGGTAGTCCGTTTACTTTAAAAGAGTTAATATTAAAAGCCATCTATTTTACTCCTAGAATATTTTATCTATTTATTAAAACTTACCGATAACTTCAGAGAACTGAACACCAGTTGGGACAGCAACGAAGTTAAGCTGGATAAAGTTAATGCTTCTAGCAGGTTTAATATAGATGTCTCCAACAAACTGATTGGTGTCAATAATTTGTGGAGTGTTATTAGTGTCGTCACATACAACATAGAAGTCCGTAATACCACGACGTCCCTTGATGGTGCGTAGGTATGGTGTTACAAGATTTCTAAACTGTGCTCTAGTGAAAGCATCATTGAACTCGAATAGCTGATATTTAGCAGCAGTAGCAATTGCCTTCTCAAGAACAATAAACAATCTGCGAACGTTAATACGATCGAATGCAGATGGCTTATCCTGAAGTGTCTTATCTCCATAAAGAACAGTTCCCTGTCCTGGGAATGTTACAACAGGGTTGATGCCGTTGCTATAGAGAACGTCACGTTCAGCCTTGCGTGGGTTAAATGCTAGTTTCACAAGGTTCTTGATATGACCACGGTTGAAACCAGCTGGTGACCACCAAGCGTCATTTGTAGTATCTGTTCTTGCGCAGATACCAGCAATGTCACCATTTAGTGGGACCCAACGATAAACGTCGTTGTAACGGTCATACTGATACTTATAACCTGAATCCATGATAGCATAAGAAGAACTGTTTAGAGCGCCTCTCCATGCCTTTAGATCCACAGCTTCATCGCCGACGTTATTAAGAACAGTTGATCTTTCTGGAGATACTAGAACAACACAATCTCTTCTAGTTTCTGCTAGATTATCAATCAAGTAATTAGCAAGCTGATAACCTGATACAGTTCTACCTCCAACTGAAGTAGTTCCACCGACTGGCTTTCCTTGGATAACCAATGAGATGTCAATGTCTTCAGCTGACTGGAATAGGTCATATGCTGCACCTAGAATGCCAATTGTAGCTGTTGATTCATTTAAACCATCAGCACCAAGCGCAAAAGTGATATTTGCAGGGGCAGAAGAGGAGGCCGATACAACGTTTAGAGCAGTTGCCGATGGAGCGCTACTACGATCGTTTGCCCAACGGATATAATTAGAATTCTGGTTAATTATATCTTTGTAGTAGTTACCTGTACCGTCGTTGTTCTTACCATCAGTAGCACGTGATAGACCCTTATAAACTTCAAGAATTGTTCCTGGAGTTCCGGTAAACTTACCACCATCGTCAACAACTACAACGTGAAGTTCATCCTGTGCAGAAGTATTAC
>JBIKNX010000287.1:0-9403 GCA_044358435.1 Luteolibacter sp.
TTAGCCAATAAGTGGTCGGATTTTCGGGGCCGCCTCAGACGGCGAGGGTGAGGATGGATTTGCGGAGATCGGCGGGGGGGATGTCGTAGGATTTGTGGAAGATGAACTGGAGGTTCTCTGGGGGCGGGGCTTCGGCAAAGCGGGCAAGCGAGGCGCGGGCGAGATCGGCGTGTTGCGTGTCGCGTTCCTGCTGCTGCGCCTCCAGCCGATCACACAAGTCCATCAACTCATCCACCTTGGCGACGATGCGCTTCTGCTCGGAAGTAGGGGGAATCGGAATCTCGGCAGACTCCAAGTCCTTGGTTCCGAGTCGTGGCATCTTCATGCCGTAGTTCTTCTGCGCCGCGTAGCGTAGAAAAGTCTGCGAGCGGAGATAGTATCTAAGAAACTCTGGCGAAAGGAAGGCAGCAGGCCGCAGCGGGATGATCTCAGTGGTGCAGAAGCCCGGCTTCGATGCGACGACAACCTTGTTCAAATAGGGGCGCAGTTTTCCGTAAAGCACATCGCCTGTTTCAAATGCGGCCTTGGTGCTTAGTGAGCGGCGTTCGGCAAATGTTGCAGTTTGTATGATCTGGCCCTTGGTGCCGTCAATATCTTCAAGGTCTAGAACCCAATCAGTATCTGCAATCGAAGCCGGCGAGACTTTTGCCGCAGCACGGCAATCGGCCACTTCATCCAAGACGCACCACTCCCAATGATCGGGAATCTCAAACGGTGGAGGCGGGCCGGGATCGTAACTGTAAGTGCGCTCACTGAGTTCCTTGCGAAATGCGATCCATGCCGGATGGTTGTCGGGGCTTGGTGACGGTGCGACGAGTTTCCCCTGCACCGCAAGTTCCAGCACTAGCTCCCGCATCTTCGCCACGGCATCAGGTGCATCGGCGAATTGGTCGAATTTTTCAAAGAACGTATCGAGGGTCATGGATGGGCGGCTAGAAGTGGCTTCCAGATCGGAAGGGATTGCCAGTTTGCGGGCAGTTCCATTTCCGGTTGGAGAGCAGGATCGAGGGAAGCGAGTAGATGGGCAAGACGGCAGGGCAGCGTGGAATCCGGCTCGATGACCTCAACGAGGTGAATGAGGAGAACCAGGGAGTTGTAGATACGCCGCTCGTTGGGATTTCCAATGGGGGTGCAGGTGTGGTTGAAGTTGGGGAAGAGGTGCGGGGGCTTTTTTTTCGGGAGCTGGGTGGTGAAAATATATTTCCGATTCCAGAGGCGGCCGTGGTGAGCTGCCGTGTTACGAAGAACGGTGAGGTGGTGAAAAAACGAGCAGAGCGTTTTCTCATCAAGCCCGTAGGTGTCGGCGACTGATTGGCGCAGCGCGGGCGGCTGTAAACCCGCGAGTAGTTTGGAAACATTTCCAAATGAGCTGACTTCCGTAAGCACCCAGACCGGAGGCCATGGCATGCCAAGTTTGTTTTTGTGGTGCTTGATGAAAGTTTCCTTGCTGCGGTTCATCTCGGAATCGAGCTTGGTCAGTGTGCGTGCGTGTTCTAGCGGATCAGAGAAGTGCCGATTTTCTAAATAGGCAAGCGGACCGAGTTGGTGGCCGATCTCGTAAGCCAGTCGGGATCGGACGGAGATTTCGACCCGTTTGCACGCTTCCAGAACTAGCGTACGCAGGCTGCGGTCGAAATGATAAAGGTCCCACAGTTGGGTGAATGTGGTGCCCGGCCGAAACTGGTCGGGATTCCCTGGCAAAGTGAAGGAAAAGCGGTAGGCGGAGAGCCGATAGTAGTTGAAATGCGCCAGACAGTGCAGAGCAAACGGCTCATCCGGAACACACAAGCCTCTGGATTTCAGCAGAGTAAGCTGATCATGATAGGTGCGGGCTGGTTTGCTCATGGAAGCCCTCCATTCTCACGCTCTGACCAGAAAAAAAGGAACCTCCCTGGTGCGCATCGTGGAGAGGCGTGGGAGGTGTTGTTGAGAAAAAAGTGGCAGACTTCCGGATCCGCGCAAGCCGAAAGTTGCGAATTCGCAAGTTCGGATCCCGTGCCCATGCTGGCAAAGTGCCGGGATTTCAGCGTGTTTTGGGCTTTTGCCATCATCGAGAGAGTGCGTTTTGAAGCTCGTTTTTCAGGGCGTTTCTCGTTTCCGCGATTTTTTCCAAGAGCTTTTCGTATTCCGGTAGAAGGTTATCCACATCGCCGGGGCCTTCGTCAGAATTGTGGGGGTTCTTGAGGTCGAGGTTGAAGTTTCCAGCTTTGATTTGGTCAATGGAGACGCGCCAGGCACGTTCGTTTTCCTCGCGTTTGGAGTATTGGCCGTGTTTGTCGGGTTTTCCCCACCATTTTTTCTCAGGCTCGAACTCGGCGATGGTGATGGGTTTGCCCTTGTTGTAGCTCTTAGCACCAGCGGGATAGGGGTGCTCGTAATACCAGACGTCCTTGGTGGGTGTTCCCTTGGTGAAGAAGAGAAGGTTGGTACGAATGCCAGTATAAGGAGCGAACACACCATTGGGTAGGCGGACGATGGTGTGGAGGTTGCACTCAGAAAGCAGAGCCTCTTTGATGCGGGTCTTCACGCCTTCGCCGAAGAGAGTGCCGTCTGGAAGAACCAACCCAGCACGTCCACCGGGCTTGAGAATCTTCATGATGAGGACAAGGAACAGATCGGCGGTCTCGCGGGTGCGGAACTCGGCGGGGTAGTTGGCCTCGATGCCATCCTCTTCCATGCCACCGAAGGGCGGATTGGTGACGATGCAGTCCACACGCTCTTTCGGACCCCAGTCGCGCAGCGGACGGGCAAGCGTGTTGTCGTGGCGGACGTTGGAGGGAACGTCGATGCCGTGGAGCAGGAGGTTGGTCATGCACAGGACGTGAGGCAGTCCCTTTTTCTCGATGCCGGCGAAGCTGTCTTGAATGGTGGCTTCGTGTTCCTCGGTCTTGGCTTGTTTGCGTAGGTGCTCAATGACGCAGGTCAGGAAGCCTCCAGTGCCACAAGCAGGATCGAGAACGGACTCGCCGAGCTGTGGGTTCACTTGATCGACAATGAATTGAGTGACAGCACGGGGGGTGTAGAACTCGCCGGCGTTACCAGCAGACTGAAGGTCTTTGAGAATCTTCTCGTAGATGTCGCCGAAGAGGTGGCGATCTGTGGAGGTGTTGAAGTCGATGCCGTTGATCTTGTTGACGACCTGCCGCATGAGAGTGCCGTTCTTCATGTAGTTGTTGGCATCCTCAAAAGTCATGCGGATGAGCGTGTGCATCCGGTCTGTGCCAGTGAGTGTCTTGAGCTTAGGTAGGAGGGTGTTGTTGACGAAGTCTAGTAGTGCTTCGCCAGTGATCCCTTCTTCATCAGTTGCCCAATCGGACCATCGAAGGTGCTTAGGTAGCGGGGATTTGTAGTTATCGCGCAAGAGATCCATTTCCTTCTCACGGTCATCGAAGATTTTAAGGAAGAAGAGCCAAGCGATCTGCTCAATGCGCTGCGCGTCACCATAGGTGCCCGCATCCTTGCGCATGATGTCTTGGATGGATTTGACGATGTTGGAGACGTTGGACATAAAAATTGAGATTGACGCAAGGGTGAGTGAGTGGAATCTTAGTGGCAAGTCGGACTGGAAATATCTGGTCGGCGCTGGGCTTCTGGGATTTCCCGGAGGCCCTTCGCATTTTAGGGCAATTGTTTTAATCCCCAACCATCAATTTTACCATTCGGACTGCGCCGGAATTTACTTTCGATAATCACGTAGGCTCTATTTTGGTGATCGGGACGTAAATGATTTAAAGCTACAGGACGCGCCATCAAATCGGTAAGCTGAAGACCCGTTGAATTTGATGTTTTAGGTATCATCACAAGTTGGAAAGGCATTGGCTTGTGCAAGGCATTTGACCCATCACAAACACGTCGGAAAGCAAGTTCGAGCTCGGCATCTTCCCTGCGCCCTCGCTTTTCGACGACAATTGCTGTTTCTTTGTCGCCTTGCTCAGAATCCTGTAGGTAGCGGTAAACGCGCTCCAGGCCGGTTTCTAGTGCGTAATCATACGGATTAACGGGCTGGTTGTAGCGGGCAGCATATTTGGGTTTATCAATAACGACTGCAATTACTGTGACGGGCAGCTGTTGCATTTGCTGTGTCAACTTCTCAAGAAATTTGGCTCGAATTTCTTTGTTTATAAGGAAAAGAAAATCACCGAAGGGTTTACGTATTTCATGCTCGTGCAATACGACCTCATCATGCCCCCAGAACTCTAACTTGAAGCGCTGCAGTTCGGGACAGACTTTTTCTATGTAATCGTCTTTCCGAAAGATCGCAAAAAGTAGTACAAAAACTGGAAATTGAGGATCGATCCGTGCTAGATTGTGATCTCCGCTCTCATCAACAAAAACTAGAAAGTCACTGTATTTATTGGAATTAGTCATTATGCAACTTTCTGGTAAAGGGCTGCTTCGAGATCACGGATAGCTTCGAGATAGGCGTTCTTGCCACCAAACAGACTGACGATTTCCAACGGGGTGCCAATTCCGCTTAGCGGATCTACCTTGAGAATTTCCATGGACTCAACGCTGGTGATACCGCTGTCGGCGTATTTCTGGAGTAAGGCATCAAGAACGGCACTTGCCTGCTCGCCGTATTTGGCGAAGACGTTGCGTTTTTTCACGTTCTCGGCGCGCTCCTTGCGGGTGAGTGGTGGCTGGTCGAAGACAACATGGCAAATGAGGTCGAAGGCATCGTAGTGACTCCCTACCTGTGCTGCTAATTCATCCAGGAATACTCCCTGCTGGCTCAGCTCATCAATTATGGCCTGTTTGCGCTCCGCGCTGTTCCAGGCGGCTAGAAATGAATCCAGCGAGCTGTAATTGGTGAGCACTGCCTTGCGGGTGTAGTCAGTGAGAGACTCGGTGATTAGCTTGCCATCAGCGCCGAGGTATTGAACTCGCTCAACTGCGACTTTCACCATGACGTCATCGACGTAATATTTGGTAGGTGTTCCGCCTGTGTTTCCCGTGTCTATCCGTGGTAGAGTAACTCCTCCGTATGGAGCTTCATCTTCACCGAAGTCGTCACCATTAATCATAACATCAGGTGGAACCACGCTATCACCTTCTTCGGGAGAGTATATCTGGACAGGATCACCATCGAAGTCGGGATCAGCAAACAGTGAAGTAGCCTGCTTGAAGTCCATGATCGTGAAGTAGAGCTTGCCGTAGTCTTCGTTAATGCGAGTGCCTCGACCGATGATCTGCTTGAACTCGGTCATGGAGCCGATTCTCTTGTCGAGCACGATGAGACGGCAGGTTTGGGCGTCAACGCCTGTGGACATGAGTTGCGATGTGCAGGCGATGACAGGGTAGGTAGATTCTGGATCGATGAAGTTGTCGAGCTGCGCCTTGCCTTCGTCATTGTCGCCAGTGATACGCATGACGTATCTGGAATTTTCCGCTGCGAGGTCTGAGTTGGCATTTACCAAAGCCTGTCTCATGCGCTCGGCGTGATCGATGTTTTCACAGAACACAATCGTCTTGGAAAAGCGATCCGTTGCCTTGAGAAACTCGGTGATCTTGGCGGCAACGGTAATCGTCCTTTTTTCAAGAATCATATTACGATCAAAATCTCGCTGGTTGTATTCACGGTCCTCGATTTCTTGGCCGTATTTATCGAGCTTCCCTGCCTCGGGACGCCAGCCGTCTAAATCCCTATCGATGCCGATCCTAACGACCTTGTAAGGAGCAAGGAAGCCATCCTCGATTCCTTGTTTGAGAGAGTAGGTGTAAATAGGTTCACCGAAATACTCCATGTTGGAAACTTCGCGGGTTTCCTTGGGCGTGGCGGTGAGGCCAATCTGGGTTGCGGAAGAAAAGTATTCCAAGACTTGCCGCCAAGCTGCGTCATCTGCCGCGCTACCACGGTGGCACTCGTCCACAATAATCAGATCGAAGAAGTCCTCTGAGAACTGTTTGTAGATATTTCTATCCTCTTCGGTTCCGGTAACCGCCTGGTAAAGACAAAGGTAAATCTCGTAGGACTTATCAATCGTGCGATTGGTGATTTTGGTCATCGCTTTGCCAAACGGCTTGAAGTCGTTGGTCTTGGTCTGGTCGGCAAGGATGTTGCGATCAACGAGGAAGAGGATGCGTTTCTTGGAGCCTGACTTCCAAAGCCGCCAGATGATTTGGAATGCGGTGTAGGTCTTTCCAGTGCCGGTGGCCATGACCAGCAGTAGGCGGTCTTTTCCGCGAGCAATGGCGTCTACTGTGCGGTTGATTGCGTTGAGCTGGTAATAGCGAGGAGCCTTGCCTGAGCCGTCGTCGTAGTAGTCTTGGGTGGTGACCGCTTCTTGGGTTGCTGAGTAGCCCTTTGACTTGCAGTAGCGATCCCATAGCTCCTCAGGAGTTGGAAACTGATCGAGAGGTATTTCACGAGTGACCGTGCCGGATTTCGCGGTGCGGTCGTGTTCTAGGAAGGCATCGCCATTGGAACTATAAGCAAAAGGAATATCCAGAATTTCCGCATATTCGAGCGCCTGCTGCATTCCTGCTCCAACGGAATGTTTGTTATCTTTAGCCTCGATAACAGCGATAGGAAGATTTGGCTTATAGAACAGTAGGTAGTCGGCTTTTTTGGCTTCTCCACGGTGAACTGTTTTCCCCCGGACAATCACCCGTCCCTTCGTAAAGAAATACTCCTCGCGAATTTGAAGCATCGTATCCCAACTGCCCTGCTTATCCTTATCGAGGGCAGGCATGATGAACTTGGTGCGGATGTCCGCTTCGCTGAGTTCTTTTTTATTCATCATAGGGGCGGTTCCTACATTTTTACTAGGTTCATGTAGGGATTAGGTAGATTGTTGGTGTAACTCTGACTAAACTAGCCGGTCCGGCAGCACCAGCTCAAATGAGATAATATGCCTTAATGGATCTTTGTGGGTGATTCTGCAAAATTCATAGCCCACTGTCCTACCAAACCCTTTATCGCCTCGGATGGCTCAGTGTTCTTGGTTCCTTTGATTTGATCGATTTTCCAGGGCTCGTTTCCTTCTCTCTGGATTCCGACGACGGCAAACTCCTCTTTGTATAGGATTTTGTAGAGAGCGTATTTCCCATCAATGATACTGAAAAGGTATTTTCCAAGGCAGAGATCGTGAGTAGTCCCAATGGTAACCAGATCCAGAGGGCGGTTCAACAAGCGGATGAATTCCGTTTCGGGCAGTGGAGGGCTGAGTTTATCAAGTGCATCTTGAGCGCCCGGTTTAAAAAGTTCGCTCCAGTTCGCCCGATACCAGCGTGTGAGCCTCGTTACCTTTTGGATCGCATCCGCACTGCGCGCTCTGCGAAAGCTTCTGCGAATTCTTTGCCCAATAAGGTCATCGGGTATGACATTCAGAGTTTCATGGATATATCTCAACGCGATGTCTGGAGTTTCTCGATCCCGACACAACTGCCGGAATAGCGGCCAGTGGAATGGAAAGGGCTCATGTTGGCACAGCCTCAGCATCATTTCGTTGATATTACAGGTAGTTTGGGAGAGGCGCTTGAGGGCGAGTGGATTAGCAAAGGCCTGGCGTATCAGAGGCCAGTTGGGGGCCAGATCCCATGTTTTGATGCGTAGGAACAGGCGCGCAGCTTGTTTGGTTGCAGGCAGTCCGGCCAGTGCCAACAGCTCACGACGTGGCAGTCTAGCCAGCTTGGTGGCGTTTGCCCTCCAATCAGGATCACTCAAGTCCTCCAGAACGGGTAGTAACCCATCCGCACAAAACAGAACCGTGAAGTTTTCCGATGATAGAAACAACTGACGACATTCCGGGATTTGCCAATAGTGCATCAGACGCATACGGCAAACCGTAGGCCTGAAGCATCTGCACATATCTTCATCCAGAGAGAGAAAATCGGCCCATTCGGAATTTCTCCGGCCGTAGCTCAACCATTGTCGCTCCTCCTGACGCATTAGATACATTTCATTTGAGGCGCGACGCAGAACCGGATGGTCTAGCCACTGGCGTAGATTTGCACTCTCTTTCGACTGCAATAATGCGAATGACCAGCTTCCGATAGTGCCATCGAAATATGGGGGATCTAGATGATCGCCTGATGGTTCAGGAATACGCTGCCAAAATACCGATTGGCGGATGCGCTCCATGTGCCATCCCACACTGTCTACGGCCATCTTTTTGGAACTGATGATTTCGTCCAGTTTACCCTTAACTTCGCGAAAATCCAATTCACGCATTTCACCTTCGTGAGCGAGATCGGCATGGATAGTGATTCGATCCGCAAGGAATCGGACATCCCAGGTCACCTGACGGAATGGTTGATCGGGATTTGGTTGTATCGAGTTACGCCAGATGACGTGTCCGGGAGCGACTTTCAGAAATTCGGGACGCGGCGGAAGCGAGGGCGTTGGAGGTTCGGCATCCTCGCGGGGGATGCGTGGTCGATTCTTTCGCTTTTTTGCCGAACTCATGGAGGTCAGATCAGCCTGCCCATATTTTCAGAATAGGCAAGCTGGCTTCAAAAAAGCCTGTGAAACCGAGGAAGGAGGGGAGAATTCGTGCCATATTCCCACCATACAGTTTTGCTCTTTTCTTATCACGTGACACATATTTTTCGTTGGAATTACCCGGAATTTGCATAAAATGCCTACGCGCGCGCGAAACTTTTGCAAAAGTAGAAGCGCAGCTCTGAGTCGCTGGATTCTCAGCCATTTGGAGTAGAGCGCAAGAGCCAGCGATAAGTTGTGGCTTTACCCTTTTCCACTACTTTCTTGCCATCCTGGTCAAGAGTTCGGTGCTGAGTTCCTTTCGTTGTAATGCCTATGATTCCTAGTCCGACAAACTGTCTGAGAATGCGATAAGCTGTCTGTCGATCGATGCTGATGCGCTCTCCTAATTGAGCGCATGAAAGGAAAAAGATCCCTTCCTCGACTACTAGTTCTCGGCATACTCTAAAGGCCGCTGCATGGTTTGGGCTAACTTCGCCAAGCTCCTTGAAGTGTTGCATTTCATCTTTGTTCAGGGAATCCAACCAAGTTTTACTCGTGGCCGCTAGGTGACTACGCATCTCCTTTTCGTGTATCTCTCGACTATCGCTAAAAAGATCCTGATTTAGGTCATAGAAAAACATAACTAAGGAGGCTGCGGTCTCCTCGCAAGTAGCGCGTAAAAGAAAAGTGGTCATGGCTACAAGTTGTGCATTTCGCTCTCCCTGCTTGGCGGTAAATTTTCTTGCGATGAATGTGCGATATAGTTTCTCTAGTCTCGGATTGGCCTTTAGCTCCGAATGCGCTCGTTCAGCGTCTATAATTCTCTCTGCAAGGGGTCGCGCACTTTTTTCTGGCTCTTCAGCAAAATTTGTGGGTGAACTTCGGCTCCGGTAGTTTCCCAAGTGTATGAAACAGAGTGGTTTGTAGCAATTCGAAGCTGCGGTAGCCGTAGGCTTTTCTCATGCACAGATTGATCCG
>JBIKNX010000105.1:0-9386 GCA_044358435.1 Luteolibacter sp.
TGGTAGAGCGAGTTTATCTCAGAGCGGATTGTCAGGAGTTCGGGAAGATGACTGCGAGATGATGCAGTGGATTCGTGTTTTTGGAGTTTAGTTAGGAGGATTTCCTTCCGTTGTGTGTAAGCCTCGAGCGCGGATTTTGGGATGGAATCATTCAGTCGGAATGTTACGGCGTAGGTGGCACCGGGAATACGCCAATGGGGAAGGTGAGTGGAATCTTTACGTTGTAGATGGTTCCAGTTTGGGCGGATATTATTGGCGTCCTTGGTGAGTTTCAGGGGGCTGGAATCCCCCTGAACGGCCTGGGGCTGGAATCCCCAGCCACTAATGGTACTCACCAATGCCCTCGCCACGGGGATTTCGTGGATCGCGTCTTCTGTGAGGGAGACGCGTACCGTGTCGCCGATGCCGTCGGCTAATAATGAACCGATGCCGATGGCGGATTTGATGCGACCGTCTTCACCGTCACCGGCTTCGGTGACGCCCAGGTGGATGGGGTAGTTCCAGTCTGGGCCCTCGGCATCTAGTCTGGCGACGAGCAAGCGATACGCCTCGATCATCACTTTCGGATTCGAGGCTTTCATGGAGAAAACGAAATTGTGGTAATCGTGATCGCGGGCGATGCGTGCGAATTCGAGTGCGCTTTCGCACATGCCAAGCGGGGTGTCGCCGTAGCGATTCATGATGCGATCCGAGAGAGAGCCGTGGTTGGTGCCGATCCGCATGGCTCTGCCGAGATCTTTGCAAAGATGGACAAGCGGGACAAATTGCTCACGGATGCGATCGAGTTCGGCTTCGTATTGGCTGTCTGAATATTCGCGGATTTCGAATTTCTTTTTATCGACGTAGTTGCCCGGATTGACGCGAACTTTTTCCACCCACTTTGCGGCCTCCATGGCGGCGTCGGGTTTGAAATGGATATCGGCAACGAGAGGAACCTTGCAACCAGCGGCGCGGACTTCGCGGGCGATGTTTTCGAGGTTCGCGGCGTAGATTTTTGTCTGGGCGGTGATGCGGACGATTTCACAGCCGGCATCGGCGAGCGCCAGAATTTCAGCAACGCAAGCAGGGGTGTCGCGTGTGTCCGAAGTGATCATCGATTGCACGCGGATCGGGTTGTTTCCGCCAACGCCCACATTTCCGACCATGACCTCGCGGGTGATTCTTCGCGAGAAGTTCAATAGATCGGAGCAGTAGTGGAGTGCGGCGTGGTCGCTCATTTGTGGGTAAACCTAGACTGGAAAATTTCCATGAGCAATGCCGGGATGCGGTGCTTGTGGAGACAGTCCGGCAGTCATGGGGTGAGGAAAGGCTGTTGGAGGGGTGAAGAGTGAAATCTCACTTGTCGGACAACAGTTCATCCAGCATCCCGAGCGTCAGGCGTATGGAAATGTTCAGGGAATCGGGCGAAAGGATGTCCGCGTTGTCTCCGGGGGTGTGCCACCATCTGGTGCTTGAGAAGTCGCCGATGATGTCGAGAGTGGGAATCCCGACGAGGTTGAGCGGTACGTGGTCGTCCATGATTGTGCCGGCTGCGATGCCGTAAAGGGAACCGACCTTTTGTTTTTCAGCGACCGAGAACATGAGTTCGGAAAGGTGTTTCGGTGAGTCCGACGGGATGCGAATTTTGAGATTCTTATGACCGATCATATCTAACAAAATACCGAATTCCGGCTTGTCATCGCGGGTTCTCCATGTGTTTGCGTAATGACGGCTGCCATAGAGTCCGTCGAGAAGCGTCATGTTGTTTGCGAAAGCTTCCTCCCCATCGAAGAAAACGAGTTCCAGCTTTGCGGCTTGTTCGGGATTTTCTCTCGCGAGGTGTTCGGCAATCACGACGCTGGCGGCGCAGGCAGATGCGGCGTCGTCTGCTCCGAGAAAGATTTTTTCTTTGTAGAGTTTGGAGTCCACGTGTGCGCACAATATGCCGTCGATCTTGCGCTTCCATGGGTTTTGATCCCTGCCTTGAAAACGGGCGCGGAGGTTGGCGAATTTGATTTTTCCGATGCTTGTATCGCGTTCGAATTCCTGAAGTTCCGTAACCCAACCGGCGGCAACGAGTTCTTTGCTCAGGTGAGAGCGGACGTGATCCAGTGCTTCGCTACCGGGCGGACGTGGGCCGTAGGAGAGGATTTCTTTTGTGAGCGTTAGGGCATCGTTTCCGAGATGGCTCGACGGATCGGGTTTTCCAAGAAACCAAAACGCGACAACCGCGGCGGCAAGTAGCAGGGCTAGTAGGAAGCGTTTTGATTTCACGATGTGAAGGCTGATTGATTCATGGCTCTTGTGCTAGAGAAGAATTTTAACCACGAAAAACACGAAGCACACGAAAGGAGATTGAAAAAGGGGTTTTAAAACAACTTAACACTTATCCACTTTTGTGTGCTTCGTGTTTTTCGTGGCTAAATCTCTTAAGCTGTCACCGCTCCGCGGTCATCGCTTAGTCCGGATTTTTCGAGGAAGTAATCGTAGCCGCCGGTGTAGCGGGTGACGATGGCTCCGTTCTCGGGATCTTTTTCGTTTCGGGTCACATGCAAGGTGGTTTCCGCGAGATTGCGGATGAAGTGGACGTCGTGGGAGATGAAAACAAGGGTGCCTTCGTAGGCTTTGAGCGCGTTGACCAGGGAATCGATGGAAAGGATGTCGAGGTGAGTGGTCGGTTCGTCCATGAGCAGGAGGTTGGGAGGATCGACGAGAAACTTGACGAGATTGAGTCGGGATTTCTCGCCCCCGGAAAGGACCCCGCATTTTTTTTCCACATCCGCGCGGCGGAACAGGAAGGTACCGAGGATGGCGCGGGCGTCTTCTTCGCGTAGGGTATCGCATGCGCCCATGACTTCATCGAGGACCGAGTTGAACTCGTTGAGGGCTTCCGCCCGGTGCTGGGAGTAGTAGCCGATTTTTGTCAGATAGCCGACGTCCTTCTTGCCGGAATCGATCTCGAGTTCACCGGCGAGAAGTTTGAGCAAAGTGGTTTTGCCGGCGCCGTTCGGTCCGACGAGGACGATTTTGTCGCCGCGTTCGATGGTGAGATCGAGGTCCTTGTAGATGCGTTTGCTGGGATAAGATTGGCCGACTTTTTGGAACTCGATGACTTTCTGGTTGGAGCGTGGAGGTTGGGGGAAAGCGAATTTGAACGGCTTGCGCGGCGCGCGGGGTTTTTCGATGCGCTCGATTTTATCGACAAGCTTGATGCGCGACTGGACCTGCGCGGCTTTGGAGCCCACCTGACGGAAGCGCTCGATAAATTCCATGTGTCCCTCGATTTCTTTGTTTTGGTTGCGATAGGCTTGGACTTGGAGCTCGTAGCGTTTTTCGCGTTGGTCAAGGAAAGCGGTGTAATTGCCCGTGTAGGAAATGAGCTGCATCGCATCGGGATCGATCTCGATGACCGTTTCGATCATCGTGTCCATGAAATCGCGATCGTGGGAAATCATCAGGATGGCGCCGGAGTAGTTGAGCAAGTAGCGCTGAAGCCAGAGGAGGGATATGAGATCGAGATGGTTGGTCGGCTCGTCAAGCATCAGCAAGTCCGGCTCCATCACGAGGAGTTGGGCCAGGTGGGCGCGCATGACCCAGCCACCGGAATATTCACGTGCGGGCTTTTGAAAGTCCTCTTGTTTAAAACCCAGCCCGGCGAGAATTTTTTTCGCTTTGGGTTCGAGTTGGTAGCCGTTGAGCGCGTTGAACTGGTCCTGAGCCTTGGCGAACTCCGGAGTGGAGAGATCACCGGATTTTTCGCCCTCACGAATGGTGCGCAGCAAGCCGATCATTTCCGGAGTGACACCCATCGCGATTTCCAGAATGGTTTCATCCGTGGGCTCGCCAGCTTCTTGGGGGAGGTAGCCGACGATGGCGTATTCATCGCGATCGATCGTACCCTCGTCCGGTTGGTCCTCATCAAGGATCATGCGGAACAAAGTGGATTTTCCGGCACCGTTCGGTCCGACGAGAGCCACGCGCTCTCCCCAGTTGATGGACATTTCCGCCTCGCGTAAAAGCGTTCTTCCGCCGAGGGTTTTGGTCAGTTTTTTGATCGTTAGCACGTGGATGGGGTAATCCCAACTGGCGGCGAGATCAAGCATAAGGAATGGAGAAGATATCCGCCTTCGGTCGGAATAAGGATGTCGGATCACTCTGAAGTTGCGTTTCAAGGAGGAAGGATGTTCCTTGCGGTGTAACTTATGAAGGGCTCTGCTGTGTTTTTGGTGATGCTTGGGCTGGTGATTGCCGGTGTCGGGGGGTTGTTTACGGTTTTGCTTGGGATGAGTTACATGCGTGCGGTTGATCAGCGTGCCTGGCCGCAGGTGGAAGGAGTGGTGCTCTCCTCAGAGATTGAGGAATACAAGCATGATGAATTCTCGCCGATGGAATACCGGTTGAAAATTCTCTACGGATATCAATGGAAGAATGAGCGCAAAACGGGTGAACGCCATGGTTTCCGTGGAAATCCGAATTACAACAAGCGGGATAAAATCGCGGAGTTGCTTGAGGAGTATCCCGTTGGAAAAAAAACCATGGTTTACGTCAATCCCGCGGATGCGAATTTCACAATCCTCAAACCTGACTCAAAAGCGGCGGGATATTCGATCTGGTTTCCGATGTTGTTTGTGATCGGTGGGCTTGGAATTGCATTCAGAACCATTCGCTCAGAACTGAGAGGGAAGAGCTGAGGACCAGAAACCCTACGCAATCACAGCTTTCACCACTTTTGTGCCGGGTTTGGTGATGTTGGTCAGGCGTTGGCCGACACCTTGGAAGGGGAAGCTGAGTTTTTCGTGATCGAAGCCCAGCAGGTGCAGCATGGTGGCGTGGAGATCGTGGACGGAAACTTTGTTTTTGATCGCCTCATAGCCGATGGGATCGGTTTCGCCGTAGGATGTTCCCGCTTTCACGCCGCCGCCTGCCATCCAGATGGTGAAGCCGCCGGGGTTGTGATCGCGCCCGACAAAGGACATTTCACCACCACCGCGGTTCTCCCGCATGGGGGTCCGTCCGAATTCACCGCCCCAAACCACAAGCGTGTCCTCCAGCATGCCACGGCGTTTGAGATCTTGAAGAAGCGCGGTGATGGGTTTGTCGATACGGTTGCAAAGATCGGTGAAACCCAGTTTAAGATCGGTGTCTTTGCCTGTTCCATGGGAGTCCCAGCCCCAATCGAATAGCTGGATGTAGCGGACGCCGCGTTCTGCGAGTCGGCGAGCTAGCAGGCAGTTATTGGCAAATGATTCTTTGCCCGGTTGCGTGCCATACATCGCATGGGTGGCCTCATTTTCCTGTTTGAGATCAAACGCATCGGTCGCGTGCATTTGCATCCGGTATGCCATTTCGTATTGGGCAATCCGTGTGACGGTTTCAGGATCGCCGGTTTCTTCCGCAATTTTTTGGTTGATGCGGTCGAGAGCATCAATTGAGCGGCGACGCATGTCCCGGCTTACGCCATCCGGGTTTTTCAGATAAAGGACGGGTTCTCCTTCCGAGCGACATTGAACGCCCTGGTAAACTGAGGGGAGGTAGCCTGAACCCCAAACGGATTTTCCGGCATCGGGATTTTTTCCGCCGGATGTCAGAACAATAAAACCGGGTAGGTTTTGGTTTTCTGATCCGAGGCCATAAGTGGCCCATGATCCGATGGAGGGCGCACCGAGGTTTTGGGTGCCTGTGTGGACGAGAAGTTGTGCGGGACCGTGGTTGAACTGATCCGTGTGCATGGATTTGATGAAACACATCTCATCCGCCATGGTGGATAAGTTAGGAAGTCGGTCGGATATCCATGCACCACTTTGCCCATGCTGCTTGAATGGGAATTGAGAGCCTAACATTTTCGGCACGCCCTGAATGAAGGCGAACTGTTTGCCTGCGAGAAATTCTGTTGGACAATCTTTGCCGTTCAGCTTTTCGAGCTCGGGTTTGTAGTCGAAAAGTTCGAGTTGGGACGGAGCACCCGCCATGTGGAGGTAGATGACGCGTTTCGCTTTCCCGGGAAGCAATGGCATCGAAGGAGCAAGAGGATTGGATGGATCTTTAACGAGTTTTTCGTTTGCACCATAAAGCGTGTTCCCAAGCATTGTAGAAGCCCACATCGCTCCCAAGCCGGTGGTGCATTTCGAGAGGAAATGCCTGCGGGTGAGGTGGGAAAGTTCGGTCAGGCGGATTTCTTGTTCGAGTCGGTTCATTTGGTGAGTGCGGCGTCGAGGTTGAGGATCGTGTTGGCGGTGAGGGTGAGTGCGGGATCCGTTCCCATTGAACCTTTCGCCTCGGGTGTTTCCTTTTTCAAGTCCTGATAAAGAGCGACTAACTCTTTGATGATATGGGGACCCGCCTGATGTTGGGTGACGGTCAGATAGGCAAAGCCGATTTGTGCGTCGAGCTCACCTGAATGTTGGCGCATTTTTTCAGCGAGGGCGGCAGCGGCTTCGATATGAGCGGGATCGTTCATGGTGACAAGCGCTTGCAGAGGCGTGTTGGAAACGATGCGTCGTGCCGAGCAAACATCGCGACTTGGTGCATCGAATGTCAGGAATCCGGGGAAGCCACTGGTGCGTTTGACATAGGTGTAAAGACCTCTGCGGTATTTATCCTCGCCTTTGGACTCATTCCAGTTCGCGCCGCTGTAAACCGAATTCCATACGCCAGCGGGTTGTGGAGGATAGACGGGGTGACCATACATTTTCCTGGAGAGTAAACCGGAAGTGGCAAGTGCTTGATCGCGGACCATCTCCGCGCTGAGGCGATTTCTCGGGCCGCGTGCGAGGAGTTGATTTTTCGGATCTCTCTCAAGTCCCGCAGGCGTGGCTTTGGAAGTTTGAAGGTAAGTTGAAGAGAGGGTGATTTCGCGAAGGGCTTTTTTGATAGACCACTTGTGCTCACCCTGAAAGCGCAGGGCGAGGTGATCGAGCAAGGCGGGATTGGAAGGCAGGGTTCCGGAGGTGCCGAAGTCCTCCATGGTCTCGACAATGCCAATCCCGAACATTTCACCCCAGAGGCGATTGATCATCACGCGGGCGGTCAGGGGGTTTTCGGAACTCGTCATCCAGCGTGCCATATCGAGACGATTGACTTCTTCTTTTTTCGGGAAATTTCCACGAAGCAAATCGGGGACATCGGCTTTGACAACCTGTTCCTTGGTCAGACGGTTGCCGCGGGCGAACAAACGAGTTTCGCGTTTTCCTGCTGCAGGCCGATCCGCCATAACAGGAACCTCCGTGCCTTTCAGTGCCAGCATGCGATCCAGATTATCGAAAACTTTTTGCCACGTTTCGGTTCGTTTTGGGGTTGATCTGAGGGCGGCGTAGCGCACGTCTTCCGCGGCTTCTATTTTGAATCTGCGGACATAAGCGGTTTGGCTCTCGTTGGCATTGGCGCCTTGTTTGAGAGATATTTCAATGAACTCACCGGGTTGGAGGGTGATCTGATTTTCGGGAAGAATCACAAACTTGCGTGGCCCCGCGATGCGTGGAAATTCACCTAGACCTGAAGTTGCGCCGTCTCCGCCGGTCGGATCTTTGAAACGCAGGAAACGTTCGCCGATGCCTTTCTGTGCGAACGCGCTCATGGGATCTGTCGAGCCGGAGAGATGATCTGCGATGACTTCACCCATCGGCACCGGGGTACGTTTGCCATCGGTGGAAACTTTATCGATATGAAACAAGGTCACGAAAGCGCCGATCTCCGGCCAGTTTTTCGGATCATCACTTTGCGGATAGATCGAGAGTTTCAGCGCGTCGATTTTTGGAAGGTGGCCGGAAATTTTGTGAGTGGTTCCTGAGCGCAGGTTGCCTTCACTGAGGATCATGCCATCCTTGTTGATGCGCATCGTTCCGTGCTGGGGGGCGAAAGAAATATTTTCCAAAATTTTCCATGGGGTGTCCGAAATCTTGCGACCCTCGGCATCAAGTGCTTCGCGCAGGGCGCGGGTTTCACGATGGAGCTTCACCCATTCATCTCCAGTAAGTTTGATTTTGGGATATTCGTTATTGAGGTCGGAGTCTTCAGTCTGGTTGAAGAAATCCATGAACTCGTAAAATTCCTCGTGTGCGATGGGATCATAGGGGTGGGAGTGGCATTGAACACATCCGAAGGTGGTGGCTTGCCAGGTCGTCCAGACGGTGGAGATGCGGTCGATGACAGCGGCGACGCGGTATTCCTCATCATCCGTTCCACCTTCGGTGTTGGTCTGGGTATTGCGGTGAAACGCGGTGGCGAGGATTTGGTCCGCGGTTGCGTTGGGCAAAAGATCGCCGGCCATTTGTTCGATCGTGAATTGATCGTAAGGCATGTCGGCGTTTAGCGAGCGAATGACCCAATCCTTCCATGGCCAGATGTCGCGGTGGGGATCTTTTTCAAATCCGAAGGTATCCGCGTAGCGGGCAAGATCGAGCCAGACGGTGGCCCAGCGTTCGCCGTAGGCTGGGGATGCCAGTAGGCGATCCACGACTTTTTCGCGTGCGGCTTTGCCATCGTTGTTCCATGCCGCCTGGAGTTCCTGGAGTTCTTCAATGGTTGGCGGAAGACCTGTCAAATCGAAGCTGACACGGCGCAGCCATTCCCCGGGGCTGGCTTGTGGTGAGGGAGTGAGTTTGTTTTTTTCGATGTTTTCCAAAACGAACCGATCGAGCGGTTGGCTGGCCCAGCTCTCGTTTCCAAGCTTCGGGATGTTTTTTTCGCGCGGAGGCATGAAAGCCCAATGTTCTTCCCATGCCGCGCCTTGGGAAATCCATGTTTCGATCAGCTTGATTTCTGCGGCTTTGAGGGGTGTGCCGTGTTTGGGCTTCGGCATCACTTCCTCGGGATCCTTGCTGCGGATTCGGCGCATGATTTCGGAGGAATCCGGTTTTCCGGGAACGATGGCGATCTCCCCGGATTCCCCTTTGACAAGCGCACGATCCCTGTAAATGAAAGAAATTCCGCCCGCTTCTTTGACGCCGCCATGGCAGGCGGTGCAATGTTTCAGGAAGATGGGTCGGATATCCCGGTTGAAACTCACTGGTCCGGCGTGGAGATAGGGACCGAGCGGATTCAAGCCCACAAGCAGGCAGGATATTTTCAATATTCTTTTCAAAACGATGTCTGGATAACGTGGATGGTTTGAAATTTCTTACAGATTCGGGAGTTGAAAATCTTCATTGAGGGTTGGCGTTGTGCGCCGGAGTGTGCATCTTTGCCGCAGATCAACCGTATGAAGATTTTGTCCCACAAAGATGCCGCCTATCCATCATTCGTCAAGCGACTGAATCGCCGGGCCATTCCGGAGGATTCGGTGAGGGATCTGGTTTCGGATATCATAGCGAAAGTCGGCATCGAGGGTGATGACGCCTTGGTGGAGTTCACGCATCGTTTCGATGGTGCTCGGCTGACAAAGAGCCGGTTATTTGTGAGCGAAGAGGAAT
>JBIKNX010000275.1:0-2692 GCA_044358435.1 Luteolibacter sp.
TTTGTGACAAGTGGCTGGAAGCCGTGAAAGCGGATCTCCGCGAATCCGCCACGGCAGAAGCCCGTGCTGCCGCGCTCGGCACGTTCGATGCCGTGATGAGCCGTTATCTCCAGTTGTTGCATCCCTATATGCCTCACGTGACCGAGGAGCTTTCCGAGCGGATGAATTATGTTTCCGCCGGCGAGTTTGTGATGAAAAAATCCCTGCCGGAGACATCCCTGCTTGCGGAGCTTCCCGCCGTGGAAGTTGAGACCGCGCAGAAACAAGCCGCCGCAATCTACGAGACCGCCGGCCGCCTCCGCAATCTCAAGGCGGAATACAACCTCGGCTCACGCAAGGATGTTCGTTTCGTCATGAAAGGCACGGTCGCATGGCTTTCGAACGAACTCAATGTACTCGCCCTGCTTGCCGGATCTACGGAGATCCGGGTGGATGATTCCTATGAGGCTCCGAAAGGAACTCCGGCCGCCGTGACCCCGGTTGGCGAGGCTTACATGCCGATGGAGGGCCTGATCGACGTCGAGGCCGAGCGCGCCCGCATTTCAAAGGAGATCGAGAAGATGGAGCTTGAGGTGAAAAAATCCGAAGGCAAACTCGGCAATGCGTCGTTTGTGGACCGGGCTCCGCCGGAAGTGGTGGTTCAGGAAAAACAACGTCTCGAAGATTGGAAAACCAAACTCACCCAACTGGCGGAAATGCTTGCGGCCCTGAAATAAGCCATGCTTGAAATCAAGGATATCCCGGGAATCGATTCGAGTGCCGCCGCACTGCTGGATATGGCGGGGATTCGCGACGCCAGACATCTGGGCGGGCAAAGTCCGGAAAAACTGTTAGAGAAGCTCGGCCAGGCAAATGAGATTTTCCATTTCGCGGGCGGCGTGCCTGATCTGACCATCGTGGAGGATTGGATTCAAAGCGCCATCCAAGCTGCCGGTCATGGTATGGGCCGGTTCAAAAACCCGTCTCTTGAACCGGCGGTCAATTACGAGGGCAACGAACAAGTTCTTGAAATGCTCGCCACCGCTCCTTTTGCGATTCCGCTGCCCGGTAAGTTTCTGGCAGAGAAAAAAATCCGGGTTTCCGACATAGATGCCGGATTGTTGTTGAACCGTTATTCCGGTGATTTGGATGTCCGCATCGGCAATTCGGAGCCCTCCCAAAGCGATTTGCCAAGCCTCCGGCAAGCAGCCCCGAAAGAGCCCGCTCACAGGGTTCGGGAGAAAATTTTTGATGCGGCGGCGGTTCAAACCATCCGGGCGAATGCCTCTCCGGTTCATCGGGTTGTGGATTTCAAGCAAGGCCCGCCAGACGACAGGGTTGCCCTGATCCGTACTCCGCTGGAAACGACCAATCTCGGAAAAACCGCGAATTCCCGAAGGTTTATACGGGGGATTTTGCACCCTCATCCCTGGCGGTTGCGCCTGGGCGCCTGGTTCACCCTGATTCTTTTGCCGTTGTTGCCGATCGCGGTCATGTCCGGTGTTCTGCTCCTGCTTTCATCGATTTATCCGAAGTCTTTTTTCTGGGTTCCCGAAGAGTTGATCCTGGTCCCAATCGCACTGCCGGTCATCGGTCTGGGATATCTTTTTTGGGGAGTGGGCGGGAAATGCCGCGTTTGTGGCCAGAAAATTTTCGTCCATAAAAAGGCACGGAAGCATGGCAAGGCGCACCGGTTTTTGCGTACGGGTTTCATTGTTCCGCTCAGTATTCACCTGTTGTTGTTCAGTTGGTTCAGGTGCTCTTCCTGCGGCACGCCGGTTCGTTTGAAAAAATAAACCATGCCGAATCCTCACAGAAACATCCGTGTCATCGTCACATGCCTGATGCTTGGCAGCTGTGCGGACAAGAGCGAATTTCGAATTGAGCAGGCTCCGGCCCCTGCGGGATTACCTCAGGTCGCACAGCCGGATACGCCGGATACGCCCGGAACGGAAGTGGCGGGAACGGCGGTCAATCCGGGCGGCAACGTCGGACCCCGGCAGCTGAATTACACGCCGGAAGAGGATATCTCATGGACCAATCCGGATCGTCCGGATGAGGGTATTCCCGAGCTGGAAACCCTGATGGCGGCCCCAAAGCGCGGGCCATGGGAAGAGAGTGAAACGATCGCCCGACAAACCGCTGCCCGCGAAGGCAAGCCCATCCTCATTTGGTTTACGGACTCTTCCATGAGTCCGGGCTGCAAAGCGCTTTCCGAAGAACTTTTCGCGACCCACCCATTTGGAACATGGGCGGAAAAAAACGTCGTGCGGTTGCGGGTGGATTCCTCGATCACCGTGGATGATCCGAATCTTTCTTTGGGCGAAAAAATGAGTCGGCAAGTCGAGCTCAGGAGTTACGTGGAGCGTCTCAAGAAACGCTACAAAGTGTCAGGTCATCCGACCTTGCTGATGCTCAATCCGAGCGGCGAGGTGCTCTGGAAGGACAGCGGATACAAGCGTGGCCAGGCGGATTTCGTCTGGGGTTTGATCAAGCAAGCCGTTGCCGTCACGGCCGGGCAATATCAGGCATGGCGCAAAAATCTGGAATCGAAAGGCTATCGGGAGTGGCAGGGCTCGAACGGCCGCGAGGTTTTCGCCAAGCTTTTGACCTATTCCAAAGGAGAACTGCTTCTCATCGAACCCGGTGGAGAGCGCTATAAAACGAACGAGTCCCGGCTTTCCAAGAAAGATCGGAAATGGATTGCGGAACA
>JBIKNX010000276.1:0-2691 GCA_044358435.1 Luteolibacter sp.
CTAAGAACTAAGAACTAAGAACTAAGAACTAAGAACTAAGAACTAAGAACTAAGAACTAAGAACTAAGAACTAAGAACTAAGAACTACACCAAAAGCGCTTCCTCTTCCTTGAATTTTGAAATTTAAAATTTGAAACTTAAAACCACATGCTCTCCATCATCATTCTCATCTCGCTCTTTCTTCTTTGGAAACTCGAATTCATCGCCACGCTGCTGAACCTCAAAACCTTTCCATCCTCTCCACCCCGTGAACTCGACGACCTGATGGATGGGCAAAAACTCGACAAGGCCCGCTCCTATCTCCTCGTCAACGCACGCTTCGACATCTTCCGATCGATTTTCTCACTTGTCGTCCTGATCGGCTTCTGGTTCTGCCAGGGATTTCCTTTCCTCGACCATCTCGTGCGTTCGTTTTCCGAAAATGAAATCGTTTCGGGAATGTGGTTTCTCGGCATGCTTTTCATCGCCCAAAACCTCATCTCTCTTCCCTTTGACTGGCATGAAACTTTTGGCATCGAAGAAAAATTTGGCTTCAACAAATCCACACCGAAAACGTTCATCCTCGATCGCATCAAAGGTCTGTTCCTAGCTGCCATCATCGGACTGCCCATCATCGCTGGCATCCTTTGGATTTTTCAAGAAGTGCCGAATGCGTGGATCTGGGCATGGGCTTTTGTGACGGTTGTCCAACTCCTGCTCACCTACCTCGCTCCCACTTTCATCCTCCCGCTCTTCAATCAATTCACTCCCATGCCGGAAGGCGAGCTCCGCACCAAAATCGAACAACTCGGTTCTTCCTGCGGGTTTCCATTGGAAGGCGTTTTCATCATCGATGGCTCCAAACGCTCCACCAAGGCCAACGCCTATTTCACCGGATTCGGAAAACATAAAAAAATCGCCCTCTTCGATACATTGATCGAAAAATCCACCACCCCGGAAATCCTCGCCATCCTCGCCCACGAAATCGGCCACTTCCGCCTTGGCCACATCAAACAACGGCTTTTCGTCGGCATCCTCCAGATGGCTCTGATCTTTTTTCTCATCGGCCTCGCCACAGACAAAAACGGAACTTTCGCCCGCCTCCTTCACGATGCGTTTTTCGTAAAAACGATTTCCACCCACACTGGTCTCGTGTTCTTCATGATCCTCCTCGAACCCGCCTCAAAACTCCTCACGGTTCTGGCCAACGCATGGTCTCGCAAACACGAGTTCGAAGCCGATGCCTACGCGGCGAAAGCCACCGGCACGCCCCAAGCGCTCTCCATCGCACTCAAAAAGCTTTCCTCCGATCACCTCTCACACCCCGCACCGCACAAACTCCGCGTCGTTCTCGACTACTCCCACCCGCCGCTTCTGGAACGCCTGCAAGCTCTCGGTTCCTAAGCCGGATGTTTCCCATTGAAGTTTGCCAACCGAAAACTACGTTCCCCGCCATGCCTTCACCCAATCCCTTTTCCGATCGCAAAGACAAAGCCCAAATCGAAGAATCCACGGATTTCGCGCCGAAATTCGATGCCGATGGCTTGATTCCCGCCATGGCCGTCGACGCATCGACCAAAGAACCGCTGATGCTCGCCTACATGAATGTGGAATCCCTCAAATTAACGCTGGAATGCGGTGAGGCCGTCTACTGGTCACGCTCGCGATCGGAAATTTGGCACAAGGGCAAAACCTCCGGACACACCCAAAAAATCATCGAAATCCGCACGGATTGCGATCAGGACGCACTCATTCTCATGGTCGATCAAATCGGTGCCGGCGCCTGCCACACCGGCCGCGACTCCTGTTTCTACCGGAAAATCGTCCCCGGCACACCCGCCGCACTGAAATTCACCCAAACCGACCTCTCATTCGACCCGAGCACCGTTTATAAAAAGTAATTGGATAGAAGATATTTGATATTAAGGGAATCTTGCTCCGTGAACTCCGTTTCCTCCCCTTCTCCGTGGTAAATTTGCCCGCACGCATCATTCGCCCCGATTTACCGACAAAAATCCCAAAATTATAGGTAATTTTAAACTTCAGCCTTGCAAAACCCCCACACATCCCCTAGCCATCTCGCCCCGCGTGTTCGGTAAACCGCCGCACCAACCATACCACAACCTTTTTCCGCATATACGATCATGGACATCATCAAGAAAATCGAACAGGAGCAACTCAAGGAAGACGTTGCATCATTCAATGTTGGCGATACCGTCAAAGTCCATTGCCGCGTGGTTGAAGGCGGAAAAGAGCGCGTCCAGATTTTCGCAGGCATCGTGATCGCAAAAGGTGGCAGCGGCATCAACTCGGCTTTCACCGTTCGTAAAATCTCTTACGGCGAAGGTGTCGAGCGCGTTTTCCCTCTCCACACCCCGCGTATCGCCAAAATCGAAGTTGTCACCCAAGGCAAAGTCCGCCGTGCCAAACTTCATTACCTTCGCGGCCGTGTTGGCAAACGCGCTCTCCTCGTGAAGAGCGCCGATTGATTTCCAAAATCATCCCGCAAAACTCTCGCCCCACCCGCATATTTTTGCCGGTGGGGTTTTTCTTTGTTTCATTCCGGAGATCCCTCTCTAAGTTTTTCGCCAAGCATTCATGCGAATCCCCTTTTACATCACCCTGCCAAGCTGCCTCCTCATCGTTTTGATTGTCTGGTGGATCAACACCCGTCGCATGGATTTCATGACTCCTCTCTCCCAAGCACAACTT
>JBIKNX010000277.1:0-2673 GCA_044358435.1 Luteolibacter sp.
TATGGGGATTTATGGGGATTTATGGGGATTTATGGGGATTTATGGGGATTTATGGGGAGAGTCGGTCGATCTGCCAAGAGGTGTCGGCCAGGCGGGTGAAGAGGAAGCGATCGTGGATGCGGCCCGGTCCTCCTTGCCAAAACTCGATGGTATGCGGGATCACGCGATAACCGCCCCAGAAGGAAGGAAGGGGGATTTCGCCATCGTGGAACTTGGATTTGATCTCCTCGAATTTTTGCAGGAGGATTTTTTTTGAAGAGATGACCTCGGATTGGTCCGAGACCCAAGCGCCAATTTGGGATTCGCGTGGCCGGGTCATGAAGTATTTGAGGGACTCCGCGGTGGAGATTTTTTCCGCGATGCCCTGGATGATGATTTGGCGTTCCAGCGTGACCCACGGAAAGAGCAGGCAAACCTTGGGGTTTTTCTCGATGTGCCGGGCTTTTCTCGATTGATAGTTGGTGAAGAAGGTGAATCCCTTGTGATCAAATGCTTTCAACAGGACGGTGCGTTGGGACGGAAAACCATCCGGCGCGACCGTTGACAAGGTCATGGCATTCGGCTCCGGGATATCGAGTTTCGTCGCTTGTTGGAACCAATGTTGGAAAAGTTCGAGAGGATCGTTTTTCAAATCCTGTCGCTGCAGACCTTTGGCGGAGTATTCTTTTCTGAAATCTGACAGATCCATGGAGTGCATAGTTTTATAGTTTCGAACTTCAAACCACAAACATCAAGCATGATGAGTCCATAGTTTGCAAAATCGACACTTCGCTTTGGAATTAAAAAATCCGAATTAAGGTTTGAAGTCGTTTGGAATACTGCGATTTACTTTCCGCGATGAAAATAAGCTATTTCGGTATACTGGCGTTTTTTGCGGTCGTGACCTTGGGATGTAAGGGTAAACCCAAACAAGGGGTTGCCGGAGGGGCGACAGAAACGCCGCAGGTGGAGACTCCGACCGAGGTGAAAAAGTCCGAGGAGGTGAAGAAGGAGAAGCTTGTTTTGAGTCCCGAAGAGCGCGCGGCAAAGACGGGATTTGCGAAATACCTTCCTGCGGACACCGAGATGTTGCTGTCCGTTTATCAAGCGAAGGATTCCTTTGAAAAAATGAAGGCGTTGAAAATGGTTGGCCTGATGAACGAGCAAAAATCACGTATTCATGCCGGTCTTGATCAGGCACAGGATGGATTTCCGGAAGACGAACTCGCGCAGGAAGCCGGTGAGGCTCCGAAAGATGAGAAGGCCGAGGCTTCGGGAGCCTGGACCTTGTTGGGTCAGGAAGTGACGATCGCTTTTGGCAAAACTTCCGGCACGCAGATGGGTCATCTGTTGAAAATGAACGAGCGTGTTTCATTTTTTCAAGCCGCTGCCGTTGGCAAGGCCGTTCAAACCCTGCTGAAGAATGGCGACATGAAGGAATTCAGCCAGTCCCTGCAGGGAGGCATGCAGGAAAAATCGTTCATGAAATTTTTGGAGGATCCCGAATCCGGGATGCCGTTGATCGAAAAGACCGCGTTTCCTCCGTTGTATATCGCGTTTCGTGCGAAAGAGGGTGAGCTTGAGCAAGCGGCCCGCATGGTTTCCTCGAGCATGGCGTTTTTCGGAATGGCGGGTGAGATGGCGGTGCCTGTGGAGATTGGAACGGCGGGGACAGGATTCGTCGGATATAAACTTCTCGGAGCGAAAATGGCCGAGCTCATGTCGGAAAACCGCAAGAGCATGGAAGAAAACATGAAGCCGGAAACCGTGGATGCCTTGTTGGCCGCCGTGGCCAGCAAAAACATGGTCTTCGCGACCGGGACGATAGGAGACTATGTGGTGCTGATGGTCGGAGGCGATGAGGCCTCCCTTCAGTTGGTGGCCGATCCAAAGGAGTCCCTGGGTGCCCACAACAAGATGAGCTTCGTCGATGAGTTTGCGGATAAACCTCTCCTTACCGTATCCTACGGTGAGCAGGAAGCTCTCCAAACCGTGATCAAGCAGGTTGGGGGGATGGCGAGTTACGGATTGGGTTTTCGTGAGGGGCTTTCAGGTGTCGAGATGCGTGATATCCAAGAGCTGTTGCAGCTGTTAGCGGAACGTGAAAAAGCCCTGCTTGCCTTGGGGACGACCAGCACTTTCGGCATGGTGGCTTATTCGGATGAGGGTTTGAAAATCGACAGCTTCGGTGGTCACGACAAAGGCGCCATGGATTGGAACGCCCCGACCCGACTCGCGCATCTGGGAGACGATCCGGATCAACTTTTTTTCCTGAACTATTCAAGTAATGCGGCCTATAACGGACAGTTGAAGGAGTATCTGGAGTTGATAGGAGAAACCGCCTACGCGATGGCGATCCGTTTTTCCGCATTGGAAATCGAAGATCCCGATCTACTTGAGATGAAGGGATACCTGAAGTTGTTCGATACGGATTTCCGGGAGGACATGCTTGCGCTCTATCAGGCCGCAGCGGGGGATCTGATGGATGGCATGGGCCAGGAAACCGTATGGTTGATGGACATGAAAGGCGCGATGCCGGCGCTTCCGGGGATTCCACAGGAAATCGTGAACGAAGGCAAGGCACCGCGTTTGGCGATGATCACCCCCGTGAAAGATCGTGCGAAAATTGCGAAATCCTGGGAAAAAATGAATACCAGCAGCACGGCTTTGCTCGCGAAAGTGAGTGAGATGACA
>JBIKNX010000278.1:0-2653 GCA_044358435.1 Luteolibacter sp.
CCTGTCAAAAAAAGGTTATAAAACGCTCAATCATCGTGATGTCCAATACCGTTGGATGATGAAAAACCGCAGCGGCGTCAATGAGGTATCCGTCTATGCCAATGCCGCGATTGGCGGACGTGAGCTAATCGCTGAGTTGCCGCGTATCGTCACCCTGACCCTGGTCACCGAAGCGATCGATTTCGGTAACGCCAACCACTGGAATCCCAACGAGGAAGGCGCGCTATTGCGCTGCAGGCATACGAGAAAAGGCTTCGTGTTGGCGGATTGATGGGAGCCGGATTTCAGAACGTTGAATCGGATTGCGCAGGTATCCGTTGCGTGTGATGGATCAAAAACAGACCCGCGTCCACGGATCAAACCGGTCTAAGCGGTTGGTTTGATTGGCCTTCGGGTAGGGATTTCCCCAATTTTCTTTCATTGTTTTGACGGTGAGCGCGTTATCTTATAAGCATGTCAAAACACCCTATGATCCATTCATCCTACCGATACCTCGTTATGCTCGTGAGCGCAGTGTTTTCGCCTTCCGTCGCATTAGCCGCCTCGCCCTCGCTCACGATCTACAACCAGAACTTCGCCGTGGTCCGCGATACGGTCTCTCTGGACCTGAAGTCCGGTATCAATGAGGTCAGCTTCTCCGGCATGACCGCCATGGCCGAAACCGATTCGGTGATCTTGCGCGATCCCGGTGGCAAAGTGAAATTCCAGATCCTTGAACAGGCCTACCGCAACGATCCGGTTTCCTCGGGTCTGATGCTTCACTTCAACGAGGGGAAGACCATCGACTTCTTCGTTCGTGAATCTAACAAACCCGATCACAAGGTGTCCGGAAAAATCATCCGCAGCGGTTACGGTCTGGGCGGTCGCGGTGCCGGCCAGCCCATCATCGAAGTGGATGGAAATCTCCGTTTTTCCCTGCCTGGCGAGCCGGTCTTTCCCTCGCTCGGTGATGACACCATCCTCAACCCGACACTCACCTGGATGATCAATACGCCTGAAGCCGTGAAATTTGACAGCGAACTTGCTTACGTCACCGGTGGACTGGGTTGGAAATCGGATTACAACATTGTCGCGGCTGAAAAGGGTGACAGCATCGACATCGTCGGCTGGGTGACTTTCAACAACATGAGTGGCAACTCATTCAAAAACGCCAAAGTCAAACTGATGGCGGGCGATGTGAACAAGGTGCAGCCGCAACACGGCTTCGCGCGGAATGAGAGGGTTCAACTGATGGCTGGTGCGGTCATGGATGAGGCTGTTACTGAAAAAGCGTTCGACGAATTTCATCTCTACACCATCGGCCGACCGGTGACGCTGAGGAATCAGGAAACCAAACAGGTCGAATTCATTCGCGGCACCGATGTCACAGCACCGAAAATTTTCGTCTATGATGGCGCTACCATGAACTACGGCCATTGGAATTATTACCGCGGTGAAGGCGAATACGGTGTCCAAACCAATAAAAAAGTTTGGGTGCTGCGTGAGTTCAAGAACAGCAAGGAGAATAATCTCGGTATGGCGTTGCCGAAAGGTCGCTTGCGTTTCTATTCACGCGATGACGATGGCTCGTTGCAATTCACCGGTGAAAACAACATCGACCATACCGCGAAAGACGAAACCATCCGCGTTTATCTCGGCAACTCCTTCGACCTTGTCGGCGAGCGACGCCGCACCGGTTATAAAGCCGAAAGCTCCAACAAGTGGCTGGACGAAACGTTCGAAATCAAACTTCGCAACCACAAGAAGGAAGCCGTCGAGATCCGCGTGGTCGAGCATCTTTCACGTTTCGACAACTGGGAGATCAAGGAGAAGTCCGACGACTTCCGCAGTCTTGACAGCCACACGATCGAATTTCCCGTCACTCTCAAACCTGATGAGGAAAAGATCGTGACCTACAAGGTTCACTACACCTGGTAGGCGGTTGGATCGCTCAGGTAGGGCCAATGCCTAGAGAGGGCGTATTGTGCGTTTCAATTCACGTGCCATCTTCTCAGGTATGCTCATGTATCAAATACTGGAGGACGAGAACATCCTCATCATCGAGCCGAAGGAATCGCTTTCGAAGGAAGACTTTGAGGCGCTCACGAGGGACGTTGATCTGCATCTGCTTCGCACCGGGACATTGAACGGAATTCTCATACAAGCCGGCCATTTTCCGGGCTGGGACAGCCTTGGCTCCATGATTACCCAACTTCGATTTCTACGGAATCACCACCATTTGGTCAAAAAATTGGCATGGGTGAGCGACAGCTTCGTTGCGTCGATCCTGCCGGCTCTCATCGATCATTTCGTGAGTGCGGAAGTGAAGGGCTTCAGCTTCGATGAGAAGGATCAAGCCATGAGGTGGCTGAACTCCGGCCAATGAGCCTGGCGTTGAAGCACGACTTCTGGAAGTTGGTAGTTAGGAACGGTGATACCCTTGCGGGTCGGGTCTCTGCCGCATTCAGCCAAGTGAAGAGGCAGCTGAAACCCAGTGCCAGGGAGAGAGTGCGGCGGATGATCATGTTTGGGATATCATTTCAAAGCGGCTTGTTCGAATCCGAACAAGCGATTCGCGTTACCACGGTAGATGAGTGCTTTCACCTCATCGGGAATATCGAGGGATTTGATCAACTCAAACTGAACCGCGGGTTTCTTTTCTTTTCCACCATAG
>JBIKNX010000279.1:0-2650 GCA_044358435.1 Luteolibacter sp.
CCTGACCGCCCCAGGCATCAGAATGCTCCGCGCGCAGGATGCCTTGCAATGTGGCACGAGCATCCGCGCCGCCAGATGTCGAAATCGCAGAGATTTTGCTTCACCCGCCTGATCAGCCTGCCTGACCTATTCCCATGCTCCGTCTTCTCATCTCCTGTCTCGCCGCGCTGCTGTTTGGCTCATGTCTTGATTGCCATGAAGAAGTCTGGTTGAGCCCGGATGCTTCCGGCAAAGCAAAGGTCAGAATGATAATGCCCTTACAAGCTGCCGGAATCCACGGCGGAGAAAACGGCATCCGGTCGCTGATTACGGATTATTTGAACGCCACCCCAGCCATCACGAGTCATTCGGTTGAGACAGCTGTGAGCGAGGGTCGGTTGAAAATCGACATCACCATGACTTTCGATAACGCGCTCGATCTCGTCGATCTGACTTCAGGTTCCGGCTCTGAAAAGCTGCCCGCTGCGGCCGCCGCCCTGATAGGGCATGCGAACATGGAATTCCGGGGCGCGAATGTCGCACTGCAACGCCGGATCGATCTCACCCGCTCCATCCCCGGATCCATGTTTATCCCGAGTGATCAACTCAGAGGCCGCAACCTGACCACCATCATCCATCTTCCAAGGGCTGCGACTTCGCACAATGCCGATACGATCGGAGATTCCGGCAAGACCCTCATCTGGACCACCCCGCTCGCAAGCGCCCTTCGCAATCCGGTAAACCAATCCTTCATCATGCCGCTTCCTATCCCGTGGCTGATGATATGCGGGGGGATTTTAGCGCCGATCCTTCTTATCACCGGGTTCTTCTACTATATCTATCGTAGAAAAAGAACGAAACGAATGGCTGCCGCCCGATCTTGAAATCACCCGAGCCATTTCCTTGCCGTCGCAAGATCCGCTTTCATCGCCGCAACGGTCTTCGCGACGATATCTCCGCCACCGATATATTCGATGTGGATCGAGATGGGGATATCCTCGGGCAGTTTCCGTGAGACGAGTTGTCCCGCAAGCGGATTGACCGCGCCTTCTCCCATGGGACATGGCTGCCACTGCTTGCCGACAAGTTTGTAGTCTTTGAAATACACGGCACCGATGTGCGGCCGCGCCAAATGGAAATTCATTTCCCATGCATTGGCACCTTCAACGGTTGCGTGGGCGAAGTCGAATGCCATGCCAAGATCCTTGACGTCGATTTCCTCCAACATGGCCACCATGTCCCAGATCGGACCGCCGACATAGTCACGACCCCTGTGGTTTTGATAGAGCCCCTGGATGCCGATTTCCTTATTGAGCACGGCGAGATCCGCAAGCTGTGCCTTGAAGTTGGCTATCTGGGGTTTGATTGGCTTGGATAAATCGTATTTCAGATGCTGTAGACGATACCGTTTGATCCCGGCCTTCGCCGCTGAGCGGAGTTGTTTCTCCGCCAATCCCTTTTTATCAACGCCATCTATGCTGGATGCCATGATCAAAACCCCGAGATCTTTTTTGGCGAGAGCCTCTACAAACGCCGGTAATTTTTCAACCATGTCCTCAGGCTCGATATGGCCACCTTTCCGCAAGGGCGCTTCCAAGCCCGCCACACCCAGCGGCGCAAGGGCTGCCGCGAGTTCATCGAACGGTAGTTTTTCAAGAAACTTGGTGAACACTGCGATCTCCCGCGTGGCCGCTTGCCCGGCGCTTATCGCTTTGCCGCCCGTTACCATTCCCATTCCGAGGAGTGCTGATTTGGCGACGAAAGATCTCCGATTCATGAGGAAGAGGCTAACGCATTGAAATTTCCTGTCAAAACAAGGTGACGTGACGCGAGGGAGAATACTTTGACGGGTTGGCAAAAGTCTAAGCCGACCGCAGGCGCGGCTCTCGGATAGCAAAAAAGTGCCGCCAGGGAACCGCGGCAAGAATGGACAAACTACCGTTGCTCCGATTAAGGCCTGGCGGGGTTCGCTTGCCAAACCTCCACGGCCCCTGACAGCAGGAAAAAACAAACGCAGTTACACCCAACTCGCAACCTTAAACTCAACTGGCAGTGACATTTCAAATCGAGTAACCGCGAATGGACGCGAATGGACGCGAATTTTTAGAAATGATTAGGTAAGGAAGATGAAGCGAGTTTTGGAGAGCGATGAACTTCATTTCCGAACAGAATTACATCAGGATTGTAATTCGATTCGCGTTTATTCGCGTCCATTCGCGGTTAAACGATACTTTCCCAGCCACGCAGCCTCAATGCTTCCGCCGCAGCCCTGGCTTCGGCTTCTTTTTTGCTCTTTCCCTTGCCGGTCGCGAGCAGTTTGTCCTGCCAGGTCACCTCGGCCTGGAATACCCTGCGATGATCCGGTCCGCTTTCTCCCACGATCCGGTAGACCGGCGCGACGGGATGGATGGCTTGCAGGGATTCCTGGAGCTCGCCTTTCGGGTTCCGCTCGTCCGGGCTGTCGACCATGCCTTTGATTTCATCCGCAAAAAGCCTGAGAATGAGTTCTTTGGCGGATTCCAGACCCGTATCCATATAAACCGCGCCAACCAGAGACTCGAACGCATCGGCCAAGGTGGAAAGGCGCCGTCTGCCACCTGTGGATTCTTCGCCTTTTCCGAGCAAGACGTAATCGCCCAGATGGATCGTAGTGGCGAAACGCGCCAATGCC
>JBIKNX010000107.1:0-9202 GCA_044358435.1 Luteolibacter sp.
CGGATCAATCTGTGCATGAGAAAAGCCTACGGCTACCGCAGCTTCGAATTGCTACAAACCACTCTGTTTCATACACTTGGGAAACTACCGGAGCCGAAGTTCACCCACAAATTTTGCTGAAGAGCCCAAAAAAATGGCATGATCACAATCCGGGATGGCTGGGCCGTTATCCCGGCCTTTTTTCAAAGAACAACGTTTCCGTCAGCGGCGGCAAGCTCCACCTCACGGCCCGTGTGGAAGACCCGAAGCACCCGGATAAGAAATTCCACACCTTCACTACCGCGGCCGTCAAGAGCACGGCCTTGGCCCTGTATGGGTATTACGAGATCAAATGCCGCCCGATGAAATCTCAGGCCTCCAGCGCCTTCTGGTTCTATCGCGAGGAAAAGGACATATGGACCGAGATCGATGTGTTCGAAATCTGTGGCGCCGGAGGAAAATGGCATAATTCCTACAACATGACCGTCCACGTCTTCCGCACGCCCACGGAAAAGAAGCACTGGCAAAAAGGCACGAAATGGATCCCGCCGTTCCAGATGGTCGATGACTACCACATCTACGCCTTGGAATGGAACAAGGATGTGATCAAGTGGTGGGTGGACGGTAAGGTGGTGCACGAGATGAAAAACACGCACTGGCATCAACCCCTGCACATGAACTTTGACAGCGAGACCTTCCCGGAATGGTTCGGACTTCCGGACAAGGCGTCTCTACCCGCCACGTTCAGCATCGAGTATGTCAGATCCTGGACCAGGCATGAAGATCACTGAAAACTTTTGTGGAATGAACCGCAGTCGATATCCTAGGATGAAGGACATGAAAGCGAAGCGGGTGATCGTTTGGAATGAGTGATGAATTTTTTATCAGGATGAGAATTTTATTGGCTGTTTTTTTGTGCTTCGTCGTTTCCGCTGCCGCGCTTGATGTGGCGGCCATCGACCGTGAGCGTATTTTGAAAGCCGCCAATGCCGCGTTGGATGCGAAACCGATCACGATCACCGAGTTTCGTGCGAAATTGAGCGGGGGCGGAAAGAATGATTTTTACTCAAACGGGGATTACTGGTGGCCGGATCCATCCAAGCCGGATGGCCTGCCTTTCATTCGACGGGATGGTGAATCGTATCCGGAAAAATTCACGGCCCACCGCGACTGTATGAATCGGTTGCGTGATGGGGTTGCTGCGTTGGCAGCCGCGTATCGGGTGACCGGCGAGGATCGATATGCAGCGAAGGCCGCGGCATCGGCATCGCGCTAGAAAAGCCGGAATACATCGATTTGTGGAAACGCCTTTCCCCGGATCCCGGAGAGGCCGAGATCCGCCGAAACATCGCAATCACACAACCCCTGCTCTGGCTGGATTGGCAACCCATGAAATCCGAATGAAATCATCCGTCTGAGATGAGCCCGAACTCCAAATCCTCGCCCCCGCACTTGACCCCACGCCCTCACTCCATCACTATGAAGTTAACACATCAAAACCCATGAAGATAAACAGACCCAAGCACCTCTTCTCCAACGGCTTGCTCCTTTCCGCCATCGGCAGCCTGCTCCTCACCGGAGCCCACGCCAGAACCTGGACCAGCGCCGACGGTGCCAAGACCTTCGAAGGCGATTTGCTATCGTATGACCCGGCTACCGGCGCGGTCGGCGTGACGTTGGCCAGTGGCAAGGCGATGAAGTTTTCCCAAGACAAGCTCTCGGCCGCGGACATCACCTTCCTCAAGGAGCAAGGCAAGGTAGAGGCTCCTCCCGCAGAGAAGACTCCCGCCGCTCCTGCACAGTCATCGGCGGGCAAGGCGGGGGCGAACCTTAATGTCAAAGCGCTTCCCGATGTGTTGCCGGATACCGATGGCAAAGAAGCTGATATGAAAAAGCCGGTGCAGGTCTTCATTCTCATGGGTCAATCCAACATGTTGGGCTTCGGAAACGCAGGCCAACTCAAAGGGGTTGCGGCTCAAAAATATCCCTACTTGGTCGATGATGGAGGGAACTGGAACGTAAGGAAGGATGTTCGCAACACCTTTTTCTGCATGGCCCAGCTCAGATACAATGATTGGTTAACAGCTGAAAATGGGAATGGCAGCGGGAAACTGGGCCCAGAAATCGGCATCGGGAATTATTTGGGTCATGTCATTGACGCTCCGGTTCTGATCTTGAAATCGTGCGTGGGCAATCGCGCTTTGGGCTGGGACTTGTTGCCGCCCAGCGCGGTAGGCACTGGAAAAAACGGTCAATCATACCAAGGCGATTCGGAGAGCTCGAATCGGAAAGTCAGTGAAGAAGCCAAAACAAAAAATGGTGGCTGGTATGCAGGTTTGCAGTATGACCAAGACGTGGGGGCCGCTCAAACCGCGCTTAAAGATTTGGCCACCTATTATCCCGGCGCCACGAAATTCGAAGTTGCGGGCTTTTTCTGGTGGCAAGGAAATGCTGAGGCGGGCAAGGGGAGCATTGAGAATTACGACAAGAACCTGGCGTTTCTCTTCAAGGACCTGAAAAAAGATTTTAATGCGCCCAATGCCAAGTTTGTTTGCGCCACCTTGGGTGAACACGACAAGAACGCACCTCTTTCCCAGAGGATGTTTGCCTTCGCCGAGTCACCGGAATTCAAGGATCAGGCTGCGGTGTTCTTTACGCAACCTGTGGCCAATGGAGGAAGCAGCGGCAGCCACTACAGCGGCAATGCCGAGACTTACATGAACGTCGGCGAAGGAATGGGCAAGGCGATGGTCGAGCTGCTGGCCAAATAGAACGACAGACCGCCCGTTAAAAAAACACCCACCAACCATGCAAAACAAATCGACCCATTTGCTGGCTTCCGGCCGCTTGACCCTGGCCGTCCTCACCAGCCTGCTCCTTACCGGGGCCCACGCCAGAACCTGGACCAGCGCCGATGGAGCCAAGACCTTCGAAGGCGAATTCCTTTCCTATGATCCGGCTACTGGCGCGGTCGGCGTGACCTTGACCGGTGGCAAGGTGATGAAGTTTTCCCAAGACAAGCTCTCCGCGGCGGACATCGACTATCTCAAGGCCTACTTCGAGGAGCATGGCAACAAGGCGGCAACCACAACGGCTTCACCCGCATCCGGCGCATTGAATCTCAAGGACCTGCCGGATGTCTGGCCTCCCAAGGACGAGAAACCCTATCATGGCAAGAAGCTGGAGTCCGAGTTCAATTCCGATTTGAAATCTCTGAAACAGGAAATATCCCGCGCATTGCCGAAGGTCGGAGCCAAGATCGTGACGGATCTTGAAAGCGCGACGAAGGTGCTCAACGAAGCATCGGCCAAAGCGGATGCCGCGCAGAAGGGACTCGGCCAGATCTCTTCCGCCAAGGCACTGATCGACCACGCCAAGGGCAAGTGGATCGGCGGCGCGAATCAGGAAATCGCAGCGGCTCAGGCAGCGCTGAAAAATGCCAAAACTCCGGCGGAAAAGAGTGCCGCCGAAAGCCAACTCGCCGCTGCCCGCAAAAACCTCGCGGATGGCGAGGCCGCTCTCAAGGAACGCACGGCGCTCTATGAAAAAGCCAAGGCTGATGAGGTCCCCCTCAAGCAAGCGCACGATAAGGCCCAAGCCGCATTGGCTCAGGCCCAAGCCAGCGAGGCCGCCGCCGCCAAAAGCCTGATGGGATCCATGAGTTCCTTCCTCGATAGCGACAAACTGGACGGGAAACTCGCCAAAGCCTTTGTGCTCACTGCGGCGACTCCGAAAGGACTCGCTGAATTCGGTGAGCAAAGCACGGAAAACGTCGCGTTGGTGGAGCAGTTGCTGGCCAATGAGGCCTTGATGAAAGAGATGATGGAGGCCGGTGGCGCCCGCTTTGGAAAATTCGGCGAGGCGATGAAGATTTTTTCCGTCATCCAAAAAGTCAGTCCGCAGGCGAAGGATGGGGTGTTGCGCCGCCTCGCGCTGGCCACTTGTCTCGAGCACGCCCGCCCTGTCACCCAGAACAACAGCCCCAACGTCAAGGATCAGTCCACTCATGTTCACCCCGTAAAGCGTTATCTGCATTATGAAAAAGCCTTCTTGGGCGGCGAACTGGATCTCGCTTTCAAAAGTCTCTCCGCATGGGAGATGCGCTTCGTCGTGAACAGTGAAGACCCTGACGAAATCCTTTCATGGGGCCGTGAAATGCTGCGCACCTACCGCCCGGATCACATCTATGGCGGGGATTATGGCTGGCGCTATGTCTCCAGCGTCCGGAGCGAGGTGCCCTATGGTTCGCAGAATGTGAAATATGACGATCCTCAGAATCACCAGCACCAGAATATCATCCGCAATGGCGGGGTCTGCGGACGCAGAGCGTTCTTTGGTCGTTTCATTCTCCGTTCTTTCGGGATCCCGACCTGGGGGGTCACTCAAAAAGCCCACGCCGCCCTCAGTCATTGGACGCCGAAAGGCTGGGTGGTCAACCTCGGTGCCGGCTTCCCGCACAGTTGGTGGGACAAGGACGACGTGCACCTCAACGGATCCGAATTCCTGTTGGAAACCCAAGCCCGCGCCCATAAGGAAGACTATATGAAAATCGTGCGTGCGAAAATGGTCAGTCGCATTCTCGACGAACCGGCTTACAGCCTGCGCCGGAATGTCGAGGGTGGCTTCTGGAGCCGTGTCGCCCTTTATCAGTCCCGCACGCTCGCCGCAAATGCTCCCGACCTCGGAGCGCTCGGCCAGGAACTCAGTGAGGCCAACGAAAAAGAGCAGAAACTCGAGTCCGAGGCTGCTGCCAAAGCCGATCGTGAAATCCGCGAAAAAGATGGTGGCATCACCATCCCCTCCGTCGCCCACGAAGCGGTATCCGGCAAATCCGCCACGATGCGCTCGTTCTCGGGCGGCATGCAGATTCACGCCTTCGGCGGCTTCAAAACCGAGTATAAGATCAAAGCGCCCCGAACAGGAAATTACCTGCTGACCGCCAAGGTCGCCACCGCCCAGACCGGCCAGAAGTTCGTATTCACCCTGAATGACGGCCAGCCTGTCGAACAAGCGGCGCCCTACACCATCGGCCTCTGGCAAACCACCGAGCCCATCCCGGTTGCCCTGAAAAACGGATCCAATACCCTCGAGTTCCGAATTACCGATGGCAGCCGTGGCGTCACCATCAAGGAATTCACGCTCACTCCGGCGAAGTAATCCGCGTCATTTTCCATCACATGCCAATCCTCGAATCGAGGCACGCCAGGCATTGTGAAGCAAATGGCCGGAGTTTTGCTGCCCATGACTCCCACTCAAAGCGCCCTTTTCATCTCCAGGAGATCTGTTTGAGTGCCTTGTAGGATTCGTAGGCCATCATACCCATGAAAACAGGCAGAAGGATGCCGAGATTGAATGTCAGAGCCAGAACCGCGATGGTTGCCGCGACGGCGATGGAGATTTGAAGAGTCAGTCGAATCCGCTCCGGGCCAAGCATGGTTTCCAGCAACCGCCCGCCATCCAGAGGTAGCACGGGCAAAAGATTGAGCAGCGCCCACATGAAGCTGATCACATGGAGGATCGTGAAGAAATAACGTCCCTGTTCGCTCAGGCCGTCCAGGTGCGCGACCAGAAACCATACCGCAACACCCAACAAGATCTGTAACGCCGGTCCGGCGGCCGTGATCGCGATGTTCTGTAATTTGCTCAAACGTCCACCACCGCTGTAGGCCGCGTATCCGCCAAAGGCTTGCAGCACGATCTCCACGCGTTTTCCAAAATGTTTTGCCGTCAGCGCATGGCCGAGCTCATGAACGAGGATGGAAATGAATCCCGCCAACATGAAAAGCAGCAACTTGAACAGCGCTTCCTTGGAGTCCGCGCGAAGCGCCCCGCCAATCAAAGCCAAGGTGATCCAAAACCAGGGAAGCACGCGAACCGGAATCTGAAATAAGGAAAACTGTATCATCCGCCGCATAGGTAGCGCATGAAACCACCAAACGCAATTGGGATGCGGCGAGAATCGTAACGACTCAGGTCTATCGCGCAAAATATGAGATTTATCCAAAAAATCGCGTTTTTTAACGAATGACGTCAGTGGATTTGCCTAAGTTATGAAAATTTCTTCAATTTTCGATTGTATTTTGAATCAAAATTATCCAACTTGCCCTTCCATTTCCAATTTTATGAGCAAGCAACAACTCGACGGTGCGCAAGCCCTTATCAAAACGCTCGACGATCTCGGTATCGAATACATCTTCGGTTACTCCGGCGGTGCGGCCATTCCCATCTTCGATGCCCTTGAAACCATCAAGACCAAGATGAAGTTCATTCTGGTCCGTCACGAGCAAGGTGCAGTGCACATGGCGGATGGCTATGCTCGTGCGACCGGAAAACCCGCAGCGGTTTTAGTGACTTCCGGTCCGGGTGCGGGAAACACCGTCACCGGCCTGATGACCGCGATGATGGATTCCGTCCCGATGATCGTGATCTGCGGCCAGACCGTGACATGGATGCTCGGCAAAGACGCTTTCCAGGAAGCCGATATTTTCGGCATCACCATTCCTGTCGTGAAACACAACTGGTTGGTCAAAGACACCAACTCCCTGCCACGCATCGCCCGTGAGGCGTATCACATCGCCACCACGGGTCGGCCGGGCCCGGTGCTCATCGACGTTCCGAAAGATATTTCGCAAGGACCTTTCAGCGGGGATATGAACCCGACGTTCAATCTTCCCGGTTACGATCCTTCGAGTGACTTCAAGATCTGCAAGAAATCCGTAAAAGCCGCCGCAGATCTCATCGCGAGTGCCAAGCGTCCGGTGATTCTCGCAGGTCAGGGTTGCATGATCGCCCGTGCGGACAAAGAGCTCATGTATCTTGCGGAAACCCTGGATTGCCCGGTCACCAGCACCTTGCTTGGCAAAGGAGTTTTCCCGGAAAACCATCCGCTCTCGCTTGGAATGTTGGGCATGCACGGCACCGCCTACGCAAACAAAGCGATGATCGAGTGCGATCTTCTCATCAACGTCGGCTCGCGTTTCGACGACCGCATCATCGGTCAGCCGGCCAAATTCTGCAAAGACGCGAAGATCATCCACATCGACATCGATCCCGCCGAGGAGGCGAAGATGATCAAGCCGGATGTGATGATCGTCGGTGACGCGAAGGCGGCTCTAACAGAAATCAACGAGAAAATTTCCAAAGTCAAACATCCCGAGTGGAATGAGAAGCTCAATGGTTACAAAAAGAAATTCCCATTGAGCTACAAGAAGCAGGGCGGTTTGCGGATGCAACAGGTCATTGACGAGCTTTATGAACTGACCGAAGGCAACGCGATCGTCTCCACCGACGTTGGCCAGCATCAGATGTGGGCGGCGCAGTTTTACAAAAACCACGAGTCCTATCATTGGCTCTCATCCGGCGGCGCGGGAACCATGGGCTTCGGCTTTCCGGCGGCCATCGGCGCGCAACTCGCACATCCGAAGAAAACGGTCATCTCCATTTCCGGCGACGGTGGTTTCCAAATGACCTTGTTCGAACTTGCCACCGCGGCGATCCACAAGCTTCCGATCAAGATTGTGGTGCTCAACAACCATTACCTCGGCATGGTGCGTCAGTGGCAGGAACTGTTCTATGAAGACCGCACCTCCGGTGTGGACCTCGTTGGAAACCCGGATTTCTGCAAACTCGCCGCCGCTTACGGCATTCCTTCCGTTTACATCAAACGTCCGGCGGATGTCACCAAGCAGTTGGAAAAAGCCCTCGCTTATAACGATGGACCCATCCTCATCCACGCGGAATGCGTGAAGACGGACAACGTTTTCCCGATGATTCCTGCCGGCGCCGCCCTCGAAGACATGATTGTCGAAGCGCCGAAAACCCGCATGGCAAAGCCTGTCGGTTCCACGTGATCTAACAAAATTCAATCCAATCAGATTTTCAGATGAAAACCATCACCACTACAGACACTCCCGTCGCAATCACCTCCAGCGGTTCCGGTCACACGCTCTCCATCCTCGTGAACAACCAGCCGGGTGTGTTGATGCGCATTTGCCAGGTCTTCTCACGCCGCGGTTTCAATATCGACTCCCTCGTCGTATCCCAAGGCCGCAATCCCTCCTTCTCTCGCATGACGATCGGCATCTCCGGCGATCCGGCAGGCCTCGATCAGATCATCAAACAGGTCGGGAAACTCATTGATGTCATCCATTGCTTCGAGCACACCAGCATGGACTCGGTCACCAAGGAAATGATCCTGATCAAAATCCTCTGCTCCAAGGATGAACGCTCCGCAGCCTTGCAGATCACCGAGCATTTCGGTGGTAAAACCGTTGATCTCACCCCCAGTTCGATGGTGGTCATGATCCATGGCGACAGCCCGAAAGTGGATGCCGCCGTCGCGATGTTTTCGCAATACGAAATCATCGAAACCGTCCGCACCGGCAAAGTTGTCATGGCTCGCGGTGAGCAACCTACCTGATCCGTCATTTTTCCAACGATGCTTTTACCCATCGTCCAGTACGGCGATCCCGTTTTGCGCCAACAGTGCCGTCGGGTCGCTGAGGTTGACGCCGCGATCCATGAGCTCGCGCAAAACATGATCGAGACCATGGTTGATGCGAACGGGGTCGGTCTCGCGGCACCCCAGGTTGGGATCGATCTCCAGCTCGCGGTTATTGACGTCTCGCATGATCCGGAATGCATTTCGTATCTCAAAGTGAACGGCAAACATGCGGAACTTTCCGAAATCATGCCGCTCGTTTTCATCAACCCGAAGCTTGAGTTCGGGCAAGAAAAGGAAATCGATTTCGAAGGCTGCCTGAGCATCGAAGGCATCCGCTATGAAGTCCGCCGGCCCGCAGCTGTCAAAGCGACGCTGGAACAACTCGACGGCACAACTCTCGTCATTGAAACCGACGGCCTGCTATCCCGCGCCCTCCAACACGAGATCGATCACCTCAACGGCATCCTCTTCGTGGATCGGCTCTCCGCTGTGGGAAAAGTCAGTGTGAAGAATCGGTTGAAAAGATTGTTAGGCAACTGAGGAGAAGGGACATTCCTGTCCCTCGAAAATGTCAATTTGAACCGCGCGACTCCAGTCGCGCATTCTGAGCAAGCGCGAGTGGACTCGCGCGGTCCTTTTGGAGGCAACTACTTCGCCGCCTCTTTCAGCTCTTTGAACCGCGCGCGCATCTCGTTGAGCTTTTCCGCATGCTTCGGATCTTTCGCCAGATCGTTCTCTTCCAGCGGATCTTCCGCGATGTGAAACAATTGCTCATACTTG
>JBIKNX010000280.1:0-2634 GCA_044358435.1 Luteolibacter sp.
GTTCAAGTCCTAGACAAACCCAGAACAAGAAAACGGCCGCGCCACCAACCAAGGCACCGCCGCCCATCTCCGCGCCCCCACCCGCAAATAAACCTCCTGCCGGTGGACTTAGACATCGTTCACCCCGCAACGGGGGAGTTGGCGGAGTCCGACCAACACGATGCGGCCAAAGGCGGCTATATTGCCGTCAGGCGGGATGAGGAAACGCCTGTCACCAAGCTTGTGATACGGGCAGGTGCCGTCATTGCCGGGATGAAATACAAGGTGAAGTTTTCCGGAGGGGATAAGTTCAAGCTGTGGAAAGATGCAGCAAGGACCCAGGCGGTCGTGAGTGAATCGACGGAATTTGATCCTGCTGTGGAAACCGAGCTGTTCTTCGAAGGGTTGAAGAAAAGCGGTTCCGTCGGGGCTGAGGCGATCATTCTGCAGGCTGTCATAGGCGGCGCTGTCACAGCCGCTGAGACCGTATATTGCACGGTCGTTGAAGCGGAATTCGATGTTTGGCTGAATGTGTTCATCCCAATCCAATGGACCGATTTCCCTGCGGTTCATCCCATACATTGGGATGTGGTGAGCATTCCGCCGATGACACCTGCTCTTACATACCGGAGAAAAATCGCAGCAGGTGACGATAGGACTTTTGAAAATAAATTCTTACAGAATCCGACAGTCGACGTAGATGTAAAAAGAACTGCTTCGCGCGCTCATTCACAGCTCACCATCATTCCTTTCAAGGAGCTTGACCAAGACGGAATAAAGGATGAAACGGTCAAGGATGCAATCGGTGAATCCTTCAACTATCTGAAGAATGGTAGCGTTACGGATCCTGATTCTGGTTACTCAACCAGCAACCGACTTTTGCCCCAGCCAATTGTAACCCACAGCGGCAGGGATGGAACCACCGGAATCCTTGATCCGTCCTTAACGGTCGAACGCTATGGACCTCAAAATAATGGGGTCCGGTTCAAGTTCGAAGGTTCCGCAGATAATCCGATTGTGAATCCCTCGCCCGCGATCGATTGGGATTTCAGCCTGGCGATTACCGTTAACAACAGCAACGTGCTCGCTCCGAAATGGCTGTTGCTGGGAAACAAGCAAGATGCCTTCCCCGCGTATGAAATTTATGTCAGAGATTCGGATGGAAATGGCGGCGATGAACTCGGCTCTGAAATTTATAAATACGATCCCATACCCTTGGGAAGAACGCCCGAAGATCTATTCCCGGAGCCTGTTGGTGCTGACGTAACTGTGACCACAGCAACAGGAGACATACCATGAAATTACTATTATCTCTGATCATGTTGGGCATGTCGGTTTTCGCCCATGGTGAAGATGACATCTTACGGCTGGATGCCGTTTCCTCGGCCGTTGGCAAGCTGCTCGATGAGAAGCAGGGCGGGCGAGGCTACCAACTCAATGATCTCAAGGAATTGCACCATGAATTGGCCGGAAACCGGCCCAATGTTTGGGCAATGCCGCCGTGGATGCTATCGGAAATCAGGAATGCCGTGGAGCCTGCACGGACCATTGCAAGCGAACTGGCACTATCCGATAATAAGCATGAGCGGTTCTACGGCGCTGTTTTGAATACCTATTTAGCTCCCACTCCGGAATCAAAGGACCTGCTGCTTCGACTTGCAAACGATAAGGAGGCTCCCACGGCCGGAACGGCGCTTGATACCCTTTTCGGCATGAAATGGGAAAATCCTGAAATACGCGAAAAACTAACAAAAGATTTGGAAGAAATAGCTAAGGGTGCCCCTCCAGAAACGCTAGCTTACACCAACGCAGGTAAATGGGGGCTTGTGGAATCAGTTCCGATTTTTATTAAGATCATTGAGAATTCATATAACTCCTCAGGAGTCATCGACGGTGAGGCATGTGAGCAACTGAAACATCTTGGAATAGAGGCAAACGAAGCATTGCCATTGTTGAAGAAACTTCTAGAAATCAAAAAGAAGGAAACCGGCGCGGATTTTCGTGAAATCGAAGCGCTGGAGCATGCCGTTCTCGTCATCAGCGGTTCATACAAAGCACCAAAACCCAGAGAGGAAGCACTACCCGATTCGTCAGAGCAATCATCTCAAGATGCTGAAAGACTTGAGCGGCGGAAACCAAAGGCGACATCTGTTTCGGATCAATCATCTGAACCAAAACAATCTACACAAACCCGGCTATGGCTCATCGCAAGTTCCATCGCCATCCTTGTTTTGGCGCTCGTGGCTTGGCTGAAAGCCCGAAAACCCAAATCCACCCATTAACAAGCAGTCTCCATGATCCCGTCGCAACTCCCTGAAGATTGTCGCTCCGCACCGCCAGGCATCCCGCTGGCAGCTGATCACGTGAGCTGCTAAGTCCTGCGGGAACATGTGACGTGCGCGGGGTAATGCTGCATCCAGTCCGGGTGCCTCCCAGCGCAGCTGGGTCCCTCCCTCTGATGTTCCCTCGGGGAATATAATTGGGGTCAGTAATTGGGGTCAGATGCGGCGTTGAAATCAAGGGATAATCCTAAAAAGGAAAATGGGCGTGTTTTTTAAGCCTCATTGGCTGAGGAGCTTGATTTTTCATTTTGTGCGTCGTTAAGCGTGGTGGTTTTATCCACTCAGGAGTAATTCAGCCTCTTCGGGTAGGCCG
>JBIKNX010000108.1:0-9170 GCA_044358435.1 Luteolibacter sp.
GGTCTGTTGTGGACAACTTTCAAGAACTTCTCGCAGCTACACAGCGCTCGGATGCCAGTTCAACCCACAGATTTTGCGGAAGAGGCAAAAAACCAATCACGTATCCATATGAACATAGTACCCGCGCTGATGCAATCGTTGGCCACTTCACCCTGTCTCTCAGTCACCTGCCCCAGCCCGTAAAATCATTTCAACTCTCTGACACACACGGGCCTTTTTCCGCCACTCCATCTTTTACCAGCAATGGTTTGCGCCGATAAATCCTCAAGTTCATGTCTGCAGACACAACAAGCAGAGACCGGGCGATACTTCGGACAAAGCCTCTTTGAAATTCAGGTCATCAATACCCTGTCACCGCACTCCGTTCATCCGCAGCTGAAGGCTCAGGTGTGCTTGCCGCGACCTCCGAAATTTTCTCACACGTCTCTCGCCACTTCGTATCCGACCATACCAATGGCGCCGACATTTTTTTCCTGAAACGGTCGAGACGTGCGCGCGCTTCGTCGCGTTGCCAGATCGGCAGCTCTGCCATGGCTTTTGCCGCGATCCCGGCTGTTTCCGTTTGGTGACAGATCATGGCCAGATCATTGCCCGCGGCAATCGCCAGTTTCACATCCTCGCCGCGTCCGTAGCGTTTGCCTATGGCACCCATATCGAGATCATCGGTTAAAACAAGATGATGATCAAAACCAAGCTGCCCGCGAAGCCATTGGGTGATGATGCGTTTTGAAAGCGATGCCGGGTAATCCGGATCCACTTTGGGAAAACACACATGTGCGAGCATCACCGCGTCCAACTCCGGCATGAGTGCGGTATACGGTATGACATCTTCTTTCATCATCTCATCCAGCGTCGCATCTGAAACGGGGAGATCATGATGCGGATCGGACTTTGCCCGCGCACAGGCGGGAAAATGCTTTCCACAACCCAAAACGCCGCGTTTCCGCATCCACCGATTCCATACCCCCGCCCGATTGATCACATCCTGCGGATTCCTGCCCCAGCAGCGTTGATTCAAACCGTTTTGCAACTCTGGAAAATAATCCAAATCCAACACCGGGGCGAAGTTGAGATTGAAGCCAAGCAAGCGCAGCAAATCTCCTGTCAACGCTCCCGCCCACGCAATCTGTTCAGCATCCGGCTTCGCAGCAAACGCGACTGCCGAGGGCAATGAGGGAGCGATCGCCTTGGTCCGCTCCACACGCCCCCCTTCTTGATCGATCGCCAAAATCGGATCGTCCATACACAAACCCCGGAGATCATCCGTCAACCGCCGCACCTGCGCCGGGCTTTCCACGTTGCGACTGAAAAGAACAAAGCCCGCCGGCTGCAGCTTGCGAAACATCTCCGCTTCCTCCGAAGTCAGCTCCGGTCCCTTGACCCCCAGCAACAGCAACGATCCATCCATCACCCGACAAAACATCATCCCGAAGCCAAGAGCAAGGCACAAGCATGGCATTTTGCAGACCGTCTTCGAAAAGAAGATTGATGAGCGGCTCTGGGTGGATATGAGGTTTTTGCTCGTCTATGGTTGGCGCTATTTCGGTCTAAACACTTTCAGTATTCAGCCTTGAGCGGACAGCTACAACTCTGTTGAAGCTGGAGAAAGTCGGCGGGCTTTTACAAAAAAATCTTTACACGACCGAAAGATATCAAGGGATAAAGCGAAAGCAGAATGATCATTGTGAAATCACCATATTTCCTGAATATTTTTAAACAACAAACGCCGAATCACACCTACCAATATAACTCGAAAGAGTGTAACTCTACGACTTTCTTTCATCCGATCATTCCCATCAACGATTCAAGTTCAAACATCAACTTAGGCCCTATGCATTCCGTATGAAGGATGACGCCGCTCATGCTTAATTACCGTGATACGAATCACGGATTCATTCACGATTCGGAAAAGTATCAGATATGGAAATCTTCTCATCAGTGCTCTACGCGTATCGCCACGGACAATCATCCATCGAGTTGGCATTGCGGCAATTCGTAAAACCTGCCTCTCAAAATCATTAACGAAATCGTGGCCAAGATTCTGAGATTGGGCGTTGTAATAATCTCGGACCTCAGTGAGCTCTGCCTCAATTGCGGGGTGATACTCTATCCTCATTACCGCAAGCGTTGCATCAATTCCTGATGTGAGAGTGGCGTAACTTTGCCGCTTTCAATCTCTTGATCCCTCTTATCAGCAAGAATCAATGCCGCTTCGTCATCCAGATCCACCGAAAGTTCGAAAGGATCATCGATACTCTCCCATAATGAGGCAGCGAGCAGCGCACGTTCCCTCATGGGAAGCTTGAGGGCTTCAGGGGCGATTTGATCGATGTTCACATGGGTAATATACCACGGAAAAGAGGGCTGGGAAGTCTGATTTGTTCAAATACCCTCTCCCATCCATACTTACCTGCGTCCATCTGCGGTTCGAATTTCTCTGGCTCAACAGGGAATTCCTCATCAGCAGCGGCGATCTACGGGGAGAGCGCCCTACCAATCAGAAATCGTAATCATCGATGTTTTCTTTATCGAAAGCGATCGGCTTACCCAAAATGATGCTGTCACCCTCAATATTCAGATCTCCCAGCTTTCCTGCGTTAAACGTTTTTGCATCCTTCTCGGCAAGCTCACCTTTCGCGAGCGCGACGCCGGCTTTCACGGCGAGGTATCCGAGATCTTCAGGACTCCACAGGATCACAGCTTGGGTCACTCCCTCTTTGACGTAACCGCGGTTCTCACTCGGCAGTCCAAGGCCGACCACTTTCACCGCGCCGGTTTTGCCGGCTTGTTTCACGGCCTCAGCCGCACCCGGAACACCCGGTGAACATACGGCGACGATCGCTTTCAAATTCGGATTCGCACTGAGCAAATTCGTCGCCTCCTGCTGTGCTTTGTCCTTCTGGTCATCGCATGGGCGGATACCGACCAATTTCATGTTCGGATATTTCTCAATCTGACGCGCCTTGATCACATCGATCCATTCATTGAGGTTCGCCGAGGTCAGGGTTCCAGTGATGATCGCGAACTCGCCTTCCGCACCGATCAGATCCGCCGCGCTGTCGATGAGCTTTTCACCTATCCCCTGAGCGGTCGCCTGGTTGGCGAAATACATCCGCGCATCCGCCTGCGCGTCCGCATCGTAGGTCACGATCTTGATTCCCGCCTGTTTGGCTTTTCTCAGCGCGGTGGACAGCGAATCCTTATTCTCGCACGACGCCACGATAACATCCACCCCATCGGTGATCCAGTTCTCGACGATCTCGTTTTGCTTCGCCGGATCCGCATTGATCGGACCATCGACACGCAGGTCGATATCCAACTCCTTGGCTGCCGCTTTCGCACCGTTTTCACAGGTCACAAAATACTGGTTGCCTTTGCTTTTGAGCAAAAATCCGACAGTGAGTTTACCGCTGTCTTCGGATTTCTTGCAGGAAACCAATGAAAACAGAACGAGTGCGATGGATAGGAAATATCGAGTCATAGGTTTGAATGTTTAAGATTTCAATTTTGCTTCGCAGACCGGCGGGCGGCAAGTGCTTTCATACAAATCGCCAATGCCAGCGCGGCGATCAATAACAAACCTGTGAGCAAACCGGAAAGCTCCCGGGCCACGCTCGAAATCTTTTCCCCAAAAATTTCATAATCGGAAATCCTCGTTAGCCCGTTGTTCAGGACCGCGAGCGCAATCCAGCCGAGCACTGTACCACTGACATTGCCTGACCCCCCGAAAATACTAACCCCGCCCAGCACCACCGCCGTGATCGCGAGCAACTCGTAACCGATCCCCGCATTCGCCCGCGCCTCACCCATGCGTGAAACCAAAATCACCGCCGCCAAACCTGCCACCGCTCCAGCCATGACATAGGCGATGGACAAATTCCTTCTCACCGGCAGGCCCGCATAAAGCGCACCCTCTTCCCCATAACCGATCGCACGCAACGAACGGCCATAGGTCGTGCGATGAACCAGAAACCAGATCGACAACCCCAGGATCGCCACGATCCAGACCTGTGCCGGAACACCTGCCAAATCTGAATTTCCCAAGGAGAGAAACCCTTCCGAAAAACCCGAATACGATTCCGAACCTTTGGTGAACGCCTCCGCTAAACCCCGGAACAAGGAAAAAGTCCCGAGGGTCACAATCAACGGCGGCAGTTTCAAACCCGCCACCAATGCCGCGTTCACTCCACCACCCAGAGCTCCACCCAAAATCGTCAGACCGGCCGCACTCAGGGGATCAACGCCGAAAACATTCACCAGAATCCCGAATCCCACCGCACATAACCCCATCAACGACCCCACCGAGAGATCAATCCCTCCGGTTAAAATCACCGGCGTCATGACCAGCGCCAGTAGACCGATCTCCGCCGAGTGACGGAAAATATTGGCAACATTTCCACCTGTTAGAAAATTCCGACCCATCACTTGGAACAGCAGCACCTCCACCGCGATCACCCACAGCAGGATCATTTCGTGTTTTCCTAACAGATTTCTGATGGCTCCGGACTTTTTCATTTCAAATGCTGCTTTTTTTACGCCGTATTCCGTCCGCCGCCACCGCGAGCAGGATCACCAGACCTTGGATCGCCTTTTCCCAATAGGGCGGTTGATGAAAATGGGTCAGTGCGGGATTCACATTCGCCAACAACATCAAACCTAACAGAGCACCCCACAATGTTCCCCGTCCACCGGTGATCGCCACCCCGCCTACCACCGCGGCGGCAATCGCTTTCAATTCAAGCCCCTCCCCGCTGTTCGGCTGGATCTGCGGCGATTGCACGAGGTTCAGCACCGCCGCGAGTCCCGCCAGAACTCCCATCAAGAGAAACACGCCGAAGGTTGTGGCCTGCGGAGCCAAACCCGCCAAACGTGCCGCCTCGGCATCACTTCCGGTCGCATAAATCCGCCGACCCGCCGAAAGATGTTTCATCGCCCATGCCATCAACACCAAAAGCAACAACGCCGCACCGATCACGATCGCTTGGCCGGTGCCCTGGCTCATTCCGAACCACTGCACCCCATCCGGAAGCGCCAGCAAACGTCCTTTCTGCCAAAGCCGCAGGATTTCCTGCCAGGTGACCATGGTCGCCAAAGTCACCACTATACTCGGCAGCCCAAGACCCGCGACGAGCCATCCATTTACCGCGCCCATGAGAGCTCCGGCCAAAACCGCGCACAACATCGCCACCGGCATGGACAGTCCCGCTGCCGCCGCCGTTCCGGCAATCACCGCGCACATCCCGAATTGCGAACCGATGGAAATATCGATCTGCCGGGTCATGATCACCAACGCCACACCCACCGCCATGACCAGCGCGGGCATTTGAGAAGCCAAACGCGAAACAAACGGTTGGCCGTCAAAAAAATTCGGTGCGAAGACCGCCAATGATGCGAGCAGCAGCATCCATGCTCCGGCAACGGTTAGCTCGCGCGAATACTTTTTCATCGCACCACCTCCCCGCTACCCAAAGCCGAGGTCATGACCTGTTCGGCGTGGGCGTTGTCGAAAATTTCCACCAAACGCCCCTCACGCATGACCCCCACACGATCGCTCATTCCGATGATTTCCGGCAGGTCACTGGAAATCATCAAGACCGCCAAACCCTCTTTCGCAAGCTCCCGGACAATCCGATGGATCTCGCCCTTCGCGCCGACATCCACGCCTTGAGTCGGTTCATCGAGGATCAACAGCTTCGGCTGGGTCGCCAACCAACGCGCGACACTGACTTTCTGCTGGTTACCGCCGCTCAAACTTCCACCCAGTGCCGCCGGACCGCTTAGCTTGATTTCCAGAGCATCAATGAAACCCCGCGCCGCTTCCGTCTCGATCCCACTCCGCAAGATCCCGCCTCTGAACCACCGGTCGTGGCTTGCCATGGTGATGTTCTCCGCAACCGCCATTTCCAATACCACCCCATGTCGACGCCTGTCTTCCGGCACGTAGGCGATACCATGCGAAATCGCCTCCCGCGGGCTGCGGATATCCAACAAATTCCCGTTCAGAAAAACCGACCCGCCATCCGCAGGGGTGATCCCGAACAAGACCCGCGCCAATTCGGTCCGCCCCGCCCCGACCAATCCCGCCAAACCGAAAACCTCACCGGCGCGCACCTGGAAATTCACGTCTTTCAGCCCGCTCTCCGAACAAGCGAGATCTTGAACTTCCAACACCACCTCACCGGGTTTTTCATCGGCTGCCGGATAAACCGTTTCCACATCCCGACCAACCATCAGCCGTATCATCTGAGCCTCGCTCAATCCATCCACCGGATGGGTTCCAACGCTCTCCCCATCCCGCAACACGGTGACCCGATCCGCCAATGCGAAAATTTCCTCCAACCGGTGCGAGATGTAAACCACCCCCACTCCCTCCGCCCGGAGATCCCTCACCACTTTGAAAAGCAAATGCTGCTCCTTTTGGGTCAGCGATGCCGTCGGTTCATCCATGATCACGATTCTTGCTCCCGAGCCCAGCGCGCAGGCAATCTCGACCAACTGCTGCTCCGGCATCGACAGCGAACGCACTTCCGCCTCCGGCGAAATCTCCGCGCCGATCCGTTTCAAAAGCTCCTCCGCCTTGCGCCGCCACCTGTCCCATTTCACCCGCTGGAAAATCCCCACCTTCTCCAAACGCAGTCCGATGTTTTCAGCCACACTCAGATCGGGAAACAACGCCGGCTGCTGATATATACAAGCAATCCCCAACTCCTGCGCCCGCACCGGCGTCAATCCCGAAACCTCTTCCCCACCCAGTTCCATGATCCCCCCATCCGGCCGATGCGCACCCGTCATAACTTTGATCAAGGTCGATTTCCCAGCCCCGTTTTCCCCCAATAACGCATGCACCTCGCCTGCCCTCAGTTCAAACGAGACCCCTTTGAGCGCTCTGACCGCACCAAAGGACTTGCTGATTTCTGAGAGTTTGAGAAGGGCTTTCAAATCAAATGACAAATCCATATTCTCCATTTGAGCGCAAGGATCAATATTTCCTTTCACTCTTCACATTTCACCCCTCAATCTTCAAACCGTGTTCGCGAATCCTCTCGGTCTCTTGTCATTGCTCGCCATTCCCGCGATCTTGACGATCCATTTCCTGCAGCGGAAATCGATCACAATCCCGATCTCCACGCTTTTTCTGTTAGAAAACACCCAGCGCGAGGCTGTCTCCGGTCGCCGCTTCGAGAGACTCATCCCCTCGATTCCCCTTTGGATGCAGATTTTGGCGGTGCTGTTGATCGCATGGCTTCTTTCTGAACCACGTTTCAGCAAAGAAAACTCCGTCCAGCGCATCGCCGTGGTCATGGATGTCTCCGCCTCCATGCAGGTTTTTAAAAAAGACGCCATCGCCGCCCTGAAAAGCAAACTCCCGGAACTACAGGGCAGCGCATCGAAAATGGAAATCACTTTGCTCTCCGCACAGCCCGGAACGGATCGGATCTACGCCGGCGAATCAACGGTTGAAATGCTCGCCGCTTTGGAAAAATTCACCCCCACCGCCGGGGTCACCGATCCATCCTATGCCCTCCGCCTGGCCCGATCGATTGTATCGAACGAAGGTATTGTGATATACCTGACCGACACTCCGGTGGAAAAATTGCCCTACGAATCCCACTTGATTTCGGTAGGCAGACCCATCGAAAACGTCGGTTTCACGGGAGTTTCCTTCGAGGAAAAAGAAGGCGCCCTGATCTTCCGGGCAATCATCAGAAATTACGGGGGCTCATCTGCCACGCGGTCATGGTCCTTGGTCTCCGAAAACGGAAAGTCAGAGCGGAAAGAATTCGAGATCAAAGCGGGTGGCTTCACAACCATCCAAGCCGCTTTTCCTAAAGAATCCCGGCGGTTGCGGCTCGAACTCAGCCCGGATGAATTTCAGTTGGATGATGTCATGCCCATGATCGCTCCCCAACCCAAAGAGCTCAAACTCTTCGCCGCCACCTCACCGGCCTTCAGCGACTTGTCCGCGAAACTGCTCCGCTCGCTTGCCTCGACCAGCCAGAGCAACGACGCGGCAGAATCCGATCTGGTCATCACCTCCTACGATCCGCTCGACCCCGTCGTCCCTCAGAGCCATGCGATCCTGTTTGTCGAAGATCCCAGCTCCGCCGGAAAATATCTGAGCGGAGGCATTCTTGCGGAGGCTCATCCACTCATGGACGGCATCAACTGGCAGGCATTGCTGGTCCGTGAAACCCTGCAACTCCCGCGCAGCCCGGACGACAAGGTCCTGCTCTGGCAGGAAAAACGTCCGCTCATCTTCCTGCGCGAGGAAACCGGAAAATCGATCCTCTGTTTCAACTTCGATCTGCGTCTTTCCAATGCCACCCAACAGGCAGCATTCATCGTTCTCCTGCACCGCTTTGCCGAAACCTTGCGCGAAAAGAAAATCGCGCCCCAGAAACTCAATCTTGAAACGAACCAACCCATCCGTATCACCAGCAACCCCAATCTTCCCCTCGAAGTCAGCGCGACCGACCCCTTGGGAAATTCCATCGAACCACCCGCAGCCGGCTTCGCCCCGGCCTCTCCGGGCTTCATCACCATGAAACAAGGTGAAACCATTTTGTTAGAAGCCGCGACGCAGTTCGCAGACACGCGAGAGGCCGATCTCAGTAAAACCGCACCCGCCGATCTCAAGTCGTTTTCCAACGCGGCCTCACTCAAAATCCACACCATACCCGATCCCCTCTCCCGACTGTGGATTCTCATCCTGCTGATCGCCTTGATCGTCGCTTGGTATTTTTCCAACGGCAGGCAGGGACGTCTGTCCTCAGACGTCCATATCTAACGGCGCAAGATATCCCATCGGCGTCTTTCCGTTATAACCGCCGCAAAATATGGACATCTGAGGACAGACGTCCCTGCCTATTTCGACAAGATCCGCTTCATCTCTGCGAGCTCTATTCCGAGCAACGCCGCGGCATCTTTTAAATCACCACCCGTGCGGTCCAACAGTCTTCCCACAAGTTGCTTTGAAAACCATTCCAACATCGGCGTGTCGGCTGGCGCTGAGTTGATGATATGATCCAGGCTTTGTGTGAGAACCGGGGATTTTTCAGGAGCCGAAGCCAGCGGGATATCCGCGGGAAGTAAAATTTGTGAGGACGCCAACGCACAAGCCCGTGCCATCGTGTTTTCCAACTCACGCACATTCCCCGGCCAATGATGAA
>JBIKNX010000109.1:0-9169 GCA_044358435.1 Luteolibacter sp.
GATCAATCTGTGCATGAGAAAAGCCTACGGCTACCGCAGCTTCGAATTGCTACAAACCACTCTGTTTCATACACTTGGGAAACTACCGGAGCCGAAGTTCACCCACAAATTTTGCTGAAGAGCCATTTTTCAACGGGAGATTACTTTCCGCTCAGAGCCATTCTGTTCCCCGTTCGTAAACCCGGAAATCATTTTCTTTCTTGTGACCATGGCCTATTTCGGGATAGTTTTTCATCGAAATGCGTGCATTGCAGCGAATCACGGCGATCGAGCGGGTAGCGGCCCACCTGCGGGAGGAGCTGGTGCGCGGGGCATTATACGAACCGCTGCCCGGGGTACATGCACTGGCCGCCGGGTTGGGTGCCAACCACAACACGGTGGAAAACGCGCTGCGCCAACTCGAGCATGAGGGCGTGTTGGTGAGTCAGGGGCCGGGCCGGCGGCGTCTCATCGCCAATGCTGACAACAAGAACGCCCGCCCGCTGCGGGTGGCGATCCTTGACTATGAGCCGGTGCCGGTGATGGAAGGATATGCAGTCGAACTGCAGCACTTGTTGATGGAGGCGGGCCATACCGTCTTCTGCACCCCGAAAACCTTGATGGAACTCGGGATGAATGTGCCGCGCATCCGACGCATGGTGGAAACGACCGAGGCGGATGCCTGGGTGGTGTGCTCCGCCCCGCGGGAGGTGCTCGAGTGGTTTGCCGCGCAACACTTGCCCGCCTTTGCATTTTTCGGCCAACGGCGCGGACTACCGATCGCCGCGGTGGGGCCCGACAAGGCACCAGCCATGATAGCCGCCACGCGGGCACTGATCAAGCTGGGTCACCGCAGCATTGTGATGTTGACGCGCCGGGCAGTACGGCTGCCGGAACCGGGGGCCGTGGTGCAGGCTTTCCTCGACGAGTTGGACGCCCACGGGATCACTCCTAGTGCCTACCACCTGCCGGATTGGGAAGAGAACCCTGAGGCTTTTTATGAACGCCTCGAGTCACTGTTCCAGATCACCCCGCCGACCGCGCTGATCATCGAAGAGGCACCGTTATATGTCGCTGCACTCCAATTCTGCTCAAGCCGGGGCCTGCGGGTGCCTGAAGATGTCTCACTGGTCTGCGACGATCCCAGCCCGACCTTCGAGTGGTCGCGGCCGGCGGTGGCGCACATCCGCTGGGAAACCGGCCCGGTGGTGCGGCGGATCGTGCGTTGGGCGGCAAACGTCAGCCAAGGTAAACGGGACCTGCGCCAGACACTTACCAAGGCGGAGTTCGTCGCGGGCGGGACGATAGGACCGGTGAAGAAGTAACGGGAAGATCGAGGTGTCCTGCGGGACTAGTATCACTGGAAATGCTGGATTGCCGCATTCCAAGAACATACGATTTTGCTCTTGTTGGCAAATTCGGCAGTGTTTGGCACCATCTGGCAAGCGGTCAATAGCCGCCAAATCCCTTATAGAATATGGTTTTTCGAGTTTCATGCTGGTTGCACCTAAAATGGAATCCGCACCCTTGTGGCTTTTACGGCGATGTCAAAAGGCAATGTCGTTGCTCCGTGAAGCAGATCGAAAACTACCGCCAACGGATCTCCGGTCCCTTGTTAGATCGGATCGACATCCATGTCGAAGTGCCGCTTGTCGATTTCAAAGATCTCACTTCCGATGTCGCCATCGGTGAATCATCCGAAACCATCCGCCAACGCGTCTCGACAGCAAGGTCGATCCAGGTCGAGCGCTTCAAAGCCGACAAGCTCACCACCAACTCCGCGATGGGCGCCCGCCAAGTGCGCGATCACTGCAAGCTCGACGCCGAGGGCAAAGGTTACCTCGAACACGCGATGGCGGAAATGAACTTCTCCGCCCGCGCCCACGACCGTATCCTAAAAGTCGCCCGCACCCTCGCCGATCTCGCTGGAAAAGAAAACATCACGGGCAACGAAATTTTGGAAGCCATCCAATTCCGCTCGCTCGACCGCAAACTATTTTTCTAATCTACCACCATGAAAATCTCCCCTGCCATTTTTGAGGAAAATGAAATCCGCCGCATTTACGACGAGAAAACCGAAACCTGGTTCTTCTCCGTCGTGGACATCGTTCAGATACTCACCCAACAGCCTGATTACAAAGCCGCTCGAAACTATTGGAAAGTCTTGAAAAATCGACTCGGCAAGGAAGGAAGTCAGTTGGTTACAAACTGTAACCAACTGAAATTACCCGCTGCCGACGGCAAGAAATACCTCACTGATGTAGCCAATGCCGAGACCCTGCTGCGGCTCGTCCAAAGCGTTCCCAGCCCCAAGGCGGAGCCGATCAAACTCTGGCTCGCCAAAGTCGGCTACGAGCGGATGCAGGAAATGTCAGATCCCGCCCTTTCCCTCGAACGTGCCCGTGCCACTTGGCAAAAACATGGACGGAGTGAGAAATGGATCCAGCAACGCATGACGGGTCAGGAAACGCGCAACAAACTCACGGATTATTGGGCGACACACGAAATCAAGAAGGGAGAAGAATTCGCCATCCTCACCAACCTCATCCATCAGGAATGGAGCGGAGTAAGCGTGAAATCTCACAAAGAATTAAAAAACCTGAAAACTCAGAATCTGCGTGACCACATGAGCGAAGCGGAACTTATTTTCACGGCTCTCGCCGAATTATCCACTCGTCAGATCGCCGAGATCACTGAAGCCACAGGCATGGCCGAAAACCAAACTGCCGCCAAGACCGGGGGCAAGATTGCCAAACACGCTCGTCTTGAACTCGAAAGTCAAACCGGCAAATCCGTCGTGACCGGAGAAAACTATCTGCCGCCCTCCACGCCCCAGAGCATCAAAGACACCAAAGGCAGTTGAACATCTGGAGATCCCTCGAACACGGGATGCAGGAAATGAACTTCTCCGCCCGCGCTCATGACCGTATCCTAAAAGTCGCCCGCACTCTCGCCGATCTCGCTGGTAAAGATCACATCACGAGCAATGAAATTTTAGAAGCTATCCAATTCCGCTCGCTCGACCGCAAACGATTTTTCTAATCTACCACCATGTCCCAAATCTCCCTCTTTGAAGAAAAACAAGTCCGCCGCGCCTGGAATACCCAACAGCAAAAATGGATGTTTGCCATCGTCGATGTCATCGCCATTCTAACTGGAAGCACCAATCCGCAAACGTATTGGCGTGTATTGAAAAAACGCCTTAATGATGAAGGAAATGAAACCGTTACAAAATGTAACGGTTTGAAAATGACCGCTGCAGATGGTAAGCAGCGCATGACCGACGTCGCTGATACGGAACAGCTTCTACGCCTGATCCAGTCCATCCCATCTCCCAAAGCCGAGCCATTCAAGCTGTGGCTTGCCCAAGTCGGTTACGAGCGTCTGGAAGAAATCGAAAACCCCGAGCTTGCGGCCAAACGCATGCGTGCGATCTACGAGCAAAAAGGGTATTCTGAGGAATGGATCGAAAAACGCCTGCGCGGCATTGCCGTCCGAGACGAGCTCACCGACGAATGGAAAAAGCGCGGGGTCAAAGAAGGCAAGGAATTCGCTATTCTTACGGCGGAAATCAGCAAAGCCACCTTCGGCATGACCCCATCTGAATACAAAGAGTTCAAGGCCCTCTCCAACCCCAAGGAAAACCTCCGTGATCATATGACCGATCTGGAGTTGATCTTCACGATGTTGGGCGAAGCTTCCACTACCGAGATTGCGAAGAAACGCAACGCTCTTGGATTCCCGGCAAACAAAAAAGCCGCCAAAGACGGCGGTTCTGTCGCAGGTAAAGCCCGCAAAGACTTGGAAAAGCAAAGCGGTCAGCGGATTTCCACACGAGAGAATTTTGATAAGTTACCCGAACCTCGAAATCAGATCCCCAAAAAATAGACAAACTTACCACCAACTCCGCGACGGGCGCCCGCCAGGTCCGCGATCGTTGCAAGCTCGATGCCGAGGGTAAAGGTTACCTTGAATACGGGATGCAGGAATTGAACTTCTCCGCTCTCTGGGTCGGCAGTTGTTTGAGTGAGAGTCAGTTGTTTGTTAGATTAGACCATGTGCGACCGCTTCACCGGATCACCGGCTTGTCCTTGGCTCTGGGTTGGCGCCGTTCCACAAACAAGGCTTGTTTCGCCTCAAGACTTAATCCGTCGTAGATGACTCCGGTAAGATCCCGCAGTCTTGATGCCACTCTGGACTTGGGATTCCAACTATACACGAGCGTTCGGCCTTGACGCTTGCAGACTATCGCTCCGGATCTTTCAAAGCGCTCGAGTTGCTTCTGGACTCCATCCAATGACACCCCAAAATCCCTGGCAACTGCCCGACCATATGCCTCCCCATGATGAAACAGAGACAAAAGAACCGCTTCAGCAGCTTTTCCCCCAAACAAATCTTGTAGCGCGGTTGAAACCATGAACGATAAATAAGGTCGTATGACCGATAAAGAAAGTCAATAATCGCAGCCATGCAACCCCCCAACTGGAAAGAATGCACCGAGGAAGAGGCCGGCAATTTGTGGCATGGCATCTTGAGGGCGAAGGCATCCATTCCGTATTGGTTGGGGGCGCGGTCGTTGCGATCTACACCGCAGGACTTTATCGCTCCGGTGATTTGGACATGGTGCCTGACGACTTGGGTAGGAATCGGCTGACTGAGGCTCTGGCGAAAATCGGGTTTACTCTTACAAAATCACGATATTACAGACATCCGAACTGTCTGCACCTGTTTTTGGAGTTTCCACGTGGCCCGGTTGAAATCGGTGAGCAGTATCCGGTGGTTCCCGACGAAATCATGGTGGAAGGAAGGAAGCTTCGGCTCCTGTCTCCGACCGACAGCGTTAAAGATCGACTTGCTGGCTATATCCACTGGAAGTCACGAGCCAACTTCGATCAGGCCTTGCTCATTTGCCGCCAACAAATGCAAAGGGTAAAGCTGGATGTCGTCAGAGACTGGTGCATTCAAGAAGGAGGTATTGACGCATTTGATGAACTGATCAGCAACTTGTCTGCCAATGATTCGACTGACGGGGTAGCATAACACGGGTTCATACTGGAATCCGCTAAAAGAAAATCCATGTTCGTGTGGGTTTCACGGAGATGTCAAAAGGCAGTGCCGTTGCTCTGTTAGACAAATCGAAAACTATCGCCAACCCGTCTCAACAGCAAGCTCGACGCCGAGGGTAAAGGCTACCTCGAACATGCGATGGAGTAGATGAACTTCTCCGCTCGCGCTCATGATCGAATTTTGAAAGTTGCTAGAACTTTGGCTGACTTAGCAGGCAAGTCTAACATCACTGGTGACGAAGTGTTAGAGGCGATTCAGTCCCGCTCTCTGGATCGGCAGTTGTTTGAGTGAGAGTCAGTTGGTTTCCACTTTCCTCGTAACCTCTATTTTCAATCTGTTCCGGATGAGGGGACCCTTACACCTCATTGCCAAAAATCCTTACCGAAACAGATGGGTATGGGTAAGGATTTCTGATAAGGAGTCTATAGGTGCAATTATTTCAATCAATCGCCGCCTTCAGTGCCTCGGCGGCATCCAGTTCGGGTGTGCGCAGGCTGAGCCATCCATCGGTTTCTACCTGACGCTGCGCCACCTCAGTCGCATCAGCCCGCGCTTTGTCCAATTCCTTGAGGGCCATATATACTCGGGCTCGGGCACGGAGGTGGGCCGTGCTGTATTGCGGCTTGGGCGTTTTGTTGCCTTTGGCATCCAGCGCATCCGGATCATACGGCGGAGCAAGTGTTAGGATTTTCTCCTTGGCTGCCTGAACCTCGCCGCGTTCGAGCATGGCGACGACAGATTTCTCGTCTTCCAGCAGGACCGTGTTGCAGAGAGTGAGTCCCCTTGGTCCGGATTGCTCCGCCAAGCCGGAAACCATGGCGGCGATCCACCCGTCCTTGCGGATGAGCACGCTATTGATTCTTTCGTCCGGGCTAAGAATCCCGAGGCGCTGCACCAGCGGGTTACCCAGGCCGCCCGGCACGGTGTGCACCGGACAATCTAACTTGCTTCTGCCGTTCAGCAGAGACGTGCGCATGGCTGCGGCATCCCCGCTGTAGAGGGCCAACACTACCTTCACATCCGAGCGGGGCCTTGTCTCGGCAAAATTGCTCATGCTCTTCAAAATCGCTTCCGGCGATTGAGGCAGGCCATCTTCGTGCTTGCTGCTCCAGGGCTCGGACTGGGAGAAAACGATCATCGTCCATTCCTTGTCGAGATCCTCGGGGATACGCAGGGTTTTACCGTCCTCGGTCTGCAACTCAGCACGCAGCATGCGCTGAGCCTCCTCGGCATAACCCATGGTCATGAAATAGCCCTGCCGTCGATCAAAGGTCCAACCGGCAGTGAACGGAATTTGAAACAACCAGTAGTCATGATAGCGATCCACAAGGAAGGCGCTATACGTCCACATCATCGGGTATTCCGTGTGGCTTTTGAGAATCCTGCCACGGAAATTTTCGAAACTGATGCGGTCACCCGTGTCGAGCGCTATTAGAGAAGCCGCGGCGAGCACCGGGCCCGGTGCCCTGTCTCCTCCACCATCGTCTACAAGACGCCGAAGAATGTCTTTTGCATCCGCTGATGGCTTCAGAAGTTCACCACGTGCGATGCAGAACCGAGCGACCACATCACAGCCCTTCGGGAAGCCGGCGCTAAACGCAGCCTTCGCCTCGACAACAGCCGCTTCGAGTTGCTGGACGTCCGAATCGCATTTCCACAAGCCCATCAAGGCGATGATCAAGCGGTTGCGCACGATCCACAGGTCCGACGCGGAGGCGTGATCGGCGATGGCTTTGCGGCACAATTCGACCGCCTTCGCATAGTTCGCCCTGGTCTCGGTCAAGGGCAGCCGGAAATAGATTGGAAATCCTTCGTATTTAGGATGGGGCGCAGCCACACTTTCCACCAAGGGAAGTTGGTAACGCATCGGCGGAGCCACGAAACAGGCCTGAATCGCGCGCAGCAGATCATCAGGCACGCAGGTGCTATCTCTTTTGAGAGCTTGAACATTCCCTCCACCAGCCGTCGCCTTGAGCTCAGGTGGACGCGCAGGATCCAATCCTACTTCGGGATCGATCACCATGAATTCGCCGATGGACATTGAGGTGAGCTGAGAGAGGTAGTGCGGATAGGTCCACTCCCGTGCCAAGAACGACTGGAACGAACGGGTGAAGTCAGGCACCGCAGTCGTTGGTGGTGCACTGCCACTACTTCCCTCCGGCATGATCAGGGCGGCGATTCCCGTGGGGCCCATCGTGACGAGACGTTGCTCGAAACGCGCGTAGGCATCATAGACCGGGCTGCTTTTGCCTCCGGGCAGACGCAGCGCTTTCCAATTGACACCCAGACTGCGGATAAACGATTCCCCCGCATCGGGCACTTCATCGAGGTTGATGCTTACGATTTCGATCCGGCCGGCGAGGTCCTGCTTATACTTGAGCGCCGCAGCCGCAATGCCTTTGAGCAAGGCTTCACCCTTAGCGTTTTTGGTCCAGAACAACAGCATCGTAGTGCGCCCTATCCCCTCCATCGGAAAGCGCACGATCTTACCATCCGAGCGCTCGAAGGATCCAGCGAACGGCGCACCGATCACTTGTCCGCCGAGCTTGTCGCGTTGGAACTTGATCATTTCCAGATCCGCAGAGAAGCGCTTCTCCATCGTTTCCTGAAAGTAACTGATCACGCGGCTGTCACCGAGCTCCAGCGCCATGACCAACGCCACGCGCAGTGCCTTTGATGCAAGTGGTGTTTCCAGGTAGCGTTCGACAAAAAGACGCAAAGCCTGGGCTCGTTCCTTGTTGCTGGCACCCTGTTTGACCAGATCGGCTTGCGAAAGGAGAAGATCGGCTTCCAGACGCAGCCCGGCGAATTCATCGGGTGCCTTGACCAGTTCGCGGCAGGTTTCCAACAGGTCCGCGCGATCTTTCACATCCTTGTCCAAGGACACGAGCCGTTGACGAGCACGAAACAGAAATTCGAGTGCAGGAAAGCGGGTATTGTCCTGCGGCTGCGCCGCCACGAGTTGCTCCGCATCGCGAATGACGCGTCGCAAGGCAAGCCGTTGGCGTGCTTGGGAAGACTCATCTTTGGTCGTCGCCAATGCCTTTTCCAATGTCTCAATAGTTTCCTTGGCTGAAGGCGACGTATCCTGCGCCCGGATGCCAGGGGATGATGCCAACAAACACGCCATGCAGTACAGGATGCAACCTGCTTTTCCAGCAAACCCAAGGCTTTGCCGGATGCGGTAGAATTCGAAACCAATCACCCAGCTCAGCAGCCTGAAATCTGTTAAAATAAAAAAGGAAACAAGAAGGATTGCGATGATCATTGGAGATTTACTGTGTAATGCGCTTCTTTTTTACGAGAAACCTGATGAATTACTGATATTGTTTCCATACTTTAATGTCATACTTTTAGATAGCTTTTTGGGTGAGTTTCTCCTGGCCTGGCGCGTGCAACATAGTGTCTGTAAAAGTGCAAAGCACCAGCAAACCGGCACTAAGGCCGATGGAGCGTAGCGGAATCGGCCTTAGTGCCGGTCGCCGCCCCCTCCAAGAGCCTGAGACAGGGCTTGTTGGTGCTCGGCCACAGCTGGATAATGGAGGTGTCAAAATCTAACCAGACACCAACCATGACCGAACACTCAAATGATACTCTCAGTAACGAAACGATCAACACCCTTCTTCAAAACGGTATTTTTGAAGGCATCCCACTCATCGCCGAAATGCTCGCCAATGCAGCCATGATCCTCGAACGCACCCAACATCTAAAGGTTGGAGCTTATGAACGTGGAGAAAACCGTAATGGCCAAGCTAACGGCTTTAAAAATCGCGGACTTCAAACTTCCTTCGGTAAGCTCAATCTCAATGTCCCGCAGGTTCGAGGCAGTTCTGAACCGTTCCAAAGCAGTCTTTTTGAAAAGGGTTGCCGCACGGATCGAGCGCTCAAAGTCGCTATCGCTGAAATGTATCTTCAAGGCGTTTCAACCCGGCGCGTCACCACCGTCATGGAGAAGCTTTGCGGTATGGAAGTCACCTCCTGCCAAGTGTCACGTCTGACCCGAATGGCGCTAACTTAACGGGCTTTTGGGATTTCTGAGAGCGGCTTGCGCCTGCGGACACCTGGGACGGTTTCGAGGATCAAGGTTTGGGTGATTTCCCGCATTTCACGAACGGTTTCCTCC
>JBIKNX010000281.1:0-2622 GCA_044358435.1 Luteolibacter sp.
ATGGCGTCACCCGAAAGGAACCGCGATTTTCAATCGCGACCTCCTAAGTGAACCATCTCAGCCAACAGAGCCATTGCAGTCGCGATTGGAAATTGCGGTTCCGCATGGATCACGATCGCGGCCCGAATCAGTAATCATGGCGTCACCCGAAAGGAACCGCGATTTTCAATCGCGACCTTCTAAGCGAACCATCTCAGCCAACAGAGCCATTGCAGTCGCGATTGGAAATCGCGGTTCCGCATGGATCACGATCGCGGCCCGAATCAGTAATCATGGTCTCACCCGAAAGGAACCGCGATTTTCAATCGCGACTCCATTCCGCTACGCTAGATTTGCCACACTCTCTGCGGTAAAAACTAATCGACCATCACCGGCACACCATAAGTCGTAAACCCGGTCGACTCCTTGATCTCAATATCGAGAATCTCACCGGTTAGGCGCTCAACATCGCCTTCAAAAATCACGATCTTGTTCTGCGGAGTCCGGCCAGAAAGCGTGCTGGGATTGTGTTTCGACGGACCCTCGCAAAGCACGCGTTGTACTGTGCCAACAATCGCCGCGTTTTTTTCCTTCGCCAAACGATCCACCACCTCAAGAAGCCTCTGGTTGCGTTCTTCTTTCACGGTTTCAGAGATTTGATCTTCCATCATCGCTGCCGGAGTGTCCTTGCGCTTCGAGTAACGGAACACGAATGCGTTGTCGAATTGGAGACGCTCGACCGTCTGAAGGGTCGCTTGAAAATCCTCTTCGGTCTCACCCGGAAAGCCGACGATGATATCCGTCGTGATCGCAAGATCCGGCCTCGCCGCTTTCATCTTCTCACAGATTCCGATGAACTTCTCACTTTTGTAAGGACGCCGCATCGCTTTCAAAATTCGATCCGATCCGCTCTGCATCGGAAAATGGATGTGAGGCATGAGCTTCGGCAGATAGGTGAACGCCGCCACCAGATCATCGCGATATCCGATCGGATGTGGCGAGGTGAAACGAATCCTCTCGATTCCATTCACTTCATGCACCGCTTCCAACAACTGAACGAAAGGCGATTTCCCATCTATTTTCGGAAACTCCGTGCGACCGTAAAGATTGACGATCTGGCCAAGCAGGGTGACTTCCTTCACTCCCTGACGTGCGAGGAACTCAACCTCTTTCACAATATCAACCATCGGCCGCCCCCGCTCTTTTCCGCGGGTGTCCGGGACGATACAAAACGAGCAACGCATGTTGCAGCCTTGCATGATGGAAACAAAAGCCGACGCATTGCGCGCCTTCGGCATATGGTCACGGATGGTGTTTTGCGAATCCGTTTCCTCGGCGATATCACAGACGGAAGTTCCTTTCAGGGAAAGAGCCGGATCGTCCATCCGCGCTTCCAGCCGTTGTTTCAAAATCCCATCCACATAGTCAAATACCTTGTGATATTTCTGCGTGCCGACCACCAGATCGAGATGTGGGATTCGTTCGAAAAGTTCCTGTCCGCGCGATTGCGCCATGCAACCCATGAACCCATAAACCACATGCGCGCGCTTCTGCCGCTGCGCACCCATGATGCCCATTTTTCCCAACGCCTTCTGCTCCGCTTGATCACGCACCGAGCAGGTGTTGATCAAAATCGCATCCGCATCCGTTTCGCTCGGCGTGAGCGTGTAGCCTCCCTCGGTGAACATTCGCGCCACCTGCTCGGTATCGCGTTCATTCATCTGGCACCCGTAGGTCTTTAGATAAACTTTAGGCATCTGTTCTCAAAACATTACGCCAATTTCAGTCGCTCGTCGGATCCAAGTTTCTCAGTCAAAGCCGGATAACCGCCCGCCACCTGCATATTGAAACACAGCAAATACAGGGTGAAAATTTTCGGGTCGAACACATCGACCAATTTGTCCACCGTCTCATCCAGCTTCGCTTGTTCCAGTTCTTTCGGCAAAGCACCGGAAACCGATCCCTTGCCATCGTGCCCAATCCCCAAACCATCACAGAACATTCCGAGCATTTTTTGCTGCGCCGACATCAGGTAGGCCTGCATCAACTGCTCACCGATTCCATCGCACGCGCGAATTTGCAGGGTTTTCTGAATCCATGCATATTGTTCCGGCAGCGATTTCTTCTGAACAAACACCGGACGCAGCTTGCGGTCCGATGCCAGTGTCGAAATCACCGATTTGTAAACGTCTCTGTCATTGGCGCGAAACCAATCGAGCATTTCAGCCAAAACGGCGGGATCTAGGGCGGTAAAAATTTCGTGGGATTTCACAGGTGGAAAAATTGGATGGGCGGGAAGTCAAATCCCTGCGATGCGAATTGGCAATCATATCTTCCGTATGATTGCGGCGAATTCAATGAAAAGAGTTAACCACGAAAGACACGAAGCACTCAAAATGATCATGGGACGAGCTCTCTGCATGAATACCTTCTTTAATCAAACTTCTCCTTTCCGTGTATTTGGTGTTTTTCGTGGTTAAAAACCGAAAAACCCCTCACGTATTAACCCAGAAATCATTCGCATTTCTCATCAATTGAAGTTTAAAAAATTGGCTCTTCAGCAAAATTTGTGGGTGAACTTCGGCTCCGGTAGTTTCCCAAGTGTATGAAACAGAGTGGTTTGTAGCAATTCGAAGCTGCGGT
>JBIKNX010000282.1:0-2607 GCA_044358435.1 Luteolibacter sp.
CCAGCCAGTTTGCCAAAAAAACGATCATTGATAAGGCGGAAATCGCGTGGATATTGAAAGCAAGGATCACTTACGGTCCAACACATGCGCCGGGTTAATCAAAATCGCCCTGCCATTGGATGGGGGCCGGCAGGGTTGATGAAACAGCTTACAGCTCGCCTTCGATGAGATCATCCAAAGTCTGGCGTTTGCGAACAATCGTGGCGTCCGTGCCTTCGACGAGAATCTCGGCCGGCAATGGACGCGAGTTGTAGTTGGATGCCATGACAAATCCATAAGCACCGGCGGACATCAGGGCGACATTGTCTCCCGGGTTGAAATCCGGAAGAGGACGGTCTTGGCAGAAGAAGTCGCCGCTTTCGCAGATCGGTCCGACGACGTCGACTTTGATGAGGTCGTTCGAACTGGGTTGGGTGAGAGGAACGATTTCGTGATGTCCTTCGTAAAGGGCAGGACGGATGAGGTCGTTCATGCCGGCATCGACGATTTTGAAGGTTTTGGCAGAGCCTTTTTTCTCGTAGAGGCAGCGGGTGAGAAGGACGCCGGCGTTGCCGACGATGTAGCGGCCGGGTTCCAACAGGATTTTCAATCCGAGGTCTTTGAGGCGGGGAACGAGTTCCTGGCCGTATTTCTCGATGGTAAGGGGGCGTTCGCCATCGGTTTTGGAAGACCACCAGTCAGGATTACCCGATTGGAGAGACTCGTGATAAACAATGCCGATTCCGCCGCCGATCGACCAGAACTCGATACCGTGTTTTTGCTTCAGAGCGGTCACCATCGGGATGACTTTTTCGACAGCCTCGATGAACGGATCAATCGAGGTAAGTTGGGAACCGATATGCATTTGCAGGCCGCGGAGCTTGATATGTTTCAGCTCGGCTGCGGCGCGATCGTAGAGATCGGGGATTTTTTCGAAATCGACTCCGAACTTGTTCTCACTTTTCCCGGTGGAGATGTATTTGTGGGTTTTCGCATCGACGTTCGGGTTCACGCGAACGGCGGCGGGAGCGATTTTGCCGAGTTCACCGGCGACTTGGTTGAGATAGCGGAGTTCTTCTTCGCTTTCGACATTGAAGGAGTAGATCCCTTTTTCGAGGGCGTAGACGATTTCCTCGCGGGTTTTGCCGACGCCTGCAAACGTGCAGTGGGCCGGATCGCCACCCGCTTTGATGACGCGGAAGAGCTCGCCGCCGGAAACGATGTCGAAGCCCGCGCCTTTGGTGGCAAGCAAGCGGAGGACGGAAAGATTGGAATTGGCTTTGACCGCGTAGGCGATTTCGTGATCGACGCCGGTGAGGGCTTTATCGAGACGTTTGAAATGATCCGTGATCGTTCCTGCCGAGTAGACGTAGAGAGGCGTGCCGTGTTGCTCTGCAAGGGACTGCAGGGAAACATCTTCACAGAAAAGCTCCCCGTTTCTGTAGGAAAAGCCGTGCATGTCAGCTTACTTGACGAGGCCCGCCTTTTTGAGGGTCACGTAAGCACCGTTTTTGTTGATGGTCTTGAGCGCGCGGCAGCTCAATTTGATGCGGACAAACTGCTCAAGTTCCGGGACCCAGATCCTTTTGTTCTGGAGGTTTGGGGAAACCGAGCGTTTGGTGACTTTGGTGACGTGACGACCGATACCGCCTTTTTTCTTGGCCAAGCCAGAACGATGGATTTTGCCGCCGGAGCGGACGCGGGTGCCTCTGATGCTACAAATACGTGCCATGATGAAAAATTGGTTAGCGGGGCGCGAAGGATGCCTTGCGATTCGGATGCGTCAAGACGAATTGTTACGGATATTGAAGAATTTTTAACCACAAAAAGCACGAATTACACGAAATAGAGAGGAGCGATGGGTTATTAGTGGATAGATATTAGATATGGGTTTAAAAAACCTTAGAATCCGATATCAATTTGATCTCTGCCGATTCAGCCATTTCCCGATGTCCCGGAAGATTTTTTCCTTTTTCTCATCATACATCAGAAGGTGGTAAGCCCCCGGGTAGTTGCGGTAGGTGCTGTCAGTGGATTCCGGGAGGCGGGCGATGAAGCCCCGAACGTCCGAATCCGTATTGAGAAAATCGTGCTCCCCATGCAGGACAAGGATTGGCACCTTGATGTTTTGTGCGCAGGTGTTCATTCCGTCGATGAGTTTCGCGAGCGTACCGAGGAGGCGGAGAGTGTGTTTCTCGATGTTGTAGGAATTGGTTCTGGATTGTTGGTTGTGTCGGGTGGTTTGGGTAACCTGGATGTCTTGCTGGCCTGTCAGGGCATCGACGGGGACGCGCGCCAGGGGCACGGCGGTGGCGGCGACCTGAATCAGGGCGATTTTCCAAACTTCGATATCGTCTTTGAAGCGCACAATGGGGGAGGAGAGAATGAGGGCATCACAGGGTGGTTTGCCGACCGGCGCGGAGTCGAGCGCGTGGGTGGCGATGAGGCCGCCCATACTTTCGCCGTACCAGATGATTTTGGCTTTCGGGTGGCGTTTTTTCACAAATCGGGTGAAGGCGTTCAGGTCGTCATACCATTGGGACGGATCGCCGATATCGCCGCGGCGCTCTTGGATGGGATCACTGCCCTGTCCGCGTAGCTCGTAGGCATAAACGGCGGTGTTGCCCT
>JBIKNX010000110.1:0-9047 GCA_044358435.1 Luteolibacter sp.
AAAGATCCCCGCGAAACCACCCCCACAATAAACAGAGTCAAAAAACACAATCGCCAAACAAGCCCTCAATCCCACATACTACAAGCATCACCACCCGCCATTCAGGCGGCTATGGGATGACTGTGGATCAAAACCTCAAAAAGTGTTCTTATGAACACTTTTTGAGGTTGACCCTTTGGCTCAAATCGCGACAGTTTGGATCTGTGTCCCGTCCTCTGACCGCGCTGTTTGTCGATTGCGATTCCTATTTCGCAAGCGTTGAACAACACCTCAATCCCGAGCTGCGGGGTCGGCCTGTCGGGGTGGCTCCGGTGATGGCGGAGTCGAGTTCCTGCATCGCGGCTTCTTATGAAGCCAAGGCTTACGGGGTGAAAACCGGCACGCGGATCAGCGATGCGCGGATCATGTGTCCGGATATCACCATCGTTGAAAGCAAGCCCTCGGAATACATCCGTTACCATCACCGGATCATCGCCGCGGTGGAGGATTGCATTCATGTTGAGGCGGTGCTCAGCATCGATGAAATGTGGGCATGGCTGCCACTGAACCTTCGCGAAGTTCCAGTGATCCAAGGCATCGCTTCCAAAATCAAAACCACCATCGCCCGGGAAGTCTCTCCTGTGATCAAAGTCTCAATCGGGGTCGGCCCGAACCGATACCTCGCCAAAACCGCGAGCAAGATGCGCAAGCCCGATGGCTTGTTTTTCATCGAGCATCGCGATCTGCCAGAGGTCCTCTACGAGCTCGGACTCCGCGATTTCAACGGGATCGCGAGAAACATGGAGGCGCGGATGCATGCCGCCGGAATCCACACGGTTCAGAAACTCTGCACCGCCCCCAAAGAATTGCTCCGCCAAGCATGGGGCGGCGTGATGGGGGATCGTTTCTGGCACCTGATCCGCGGTGAAGAAATCCCCGATCTGGTTTCCGCGAGGAAATCCATCGGTCACAGCCATGTCCTGCCACCGGAGTTCCGCCACCCGGAAAAGGCGTGGCCCATCCTCTGCAAGCTCCTCCACAAAGCCTGCGAACGCTTGCGTTCGCATGGCTTGCTCACGGGCTCTCTGACCCTGCACCTCTCGTTCCTGCGCGCCGGGGCGTGGAACCCGGAGATCCGCTTTCCTGAAACGGACTCAACCGTGAACCTGATCCGTATCCTAGGCCGCGTCTGGCGGGAACGACCCGAACCCAAATCACATCTCATCAAGGTCGCGGTGACCCTCACCCGCCTTGTCGAACAGGGAAATTTCACTCCGCAACTTTTCCCGACCCTCCTTGCCGAAGATCATGCCGAATTCAAACCGCAGGAAACCCATGACAAGCACCGCCGCCTGGACGCGACCCTGGACAAACTCCGAGCCCGCTACGGCCGCGATGCGGTTTACCTTGGCTCAGTGCAAGATGTTAGAGAAAGCGCGCCGATGAGAATCAGTTTCACGCACATTCCGGATGTCCAACTAGAAAAGGATCACTAAGCAGGAAATGCATACTCGATCACTGTAATGGCAACGAAGGAGAAAAGGCAGAGATAGATCAGGATGGCGAGATTCAGTCGTCTGTACCATTGATCGCGCCAGAGTTGGATGAAAAAGGCGAGGGTAGCGGAGATGCCGGTGGCGTAAATGGCTATCATCAAGAACAATAGCAATATAAGGGTCTGGCCCAGCCCATCGAAGCCATCAGGCATGGGGAAAATGGCGAACCATATCCATAAACACGCTGCCGTGATCGGAAAAATCAGGAGAGCCAACCACAAGAAGAACCGCGTGGCTTTCATCCATTTTCCACCTTCAGGATAACGTTTCACCCAAAAGGCTCTACGCAAAGGGACCAGCCACGGTAACAATCCAATGATGAAAAGAGCTAAGCCGCCCAAAACAAGTGACGAATTGGGATCTGTTTTTCGGAGTCCAATATATCCAGCGATCATAAGTAGGGAACTCAAAATCAGGCGGACTTGTTGTTCCCGCATAAGCTCGATCAGCCTTTCAATTCCTTTCTTAATCATGGTGTGCCTATCTCTGAATGATTTGGCATGGCGGATGCGATTTAAGGAACCGCTTCAATCGAAATGAGTTCTTCCATCTCCGCTTCGCTCCGATTGGCGCCACTTCAAATATCTTTTGCAGTGTATTCCCAGCCCTTGCGGTATTGAGCGCGTTTGATGAGTTTGTTGGCGGCATCGTTATTGAGCGCCATGAATTTTTTCTGATCCCATTCGATGGGCAAGCCGGTTCGGATTGCGAGGGCCCCGAGCAGGCAGAGCTCGGTTAGAGGAACCGCGTAATCGAACTGCGACATGAACGGGAATTCTTTTCCCTGCTTGATGGCGGCCGACCATTCCTTTTGCGCATCCCCGGGAGTGGGGCTGCGTTCGAGGGTTTTCGCCGGAGGATTGGCCAGAAACTCCACGGAGCGGGCTTCGGGAAGGATCGTGAGCTTTTGTGCCTGACTGCCTTCGTTGTAAACTATCCCATCCGAACCGATGACATAGAAACCCGCGCTGCCGATAGGTCGTTTCAAATCCTTGGGAGGCGGTGGCAGACAAGCGGAGCCATCGGTATTTTTGCCTTCATACCAATAGAGTTTGATCTCGCCATGGCCGGGGACGTTTTTCCAAACATATTCGACTTTCGCGCCGCGCGGCCAGGCGATATCGGTCAAGCCGTCAGCCGTGGCTTCGATCCGGTCAGGCACGCCGAGGCCGAGCGACCAAACGAGCGGATCGAGATTGTGGCATCCCATATCGCCGAGTGCCCCGGCACCGTATTCGAATAATCCGCGCCATTTGAACGGATGGATATCCGGATGGTATGGGCGGTCGGGAATGGCGGCGAGCCAAAGATCCCAATCCAGTTTTTCAGGAGCGGGTTGCGCGGGTTTGAGATTTGCTGATTTGCCCTGTGGCCAGCCTGGGCGGTTGGTCCAGACATGAATTTCCTTCACCTTGCCGACCACCCCTGCATCGAGCCATTCTTTGAGAAGGCGATTCTCCTCATAAGTGTGCCCTTGGTTGCCCATCTGAGTGATGACGCCTTTTTTCCGAGCCGCAAGATGAAGTTCGTTCGCCTCCCAGAGGGTGTTGACCAGGGGTTTTTGCACACAGATGTGTTTGCCGAGCGAGATGGCATGCATGGCCGCCGGGTAATGGGAATGATCCGGGGTGGAGATCGTGACCCCATCCATTTCTTTTTCCTTCTCCAGCATTTCACGGAAATCCTTATACTGGCGGGCATTTGGAAATTTCTCCGCAGCTTTCGCGAGGTGTCCGGCATCGACATCGCAGATCGCGACGATTTCGTTTTTCCAAGCAGCCCCCATCATGTCTTGAAGCCCTCTGCCTCCGACGCCGATACACCCGATCCCGAGTTTTTTCGCCGCCGGAGTATCTTGGGCTCGAAGCAACAGGTTCGGCATCGCAATCCCTGCGGCGGTGGTTGCGGTCATGCCTTTGAGAAAATTACGACGGCTGCTAGTTTGGAAGGGTTGAGTCATGGGGTTTTGGCGTTAATGGCTCTCATACGCGAACTTCCGAGATGATTTTGCAAATGATTCGCATACTGATTCATAAAACGCACAAGTTTTTTCAAGGGTTGCTTGACCCTGTGGCTGGGAGAGGTCTAGTTTCGCGCGGTTTTTTGCCTGACCTATTTTTATGAATATCCACGAATACCAAGCCAAAGAGCTGTTTGATCGTTTCCAAGTCCCGAGTCCGAGAGGAAGAGTCGCAGCCAGTCCCGAAGAAGCCGCAGCCGCGGCCAAGGAATTCGCGGGAGCGAAATTGGTCATTAAAGCGCAAGTTCATGCGGGCGGTCGTGGCAAGGGTCATTTCAAAAACGGCTTCCAAGGCGGCGTGCATCTGATCGACAGCCCGGAGCAAGCGGCGGAGTTCGCAGGCAAAATGCTCAACGAAACCCTCGTCACCGTGCAAACCGGCGAAGCGGGTCGCGTGGTGCGCAAGGTGATGGTCGCGGAAGCAGTGGATATCACGCACGAGTATTACCTCGCGATTTTGATGGATCGCGCCACTTGCGCGCCGATCATCGTGGCCTCAACCGCAGGTGGCATGAGCATCGAGGACGTCGCGCACGATACTCCGGAGAAAATTTTCCGTCAGGTGGTGCATCCGCTTCTCGGCCTTCAGGCATACGAGATCCGCAAGATCACCGCCGAGCTCGGTCTCACTGGCGATTATGCCAAGCAGTTCGCGAAACTTCTCAAAAATCTCTACAAGCTTTTCATCGATTGCGATTGCTCGATGTTGGAAATCAACCCGTTGGTCACGACTCCCGATGGCCGCGTCCTCGCGCTCGACGCGAAATTTGGTTTCGATGACAACGCACTCTATCGCCACCCGGACATCGTCGCGATGCGCGACAAGGAAGAAGAAGATCCGCGTGAGGTCGCCGCTTCCGAATACGACCTCAACTACATCGGCTTGGATGGAAACATCGCCTGCCTGGTGAACGGTGCGGGTCTTGCGATGGCGACGATGGACATCATCAAACATTACGGTGGCGAACCGGCGAACTTCCTTGATGTCGGCGGCGGCGCTTCGAAAGAACAAGTCACTGCCGCGTTCAAAATCATCCTCGGAGATCCGAACGTCAAAGGCATACTCATCAACATTTTCGGTGGTATCATGGACTGCAATGTCATCGCGGAAGGCGTGATCGCCGCCGCGAAGGAAACCGGTCTTCCGATCCCGCTCGTGGTTCGCCTCGAGGGCAACAACGTCGAGGCCGGCAAAGCGACGCTTGCCGCCTCCGGTCTGGATATCGTCTCAGCCGACACCATGGCGGACGGCGCGGAAAAAATCGTGAAAGCGGTTGGCTGAAAACTTTTTGCCTCATGACATTACGGCAATTCTACGACTGGCAAACCCTCGGTGGCGCGAAAGACGTCATGCGTTTGGTTGCGGCGTTGGAAGAGCGCGAAATCTCATGGTGTATGATCGGCGGTCTCGCGGTGAACCATTGGGCCGCCGAGCCGATGGCGACCGCCGATGTAGATCTGGTCATCGCTTCTGAAAAAATCGAAGAAGCTGCCACCGCACTCAAAGAACTCGGCTTTTCTGAAAATCGTTTCGAATGGTCGATCAATTTCAAAGGTGAATCCAAAGTCACGATCCAGATCAGTACCGAGGCGATGTATCAGGAATTTCCATCGCGCTCCGTGCCAACCGAAGTTCACGGTATCCTGATGCGTGTGGCTTCATTGCAAGATACACTGACAGGAAAAATCGCCGCTTACTCAGACAAAGACCGTCGCGGTAGCAAGCGCATGAAAGATCTAACTGATATCTCCCGCCTTCTCGAAACCCATCCGGAGCTGAAGGAAAAAATACCGACCGATATCTTAGGTAAAATCGAAATTTAATCTCCAAACCGAACCAAAAAACATGGCCATTCTCATTGACGAAAACACCAAAGTCCTTGTTCAAGGAATCACCGGCAGCTTCGGTGCGAAACACGCCCAGCTTTCCCTCCAATACGGCACGAAGCTTGTTGCGGGTGTGACTCCCGGCAAAGGCGGGCAGAAATTTGAAAACACCGTGCCGATTTTCGATACGGTTTCCCAAGCAGTTAGAGATACCGGTGCGACCGCTTCCGCCATTTTCGTTCCGCCTCCGTTCGCGGCCGATGCGATTCTCGAAGCCATGGACGCGGGTGTGGAACTGATTGTTTGCATTACCGAGGGCATTCCGGTCATGGACATGATGCGTGTGAAGTCCGCTCTGAAAGATTCAAAATCCCGCCTCGTCGGCCCGAACTGCCCGGGACTCGTGACTCCGGGTCATGGTGAGAAAAGCCATGGCGGTTGCCGCATCGGCATCGCACCGGGTTACATCCACAAACGCGGTAATGTCGGTGTGGTTTCGCGTTCGGGAACGCTGACTTACGAAGCTGTATTCCAACTCACGCAAATGGGTTACGGCCAAAGCACCTGCGTCGGAATCGGGGGTGATCCGATCAATGGCACGAGCCATCTCGACGTGTTGAAAATGTTCAATGAAGACCCCGAAACCGAGGCGATCATCATGATCGGTGAAATCGGCGGCACCGCGGAAGTCGAAGCCGCACGTTGGGCGAAGGATCATTGCAAAAAGCCGATCGCCGGTTTCATTGCCGGTGCGACCGCACCTCCGGGACGCCGCATGGGTCACGCCGGTGCCATCGTCGGTGGCGAGGAGGACACCGCGGCAGCGAAGAAGAAAATTCTGGCTGAATGCGGCATCGCCGTCGCCGAAACTCCAAGCGACATGGCCTCCACGCTGATGACGCGCTGGGGCAAGTGATTTGACACCACAGGTGCTTTTGGCGAATTTTGTTCGGTCTGTCAGACATACTGTTGACAGAGCTACTAGATGTTTGTGTGGCGGACGTCCGTCTGAAATTCTAGATTTTGTGTTATCATGCTTGAAGCGATATTTCTGAGATCTAAACTCATGACAAATTAAGGAAATCACTATAGTTGACAAACGCATCAAAAACTGTTCAAAAGAACGCAATGAAATCTTCAAGTCCTAATAACCGTCGACCTGTTGGTGTTGATCTCTTCGCTGGCGCAGGAGGGATGTCGCTAGGGTTTGAGCAAGCTGGGTTCGATGTGGCCGCATCAGTCGAAATAGATCCCATTCATGCGTGCATTCATCATTTCAATTTTCCTCACACGACTGTGATTCCTGTTTCTGTGCAAAATCTTACAGGAGATGAAATAAGAAGGCGTGCGGGTATTACTGGTAAGGTTGACGTGGTGTTTGGTGGAGCTCCTTGCCAAGGGTTCTCGATGATAGGAAAACGTATCTTCGATGATCCGAGAAATCGGCTAGTTGGTGATTTTATCCGGATCGTATGTGAACTTGATGCAGACTACTTCGTTTTTGAAAATGTGAAAGGGCTTACTGTTGGTGAGCATCGAAAATTTCTAGAACAGCTAATCGAGACTTTTGAAGAACGCGGTTACTCCGTGAGAATGCCGTGGGCTGTGCTTAACGCGTGTTCATACGGTGTCCCTCAAGATAGAAAACGTCTTTTTCTGTTAGGTTCAAAAAAAGGTTTAAAGACTCCAGTTTATCCTGCTGCTACGACATTTCGTCCAGATCGTCCGCCTGAAATTGGACTAACTCAAGCACCTACTTGTGAGGATGCACTTGGAGATCTTCCCGATGCGGACAATTTCGCAACTCTTGAAAATACTGACGAGGTTCTGACCAAGGCTTGGGGAACTCCCTCTGACTACGCCAAAGAAATGCGTTGTGCGAATGATGCTACTTGGCATTTCGGTCAGGTGCGTATTTGGAATCCTAATTTACTGACTTCGAGCACGCGTACATTTCACTCGGATATTTCGCGGACTAGGTATTCGGAAACCGAGCCAGGTAAAGTGGAGCCAATTTCACGCTTCTTCAAATTGAGTCCCGTTGGTGTGTCGAATACGCTACGTGCTGGAACAGATGCAACGCGAGGAGCGTTCACCAGTCCACGTCCCGTTCATTACAAAAAGCCCCGGTGTGTAACAGTTCGCGAAATGGCAAGGTTACATGGCTTTCCAGATTGGTTTAGATTTCACCAAACTAAATGGCACGGAGCACGGCAAATCGGTAACGCAGTCCCACCTCCACTTGCTAGAGCCGTTGCATCAGAAGTAATTAAGGCGATGGGCATCCGCCCTGAGATTGTAGCAGAGCCCGTTCCACTTGGCGATACATCACTGTTGAGTTTGGAAATGTCTCAAGCCGCTAAGTATTGGGGAATTGCCTGCCCAATACAAAAGCGTGATCGCAAGAGCGGAGCCAAAAAACGAACACAGATAGAAACAGAGATTGAACGCCTTTCGAAAATCGCCATCTAACCGTAATGAAGAAACAAAACCGCTACGAAAGCTTAATTGGTGATATTTTTGCGAAGGCTTACAAAAAAGGCAGAACTGTTGTGCCTTTTTCTAGAGAGCAATTGATTGAGACCGCCAGTTGTCTGGGGATCAAGGTTCCCAAGAATATTGGAGATATACTTTATTCATTTCGTTATAGAAATCCGCTTCCGAAGGAAATCTTAGCAACACAACCCAAAGGTAAAGAGTGGGTTATCGAAGGGGCAGGTAGAGCGGAATACGAGTTTCGTCTGGTGCCAATCAATCGAATTGCGCCCAATGAGAATTTAATAACGATCAAGATTCCTGATGCTACACCAGAAATCGTAGCTGCAAGTTCTCTATCAGACGAACAAGCGCTGCTAGCTAAAGTCAGGTATAACCGTTTAATTGATATCTTTCTCGGTGTAACCGCTTACTCATTACAAAATCATTTGCGAACCACTGTTAAAGGTCTTGGTCAGATAGAAATCGATGAAGTTTATGTCGGGATTGATCGCATGGGTTGCCAATTCATTATTCCAGTTCAAGCTAAAGGAGGAAGTGATCAACTTTCCACCGTGCAAGCAAAGCAGGACATCGCATGTTGTATCGAAAAGTTTCCGAATCTGATTTGCCGCGCAATTTCAGCCCAATTTATTGATGAATCGCGGATTGCTATGTTCGAATTACAATTGGACGCCGATGGTTTAGTTAGAACAGCCGAAGAAAGGCATTATCGTTTGGTATCTGCTGATCAGATTTCACCAGAAGAACTAACCGAATACGGTAAGCGTTCGCACGGTAGAATCTAGACGCATCACCGACTCGCGTGATGAAACGCGAGCAGTTTCACCAACAGATCCTCGATGAATTCGAGAGGGATCTGATTTGGTCCATCTGACATCGCGTTCGCAGGTTCGGAGTGAACTTCCATGAAAAGGCCATCGAGGACGGGAGCGACTGCGGCGCGGGCGAGGACGGGAGCGAGTTCGCCATCTTGGTCGGTGGCACCACCAAGTCCGCAGGGGCGTTGCACGGAATGGGTCTCGCATCGAAAATCCCAGAAGTAAGCGCCCAACAGAACCGCTCTTGTAGAGATGGTAGAGATTAGTGTATCTCTGGTGGTTACGCTATTTTGCTCTGGTGCATTGCTTGCAGCCATGCAGTTGGCAGGAGTTGATCGATTTGCTCCG
>JBIKNX010000004.1:0-28089 GCA_044358435.1 Luteolibacter sp.
TACAACACATCCCCGACGATGTGGAGTTCAATGGCGGATCGCTCAACCTGCTTTTCGCACAGCGCAAAAACCTGCTTCGCGCACGGTTTTGGAAAATGCTTCTGCAAATCAATCGTTTCAACCGGGAAACCATAGAGGAACTCACCAACCCCAAGTCCGGCGATGTCTCACTTGCCGAATACGTCAAGGCAAGAGCCTATGGTGCTGACTTTCTGGATTGGTATCTCGTGCCGATGGCAGCAGCCGTCTGGTCTTCTCCGCCCGAGCGCATTCATGATTTCCCGGCAAGAACCCTCATGCGCTTCTGGTATAACCACGGCTTTCTCGGGCTCGATACCCAACACCCGTGGCGGACGGTGGTTGACGGTTCCCGCCAATACGTTGAAAAAATCACGGTTCCTTTTAAAAACCGCATCATCACCGGGAATCCGGTCCACAGTGTGAGCGCCGAAAACAAGATCACTCTCGCTGATGGAAGCTCGCGGCATTTTGACCAAATCATCTTCGCCTCACATGGCGACCAATCACTCGGGCTGCTGGAATCTCCCACGGCGCTTGAAAGCGAGGTTCTCGGTCATTTCAACTACCAACCCAACCGCGCTGTCGTCCACACCGATGCCCGTTTCATGCCCCGCACCCAACGCGCATGGGCATCGTGGAATTACCGTATCGAGCCATCTGGGAAACATTCCACGCATTACTGGATGAACAGCCTGCAAGGCGTATCGGAAAAAGAAAATTACTTCGTCTCCATCAATCCACCGGGTGAGATCGCTCCGGAAAACATCCGCCATGAGCTCGAATACGAGCATCCCGTTTTCAATTCGGCCGCGATCAATGCTCAGGATCGCATTCCGGATCTCAACTTCGCGGGCAATCACACCAAACGGTTCTACTGTGGGGCATGGCAGCGTTACGGCTTCCATGAGGATGGCATCTGGTCCGCTCACCGCCTCTGCGAACAAATCCTCAAGCAGGACCCATGGCTACAGACAGATGTCGCGAGACCACTCGCGCTCAATTCCGAAATCCAAACATGACCGGCGGAAATTCCATCTACGAATGCCAGGTCAGCCATACCCGCGTCTCTCCAAAGAAACACGCCTTTCAATACCGCGTGTTCATGTTGGCCATCGATCTGGACGACTTCCCCAAGGTTCCGCTGCTGTCGAAAAACCGCTTCAACCTCTTTTCCATCGACAACCGCGATCACATCAACACGGACGAAACCAAATCCATCCGACAAAACCTCACCGCATGGCTCTCGCAAAATGGCACGGAGGTTCCAACCGATGCGATCATCACGCTGATCACCTTTCCCCGCGTTCTCGGTTACTCATTCAATCCCGTATCTTTCTACTACATTTACCGTAATACAGGAGAGCCCGTCACCGCTGTCGCGGAGGTCACCAACACCTATCGCGAAATGAAGCTTTTTCCTCTGGGTGAACCCGATGCGAATGGATCTTTCAATCATACCGTCTCAAAAAACTTCTACGTTTCACCCTTCTCGGATCCCAACGACACCTTCCGCTTCCGCATCGGTCAACCCACTCAGGAATGGAACCTCCACATCGATAATCTCACCGGAGCAACTCCAACCGTGCTCTCCTCAATCCGCGGAAAGCGGCAGGAACTCACCGCTTCCCGCCTGGCGTGGCTTGCCATCAAATATCCTCTCATCTCCCTCTGCATCATTTTGCGCATCCACGTTCACGCGCTCCTGCTCTTCCTGAAAAAAATTCCCCATTTTTCCAAATCCACACCGATAAAAACTTCAAATTCTAAACTCTAAATCTCAAATCTCTTTGATCTCCGTGCCTCTGTGGTCAAATCCTTTACAAGACACATCCAACTCCCAAATCACTCGCCGATTCTATGGAAAAAACCCCATCACAACCCCAGCTTTGCGATCCTTTGCGTCCTTCGCGGCTTTGACTCCATTTCATTCCGTCCAAGCAATCAGAGCTTCGCTGCTGAATATAATTCGTTACCACTCATTCTGCTTTGCGGTGAAAAAATTCTGACATGACTACACTACCCGAAAAAATCGTCCTCTCCCTCTTCCGTAAATTCACCTCCGGCGGACTCGCCCTCACTTACCCCGACGGCCATAGCCTGCACTTTGGGGAAGCTGGCGCACCCATCACCGCCCGCATCACCCTCAACGATCCCGAGGCGTTTTTCAAACGCTGCATGTTCTACGGCAACATCGGCATGGGCGAAGCTTACACCGACGGCGTCTGGGATACTCCGGACATCGCCGCCGTCATCTCATGGTTCGCGTTCAACATGACCGCCCTGCAAGGCGACGATACCGATTCCTCAACACTCCCCGGCGTCAATTTTCTGAAAATCGTCAACTGGTTCCGCCACCTCACGCGATCCAACACCATCGAAACCTCACGCCGCAACATCGCCGAACATTACGATCTCGGAAACGAATTCTACGCGCTCTGGCTCGATGAGACGATGACCTACTCCTCCGCAAAGTTCACATCGGAAAAAAACCGAAGGCCTGTAGGAGTTTTGGACAGGAGCTCAGCGACGTGGGGCGAAGCCCCGAAGTGCCGTGAGGCGGCGCTGAGTCATACACTAACTATCGCCCAGGCACAGACCGAAAAATACGACGCCCTCTGCCGCAAGCTTCGGCTCAAAGCCACCGATCACGTCCTGGAAATCGGCTGCGGTTGGGGCGGATTCTCTCATCACGCCGCGCAAAAGTATGGCTGCAAAGTCACCGCCGTCACTATCTCCGAAGCCCAAGCGGCTTATGCCCGGGCCCGCATCGAAAAAGCCGGACTCTCTCACCTCGTCGAAATACGCATCCAGGACTACCGGCTGATTGCCGGAAAATTTGATAAAATCGCTTCCATCGAAATGTTGGAAGCTGTCGGCCACAAATTCCACGAATCCTTCTTCGCCAAATGCCATGAAGTCCTCGCGCCTCACGGTTTGCTCGCAGTGCAATACATCACCGTTCCCGATTGCCGTTACAAATCCCTGACCAAAGGAGTCGATTGGATTCAGAAGATCATCTTCCCCGGATCACTCCTGCTTTCCGTCGGACGCGTCAACGAGGTCATCAACAAAACCGGCAACCTCTTCCTCCATCACCTGGAAGACCTCGGACTCGACTATGCCCGCACACTTTCCACATGGCACGAAACCTTCAATGCCAAAATCGATCAAATCCGCCCGCTCGGCTTCGACGAACCCTTCATCCGCACCTGGAACTACTATCTCAAATACTGCGAAGCCGGCTTCGCCACCCGCAACATTTCGGTCGTACAGGCCGTCTACACCCGGCCGAATAATTTGAAACTTTAAACTTCAATCAAGGGGACAAGGCGCAACGGAAAACCTGGATCTCCGGCTTCCGGTCTTTGGTATCTGAAATCTCATAAACATCCATGACCTTGAACCCAGAAAGCCGCTTCTACCGCTGGGTCATCCGCCCCATCGCGATCCAGCTCAGGCAAGGCACCTCTCCGGAGAGACTCTCATGGAGCATATCCCTGGGTGTCACACTCGGCATTTTCCCCATCATGGGGAGCACTACGATCGTCTGCCTCATCATCGGCCATATTTGCCGGCTCAACCAACCCATCCTCCACCTTTTCAAGACTTTCACCTATCCGCTCCAGCTCATCCTCATCCTCGTCTACATCAGACTCGGACAACAACTCAACGGCGTCCCCCTGATCAAATTTTCCATTCCGCAAATGCTCGGCCAATTCAAGGAAGACCCTGCCCGATTCGCACACGACTTCGGCATGGCAGCCCTCTATGGGATCGAAGCATGGGCAATCAGCGCGGTATTTCTTGTCCCCGCGCTCTACTTCGCCTCACTCCCCATTCTTAAAAAGTTGTTGGAAAAAAATCGCCAATAAAAGCAAACGGCAGAACTCCACCGGGATCGGCCAATGCAGGATCTGGCTTCCCTGCCGGCGAACTAGTGAGATAAAATTTCAAAGCAACCACGGCCAACAAAACCAAGATCCAGATGATCACGACCAAAAAAACAATACGAACCGCACGCTTTCCGGTCGGCCGGGTCGCACCTGTTTCATGTGGTTTATCAACCGGCTTGTGAGAGCCAGCAACTTTCGCCGAACCGACGGGACCATTTGAATTCATGACCCGCCCAAAACCAACGACAGGCTTGCATTGGCACGACGCACACAAACGGCTTTCATCAAAACCATAGTTCGAACGAAACAGGGAACCGCAGTGGCCACAATGATACCACCCTTCTTTGTCATCGTTTGTCATGGTGTCGCTTGATCCAGCCAGTTCGCGGCAATTAAACTCTTGATCATCCATTGATGTGGTAAAATCTCCTGATTTCCACGCTCCAAATTCAAAATCATACTGACTTCCGTTTGATACTCCCCGGTGATCGGACTCACCGAAAACAACGCGAGAATATCCTGATCAACCTGATTGCCAATTTCCGTGTAAGCCCAAATGGACGCGTCATTTTGGGGGGATCTGACGATGAATGAATGGTATTTGTCATCCGACAACTGTTGGGTGAAAAAATCCGAACGGGAAACCCGTCCTCGAATCTCACTGCCGTCTCCTTTACCGATCTTCAGTTGATCAAAACCAGCCGTACCGTATCCCGTCGTAGCTTTCCAATCCATTTTCAGATCTGAATTCTCATAACGGAAAAATGCGACGAACTTTGAGAAATTGTGATCCAATCCTCTGAGCTCCGCATAAGGGACTTCACCAACCTGGAAAGTTTTCCAGGTCGCATCGTCGGACGGCATCCATCCCTTTTCAGCTCCGATGGGTCTCCACCTGTCCATGACTGAAGGCGCGTTACGACCACCAAGATAAATGGATTGCAAAAATTCGCTCTCGCTCCGCGCTTGTGCATAAAGACCGAAAATACGGTTCGCCTCCCGGTTACTGTTCACAAGTTTTCCCATGGCACCCAGAATCCTGATCGGTTCTTTCTTCACTTTGGGGGCTTCAATCTGACCCAATCTGTTTTCATTCGATTTCTTCTCGGATTTTTCATCGAGAAAAAGATTTGAGAAAATCGCGAATCCAATCAGCGCGATCACTCCTGTGGCGCTGTAAAAAATCCAACGTATCGCGCTTTTTTTGGGACCGGCACCCCAATCGTCACGCTCTTCATGGGACAATCGATGTCTCTGCAAAACTCTCTGACGCCGCTTTGCGGAATCATCAGCCTGTTTGGGGTCCTTCATGACCCGTGCCGCTTGAAAATCCCTCTTCTCGATTGCCTGACGATCCACATGGACGTCAAATGCGACCGAAGACGTGAAATTCGAACCCTCCCGAACCGGGGACGCTTCACCAGGATGACGATCGGAATGAGTCTTTTGGTATACGGATGAAGTCACGACGACTTTTGGAATTCCAGGCAATTCCGACCGGCGAGGCGGCAACTGCGAATCATGAATCTGATCCACATCAAGATCATACCAATCATCGTCAGGCGAAACTGCCGGCGCATGATTGTTGGGGTCATCTTTGTGAGGATTCATGAAATCTCATTTTTCAATCCTGGAATCTCGAACCGGTTGGTCCATCGTGCAAGAGATCGGAGCTTTGATTGGAATTTTCAATAACCGGATGAAAGCCTCAGAATCAGATTCTGTGCCGCGCGATCAAACGCATCCGGCAACGCGTTCTGGCGGGCCAGCTGTAAGTTTGAGTCCACAAAAAATGAACTCTGACCCATACTGGTGCCGCTTGCCAACAACCGCGTGGGGTCGCGCGCGTCTTTTAAACGCCAATTGATACGGACCGTGTTGATAAGTTCCTCTGCTGTCAACGCATCACGCCTCGAACCCCTCAGAGCACCGAAATCGATCGATGCGACTTCCCCCTCAAGAACGGCATCCGCACGATCCAGGCCGGAGAGGCGATACGTCCCGTTCTGAACGATGGCTGCCGTGACCGAGGATGTTGCGATCGCTTCCGCCCTGGGATGCAAGGTTCCATTCTCAAGCATCGATACCGAAATACGTTCCACTCCGGCGAGGGATGGCGGTTTCGATCCTCCCAGTTTATATCCCGCACAGGAGCTCAAGATCACACTCAGCAAAACCAATGATTGAAATTTCATAAATTTGATAAACACAGGTTATTCACGCAGCTCCTTCAAACGGGAAACGGCATAATCATGCGAGCTTCCCGTTTTTGACCTTTTCGCGATATCCCGATAATAAACTTTTGCGGATTCGGTTTGTCCGGTTCGATCATAGAATTTGGCGATTTCCAACGAGCGATCCAGATCGCGGCTTTTGAGATTGGCCAACAACCGTCTTGCTTCCGAGGTTTTCGAATGGCCTGGGTATTGGAGCAAATAATCCTCAAATGCTTCCGCCGCAAGATCGAGGGTTGCCTGGTTTTGATTGCCGCCGTCCGCTTGTTCAAGAAACACAATGCCCACCCGAAAAAGCGCTTCCGCGGCCTGGCGAGCTTCCGGCTGATCCCTCACCAACTTGCGATACGCATCGATCGACTCCTTGTAATCCTTCTCATTCTGATAAAGCTCACCAATCGCAAATTGCGCATTCGCCGATATTTCAGAACGTGGCGCGTTGTCCCGCAGTTGACCCAACATTTCAATGATCTGCTTGGTCGAAATGCGGGATTTCAAGCCGATGAAAGAGGACTTCACTTTGCCATCGGCCGCGGCCTGGGCTATTCTGACCTGGCTGTTGAGGGCTTTCGTGTACAAACCGCTACTCTGATAACGTTGTAAAAATTTCTGGTAGGCCTTGAAGGATTTGAGCGCCTCTCCCTGTTGTTCCAAAATTTCCGCTTGGCGGAATATGGCCTTCCCTGCCGATGGCGACATGGTAAAATCCTCCGCAACCTCTTGATAAAGTTTCAGCGCTTTCTTTTGATTCCCTCCATCATCAAGCGCCTTGGCCTTCTGATATAGCGCTTCTCCCTCACCCGATACGGCTTGGGTATTTCCCGCCAAACCGATCGTGCCTTCATCATTTCCGCAAGAAACCGGCAACAAGGTGGCGATCGCAAGCAAGGCGACCTTCGAAAAACGTTTTGTCATGCCCGAAGCATAGAAACTTTGGCGAGTCGTGAAAGAGGAAATTGCACAAGTTGAAAGAAGTCAGCTTTTTCCCAGTTCCTTGGCACGGGCGACCGCAGCGCCAACTGCCGCGATAAAAGCGGAGCGGATCGCTCCCTCCTCCAATGCCGCAAGACCTGCGATCGTCGTGCCTCCGGGCGAAGTTACCATGTCTTTGAGAACGGCAGGATGCGATCCCGTCTCCAGAACCATCGCTGCCGCTCCTGCGACGGTCTGGGCCGAGAGTTTCAACGCATCCGCCCTCGGCAAACCCGCTTGCACTCCGCCATCTGCCATCGCCTCGATCACCAGATAGATGTAAGCGGGTCCGCTGCCGGACAGTCCGGTGACCGCATCAATCAACCGTTCCGGAACTTCCACAGACATGCCCACCGCACCCAAAATCGACTGCACAACATCCCGATCCGAATCCACGCATTTGGATCCCATGGAAAACGCCGCCGCACCTTTTCCCACGAGCGACGGAGTGTTCGGCATCGTCCTCACGATGCGACAAGATCCACCCGTCAGCCTTTCCATGGTCTCCAGGGTCACGCCCGCAGCGATCGAAACATAAAGCTTGTCTGGAAACATTCCCAAATCCGCCGATCGAATGATACCCGGAAGGTCATGCGGCTTGGTAGCCAGGATCAATACTTCAGCCTCCTTTACCACATCCGAGATGGAAGCTGTGGTCCTCGCGCCGGTCTGCTCGGAAAAACGCAGACGCGAAGATTCTGTGCGAGCCACTCCGATCACATCCGCGGCTTTTACCACACCCTTAGAAACCGCACCTTTGACCAAGGCCGTCGCCATTTTTCCACAACCAATCACTCCTAACTTCATGGCGGGACTATTAAGAGAAAATCCCCTGCGAGGCGAGCGTCATTTTCCTTGGGAAATTCCGAATCATGGCCCACCTTGTGCGCATGCCGAAATGGATCATACTCTTGGGGTTGCTCGCTTTACACTTCCCGGCTTTCTCACAAGAAGCCGTGGAGGGAAAACCCGTGGCAGAGGAGATTCCAAGCGTCGCCGATTGCATTCCACCATGGGTTTCCACCGCTGAAAAACCCGGCCTGTTCCCATTCAATAACGGTTTGGTGATCGCCATCACCACGGCGAACCAAAGCGCTCAAATCCATACTCTGCAGGGTTTGAATCATCTTCATGCGGGTTGGGATTTCGAGGCGATCCGCCATTTCGCCGTCGCCATGGAAGCGGATCCTCGCTGCATGATGGCCCATTGGGGAATGATCATGGCCATGCTCGGCACTTCTCCGGAAACCGATTCCTACCGGCTCTCCGTCAGCCAACGCCTGCTTCAACTCGTTTCAGACGGCGATGGCACCGAACTCGAACGAGGTTTTGCCTACAGCCTGATCAAATACATCGAAGAGGGCCCCAAAGGCGCGGAAACCGCCTTCCGCAAGGTTTCTGAAAAGTTTCCTCAAGACATCCAATCGCAAATTTTCGCCACTTTGTTCAGCCGGGGCGGCTATGATTTGATGGGCAAGATCACCGCCGCTCAGTCCGAGGCGGAAAAGCGTTTGCTCGAGCTCGTCGAGCGTTTGCCAGACCATTCAATTCCTCTCCATGCCTATTTGCTGGTCAGGGCCGAGGCACCGGATCTCAAATCGTCCGTTGAGCTGGCAAGGAAACTCTGTGAGCTCACCCCGAAGCACCCCTCCTATCTTCATCTTCTCGGTCACTATCAATGGAGGAGCGGAGAATTTGATGCAGCGGTATCGAGCTTCTCACTCGCTGAAAGCCAGTATGCGGAATGGATGCGATCCAACAAAATCGCCCCTGCGGATTGCCCGCAATGGATACAATCCAAAAGCTATCTCGCCATCGCAACCGCATCCGCCGGGAACTTCAAGGACGCCGTTGCCCTTGCCGCCGAAATCTCAAAAATTCCACTGGATCCGAAGCGTCCCCTCTCTCCGGGAAACCGGCAAATCCTCTGGGATGCGCAAAACCTGGCTGCCCGCATCATTTTATATCGTGGTGGAAAAACAGCCCCCACCGAAGCGCTCGTCACATTACCATCACCGGATAGCCGCGAGCCTTATCGCAAACATTCCATTTCCCATTGGTGGACGGATGGCATCAGAATCGCCCTGCAAGCACATCGCATGATCAACGCCGGGGATATGAAAAGCGCGACAGATACCGTCAATACCCTCAGCCTGCACGGTGAATCGATGGCGAAGCAACAAACCATCGCCTCCACCAGGGGCGAATATGCCGAATGGCGTCGCGCCCTGCTGAATTTGGAAATGCTCACCGCCAATCTGCGCGGCCACCTCGCCCTGGCCGGTCCGCCGGAAAACCAAGGCTCCGCATTCAACTGGTTCCGTGCCGCAGCCGATCGACAACGCACGGCCGCGTCAATGCATCCGCCCTTCATTCTGACACCCATGGCCGTCGACCTCGGCGATTATTTGCTCTCGATCAACCAGCCGGAAAAAGCACTTGAGGCTTACCGGGAAGCCATTGCCAAATTCCCAAACGAAGCATCGGCACTTGAGCGCATCAAAAATGCCAAAGACGCCAGATAGGGCTCTTACCGATACCGTGGGTATCAGACAATCTCGAGCTTGGCCTTTACACGCGCGTCGATGATATCCGCAAGTTTTTCATCATTTTGGCCCCGCAGGAAATCACAGAAATTCGAAGCGACGGCGTCCAGATCATCCGCGTATTCTTTTCCAAGAGATTCAAAACCTTCGAGCGCCATTTCAAAATGCTTTCTTGCCCGGTCGCCGTCACCCGTTTCCAACAAGGCCAGAGCCAGATTATTGTGCGATTGCGCGGTATCCGGATGTTGATCACCAAACAACTCCCTGCGTGTCTCCAATGCCATCATGTGCATTTCACGGGCCTGCTCCAGATAACCGGCTGCCAAATACACCGCCCCTAAATTATTGGAAACCGATGCGGTTTCGGAGTGCTTCGGACCAACGACGGAATGCATGATCTCGAGTGATTTTAGAAAATAATCCTCAGCGGCATCCAGATTTCCCGCCGATTTCGCCGTGAAACCGAGATTGTTCGTGATGGCCGCGATGTCCATCATCAAGGGAGGCTCGTGCTTCTCAAAACAATCCACCGCATGTTCCCATGAGGTGATCACACGGTCATAACGACCCAATCCATCATAAGCCGCGCCCAACAGGGCATACAACCGGCCCAACTGATCGAGGCGATCTTTGCGGCCGTCCAACTGGTCAATCGCATGCTTCCCATCTTCGATTGCCTCGCCGTATGCGTTCAGGTCCATATAAATCCCCGCCCGGACTTCCAAACCAGCCACAAATGCGTCGATCGTATCGAGATCGGAGTTGAGCATTTGCTGACATTTGTCCACCAATGCATGGGCCGCATGCAGAGCCTCCCCAAGATCCCCTTGTTCGCGCAGAGTAAACACTCTTTCACGCATGATCTGAATGAAATTTGCAGTGGGTTTGTCCATGTTTGGAATATTTCCACTAGGTTAAACCTCTTGATATGAAATTGACGAGCGGAAATCTTTAACGCGGCGTCAAATTTTCGGTCAATTGATTTCGTATGCTCGGCAGCCCCCCCAAATGCTCGCTCAGCGACTGCTCGGCACCACGGTTTTCCCGTGAAACACCCAAAATCACCGCGAACTGCCGTTCGAAATGCTGCAAGGCCCGCAAGCCGGGACTTTCCACATCCAAATAATCCAGACCTCTCCTCAATAAATCGAAAATCTCCGGCTCCGGATGATTGGGTTCCAGGCCCGCTTCGATCAACTGACAAAAATATCCCGCCATCAAGGTCGTTGTGTAACACCTTCGCAAGCCTTGTCTCCAATTGGAAATTTCCACCTCCCGCAAGGCATGCAACTCGCTCTGCCGTGACTTCGCGAACAGGATTTCGCCGGAGAAAAACAAATCCAATTTCCCTGCAAACACACTCTTTGGACGCAGTGCCCCCTTGGCCACCGTCTTGATCAAACCCTCTTCCTCGCTCAGCCAATGCACGATCAAACTCGTCTCGGTAAGACGGGTGGTGCGTATCAGGATCGCTCGGGTGGAAAACACAGCTTTGAAAGGAATTGCAGATTCGGCTTGATACGGCTCATTTAGTGCCTTAGCCAAGTTCCAGCAATTATGGGTCAGCAATCAAACAAAATCATCAAACGCCGCCGTCGCGCGGATTATCTCAAGCGCAAGAAGGAAGCTGCCAAGCTCGGCGGGATCCTTCCGAAAGTCACCGTCAAGAAAGCCACCCCGAAACCGGCGGTGAAATCTGAGGCGCCAACCGCCACCAAAGCAGCTCCTGCGAAAAAAGCAGCAGCCAAAAAAGCGCCTGCCGCCAAAAAAGCTCCAGCCAAAAAGGCCGCCAAGAAAACCGAATCCTAAGATTCAATCTACCAACCATTTATCAACCAAGCCGGCTTCCCCACAAGGTAGCCGGCTTTTTTCTTATTTCAGACAAATTTCCGCTTCCCTACCACTTCTCCCACATTAGTCTCCGCCCCGAAGAACCAGCTCTTCCTTGATCGTTGAACTTTGAAATTTGAATTTTTATGAAAATCGTCGTCGCATACTCCGGAGGTCTTGATACCTCGGTCCTCCTTCTCTGGCTCAAAGAGAAATACAACGCGGAAATCATCGCTTACTGCGCGGATGTCGGCCAAGGCGACGAACTCGACGGCCTCGAAGCCAAAGCCCTCTCCACCGGCGCTTCCAAATGCTACATCGGCGATCTCAAACAAGATTTTGCCGAAAACTACATCTTCCCGATGATCCAAGCCGGCGCGATTTATGAAGGCCGCTATTTGTTGGGCACCTCCATCGCCCGCCCCTGCATCACCGCTGACATGATCAAGATCGCCATCGCCGAAGGAGCGGATGCGATCGCACACGGCGCCACCGGAAAAGGCAACGACCAGGTCCGCTTCGAGCTCTCCGCCGCCGCCCTCGCTCCGAACATCAAATGCATCGCACCATGGCGCGATGCGGAATTCCGCAAACAATTCCCCGGTCGTGCCGAAATGATCGCCTACGCCGAGGCCAACAACATCCCCATCAAGGCTTCGATGAAAAAGCCTTACTCCATGGACCGCAACCTCCTCCATATCTCCTTCGAAGCCGGAGCCATGGAAGACCCGTGGTATGACGCCACCACTCCCGAAGACCGCGACATGTATGTGCTCTCCGTTTCTCCCGAAGATGCTCCGGACCAAGCCGAATACATCGAAATCCTTTTTGAAAAAGGCAATGCGATCGGCTTGAAACACGCCAACCTCGATGCGCTACTCGCGGAACTCGGCGATGTCAAAGCCACCGGTCAACAAGACGGCTACGCACTTTTCAATGCCTACGGCGTGATGCGCGTGCTCAACCTTCTCGGCGGACGCAACGGCATCGGCCGCGTCGATATCGTGGAAAACCGCTTTGTCGGCATGAAATCCCGCGGCATTTACGAAACCCCCGGCGGAACGATCCTCCTCGCCGCTCACCGCGATCTCGAGACCCTCGTCGTCGATCGCGAAGCCATGCACATTCGCGACTCCCTCATTCCGAAATACGCGCAGCTCGTTTACAACGGTTTCTGGTTCGCCCCGGAACGCGAGGCGATCCAGGCTCTCGTCACCGAAACCCAGAAAAAAGTTTCCGGCGAAGTCCGTATGAAACTTTACAAAGGCAACGTGATGCAAGCCGGACGTCGCTCCCCTTATAGCATGTATTCCGAGGCCATCGCCACCATGGAAGGCGGCCAGGAACAAGCCTACAACCAGGACGACGCCACCGGCTTCATCGCACTCAACGCCCTGCGCCTCAAAGCTGTTGCGAGACAGAAATAACCTTTCTATTCACTCGCCAGAGGCGCCGGACTGCAAAGGTCATCCCTGCTCACGGGGTTGATTCAAGATATTCACCCGACCATGACCCATCCCATGGCCGGCCCGTTTCAAGCCGCGTTTGAATAAGCGCGATTACGGCTGATTCATGATCTTCTACTTGCCCTGAGGGCATTCTTGATCTTCTTTAAAGGCGTTAGCAATTCACAGCCTATTTTCCCATGAATCTCACTCTCAAAGTTTGGCGTCAAACCGGGCCGCAAGCAAAAGGCAGCATCCACACCTACGCTGCCGAAAACATCCCTGCCGAGGCCTCGTTCCTTGAAATGCTGGATATTGTTAACGAAAGTATCATCAAAAAAGGTGATGATCCCATCCATTTCGACCATGATTGCCGTGAGGGAATTTGCGGATCTTGCTCGCTCACCATCAACGGCGTTCCCCACTCCAAGGAAAAAGGCATCACCACCTGCCAAGTCCACATGCGCAAATTCCGTGATGGGGACACGCTCTGGATCGAACCCTTCCGCGCGAATCCTTTTCCTATCGTCAAGGATCTCATCGTCAATCGCTCCGCACTGGATCGCATCATTGCCGCCGGCGGCTACATCGACATCCGCACCGGCTCCGCCGTCGATGCGAACACCATACCTGTCCCCAAAAGCGATGCCGACAGCGCATTTGACGCAGCGGCCTGCATCGGCTGCGGTGCTTGCGTCGCAGCTTGCCCGAACGGTTCCGCCATGCTTTTCACTTCGGCGAAAATTTCCCACCTCGGTCACCTGCCACAAGGCCAGCCGGAACGCCAGAAACGCGCGCTCGCCATGGTTCGCCAAATGGACAACGAAGGTTTCGGAAACTGCACCAATCACTACGAGTGCGAGGCGGCCTGCCCGAAAGAAATCTCCGTGGATCACATCGCCCGCATGAACCGCGACTACGGCAAAGGCGTCATCGCCGAGCAGTTTGCGTAGAATCAATTTCAAGAATCAGGAACCACGAAAAAGTCAGAACAGCTGACCCTCACGGGCTTATTAGAATCCAAATCCGTCAGAGTTCATCTGTGTCCATCAGTGGCTCAAAAACCACTGGCCATATTCGCCTTACTGCCATTTGTATAATTTCTTCTTTTCGTGAAATTCGTGTTTTTCGTGGTTCAAAAAACAGGTTTCCAAGTTAAACTCCCATCACACGGAATAAATCCCTCACTCAACCATCCCACGCGACATGAAAAGCAAGTTCACTCTTATCCTTGCGGCGATCACCCTTGGTCTCGGTGCGGCTTGTGCCGAGGAAAAGAATAAAGAAAAAGCCATGGAAACCAGCAAAGAAGCTCCTCAAGAACCCACGGAAAAAGTCGTGAAAACGGATGAGGAATGGAAAAAAATCCTCACTCCCGAACAATACCGCATCCTGCGCCAATCAGGCACGGAAAGAGCCCACGGCGAGGTTTACCGCGAGTTCAAAAAACAAGGAGAAGGCTCATATCATTGCGCCGGCTGCGGCGCCCTGCTTTTCAGCTCCAAAGAAAAATTCGACTCCGGCTGCGGCTGGCCTTCTTTTTACGATCCCGCAAAGGCTCAGAACGTCATCTCAAAAGTCGATATCTCCGGCGGCATGGTCCGCACAGAAGTCGTCTGCGCCAAATGCGATGGCCATCTCGGCCACGTCTTTGAGGGAGAAGGCTTCAAGACCCCCACCGACAAACGCTACTGCATCAACGGGGTAGGCCTGAAGTTTGTCCCCGCTGCGGAGAAATAACTCTCCTTGTTTTCAACGCAAAGCCGCTAAGGGCGCAGAGGTTCGCAAAGATTGGAAATACTGAAAATTATTCAGATTTGCTTTGCGTTTCCTTAGCGTTTTTTGCGGCTTTGCGTTGAAAATCTTTCCTTATCCGAAATTTTTTAAAGTTTAGAACTTGCCCATCGCGCCAGCTCAAACCATCTTTTGCCAGCAACGGCGGTTTGGCGGAATTGGTAGACGCGCTCGACTCAAAATCGAGTTCCTTGTGAGTGTGGGTTCGATTCCCACAGCCGCTACTTTTTTCCGAGTCAATCCATCGCAGCATGTCCTCTCCGCGCAGCATCGGCATCATCGCAGGTAGCGGAATTTATCCGGAGACCTTCGTTCGGGCAGCTCGTAAAGCCGAACCCAACGCACGCCTCGTCGTCGTTGGCTTTGAAAACGAGACACGGCCCGATCTCGAATCCCAAGTCGAGGCGTTTCGCTGGGTGCGCGTCGGGCAACTCTCCAAACTCATCAAATTTCTCGTCAGCGAGGGCGTTACCGAGGCGGTCATGATGGGACAGATCTCACCGAAAAATCTTTTCGATCTCCGCCCCGATCTGCGCATCCTGATGATGCTCGCAAAGGTCAAAAAACGAAATGCCGAAACCTTGTTCGGAGCCATTGCCGGCGAACTGGAAAAAGACGGCATCAGCCTGCTGCCTGCGACCACCTACCTTGACGACCATCTTCCGTCCGCCGGGCACGTCTTCGGTCCCGTGCTCAAGCCACGGACTCTGGAAGACCTCGAATACGGCTTCAACATCGCGAAGAAAACCTCAGCCCTTGATATCGGGCAATCCGTTGTTGTCAGACATGGCACGGTCCTTGCCGTCGAGGCTTTCGAGGGCACCAATGCATGCATCCGCCGCGGCGGCGAACTCGGCCGCAACAAAGACTCGGTATTGGTGAAAGTTTCCAAACCCGATCAGGACTTCCGTTTCGATATCCCGGTCATCGGTCCGCAAACCATCGAAAACTGCGCCGAAGCCGGCATCATCGCCATCGGCATCGAGGCTGGAAAAACATTGCTGTTGGAAAAAGAAAAGGTCGCCGACCTCTGTGCGAAACATGCCATCTGCGTACACGCGTTATAGGTTCCCTCAGCGGTGGAAAAAAGCGTCAGAGGTTTGTAACTCAGCGCGGCCCTCATTTCTCTGCTTTGATTTGAAAATTTCACGTTTACCATCCCACCGTGCGCAAGCGGTTCCAGTTCCAGACATTCATCAGCCTGACAGGTTTTTTCCTTCTGCCGCTCACCTCCGCTTCCGCACAAGAAAAAGCACCTTCCGCCGCCACGCTTACTGAAATCGATGCCGCCATCACCCGCGGGGTGGATTTTCTGATCGCCGATCAAAATACCGATGGCTCGTGGGGCAGCGCAACCCGCACCAAGCACATCAATATCTACGCGCCGCTACCCGGTGCGCACGACGCTTACCGCGCCGGGGCGACGGGACTTGCACTTTCCGGCATGATCGACTCCGGAGACAAACGACCCGAGACTCTCGCCTCCATCGCGAAATGTGCGGCATGGTCCGTCGAACATCTACCCAAACTCCGCCGCGCGGACCAGACCACGACCTACAACATCTGGGGCCATGCTTACGGCTTACGCTCGCTCGTCCGTCTCCACCAAACCGAAGCCAACCCGGAGAAAAAGGCCATCTACAAAACCCTCGCCCAACAACAGATCGAACTCGTCGGGCGTTACGAGGACATCAACGGCGGCTTCGGATATCTCGATTTGTTTGACGATTTCACCTCACAGAAACCCACCGGCATCACGACTTCGTTCGGCTCGGCCACGGTTCTGCTCGCCATGTATGAAGGTCGTGAAACGCTCGGTCTCAAGCTCAATGACAAACTGGTCGGCACCTCTCTCGATTCGATCAAGCGCCAGCAAAATCCGGACAAATCCTACGCTTATTCCCATAATCACATCATGCGTCCCCGCGCGGACATCAACCGCCCCGCCGGATCGCTCGCCCGCTCTCAAGCCTGCAACGCCGCGCTCCGCAGACTCGGCCGCAAGGGAATTACCGACGAAGTCATCATCGAATGGGCGGATCGCTTCCTCGCTCGCGAAGGTTGGTTATCCATCGCACGCAAACGCCCCAAACCCCACGATATCCATTTCAGAATCTCCGGCTACTTTTACTACTACGGGATCTATTATTTCACCGAATCTGTTAGAATGCTGCCCGCGGAAAAACAAAAGCCTTACGCCGAAAAACTTGCCGCCCTCATCGCATCCAAACAGGAAAAGGACGGCTCATGGTGGGACTACCCGCTCTACGATTACCACCAACCCTACGGCACGGGTTATTCACTGATGGCCCTGAGCTGGTGCAAAAAAGTGCTAACCCGATCGCCAGACCCGGCCCAGTAAGCAACTCAGCCCTCGGCCCAAGGAAAGGGATAGGTTTCCTTGAGACGGTTGATATCGATTTTTGAAACTCCCTCACAGGTATTTCGGATAAGAATCTGATTACCAAGGATGCCACGGCATCCGGCGCGATCGCCTTCCCAGTAGGGCGCATTAAGCGTGCCTCCGAGATCGGGATAACGTACCGCCCAACGATTCTCACGCTCTGGATTCTGATAGAAAAGAACGACATGGGGTGCAGGACCTAGACCACACATCAGGTATTCGTAAATGAGAACTTTTGAACCATCTTTCGAAAACCACACGAGTTGGATATCATTCGAGTCTTTGTTAGATGTCCGTTATAAAACGCGACTTGGTGCAGATAGCAGCACGCGCCCAGATGCATCCTGCAGCTGGTAAACCGAGGTAGCGCTGGCTCCCCACACACGATCACCGACCAACTCTCCTGCGCGAAAAACCACTTTCATTTTTCCATCCGGCGAGATAGCCCGGTTGTTTTTGAACCGCACTTCCAGGCTTTTGGCTTGGGCGATTTCGTCCTCGGTTGCTACAGCGAATTCATGCTCTTTTCTCCACTTGGCGATCTCTTCTGGCGTTGCGGGAGGGTTTTCATTCTGTGGTGAATTTCGGGAAGGGCTTACACAGGATGCGCTGGCGATTAGGATGAGTGCGGTGAGGAGATTATAAGTGAATCGCCGATGGAAAATTTTACTCATTGCTTGTCTGTAATATCTATCGCCCGTTAAACATCAAGCCACGCCAGACCTTGCATGGTTGTTTTACTAAGGAGCTGCCGTGTCCTCACGGCATGAGGCTGAACGGTGTCTCACCGTGAGTTTACATGGAAGGGTGAGACACCCTCGATCCTCAAGGCGTGGGACTCGCCTACTCCATATGGTTTATTCTTCTGCCGCCTTCTTTTTCGCAACTTTCTTCGCGACTTTCTTCGCAGGTCTCGGTGGGAAGTCGAAACCGATTTTCGCGGTGGCCAGGTCGAAAGTGAGGAAAGCGTCGAACTTGCGTTTGGTGCGGTTGGAAACGAAGCCTGTCAGAAGATCGGTCTTGCCTTCGGAAAGGAGTTTCAACGCCTGATCTTCAGGAATTTCCCTTTGGAGAATCAAGCGGCCGATGCGGATGCCGTGCGGATCCTTTTTGGTGACGATGTCCGGCACGAAGTAAGCTTTGTCCGTGGCGAAAACTTTATACTCTTTGCCGTCCGGAGTTTTGGCGGAACCAATGAGCATGTCCTCGCTCAGGTCGGGCGCCTTGTCGTCTTCGCCTTCAAACAGGAAGGATGTTTTGAATTTCGCATCAAGCTGGAGCGAGGCATCAAAAGGTTTGTTGAACTTCGATTTGAAACCTTGCAGCGGTCCGACCACGCCTTTTGAGAGCAGTATCCGGAGTTCATCTTCGCTTAGAAGCCGACCAGCGATGTGCTTTTTGATTTTCAGAGGCACTTCGGGATCGCGGGATTCGTAGGTTGCCTCGGTTTGCTTCAGAATGAGTTTGCCATGGATGGGGTGCTCGACCTCGACATCCGGAAAGGTGTGGCTTTTCGCTTCTTCCGCGAGGCCATGGGCTTTCGCGACGATGTCCTCGGTGTAAGCGATAATCTCTTTCATGAATTCATCCCGCTTAAGACGACCTTGTTCCATCTGGCGTAATTTGTATTCCCAATCACCCGTCATGCGCGGCGAGTAGAGACCTTCGATATCCATTTGTTGCACGAGTTCGATCAATCTCAGGCCCGAGTTGGTGACATGCAGTTCACGGCCGTCACGAACTAGATATTTTTGTGAAATCAAACCTTCGATCGTCGCCGCGCGTGTTGCTGGAGTCCCGAGACCGCGCTCAGCCATGGCTTCCCTGAGTTCCTCATCATTGACGAGCAGTTTGCCCGCACCTTCCATCGCGGAAAGCAAGGTGGATTCCGTGAAGCGTGCGGGTGGACGCGTCTGTTCGCTCACCAATTCCACAGGATCGGCGTTGGCTGTTTCACCTGCTTTCACCGGGACCAATTCGTCTTTGCCAGCAGCGACTCCGATCTTGCGCCCGTAGACTTCAAGCCAGCCGGGAACGGTCAGGACCCGCCCCTCGGTTTTGAAAACGTCTTTCTCCTTGTCATGTTTGATGGTGGAGAGTCGCGTGGTTTGCTCGAATTCCGCATGCGGATAGAAGACGGCGATGAAGCGTTTCACCACCATGTCGTAAACTTTTTGTTCGGCATCCGAAAGCTTGGCGATATTGCCGGTTGGGATGATCGCAAAGTGATCCGAAACTTTCTTGGTATTGAAAATTCGCTTTGACTGGTGCAGATGCGGACCGTTTTCACCTTTGCCGGAAAGCACGGCCTTTGCATATTTCGCAACATCAAGATCGCTGCTCGCGATCTGCTTCATCGTGTCTTTAACGTTCTGGACGTAGTCTTCCGGAAGGTAACGCGAGTCCGTTCTCGGATAGGTGAGCACCTTGTGTTTCTCGTAAAGCGCCTGGGCGATTTGCAAGGTTCCCTTCGCGGAAAAAGGCGCTTCACGCTGGAGAGTGGTCAGGTCGTAAAGTTGCGGCGCGATCTGCGTACTGGATTTCTTCTCCTCGGTGATTTCCGCCTGCTTGCCTTGGCAACGCTCCACAATCGCCTGCGCTAGTTTCTGCTCCCAAATCCGCTCCGGCTTGGCATGCGGTTTATCCTCGGACTTCCTGAAACCCGTATCGATCCATTTACCCAAATACTCCCCAGCCGCAACGTGCATCGTGGCATGGACTTCGAAATACGGCTCCGGCTGGAATGCCTGAATCTCCTTCTCACGAGCCGCGAGGATCGCCAAGGTCGGAGTCTGGACGCGACCGGCTGCCGTGATATTGAATCCACCGTGCCTGGAGTTGAAACAGGTAAACGCACGGGTCGCATTCAAGCCGACCAGCCAATCGGACTCGGACCGGCACTTCGCCGCATCCGCGAGAGGTCTCATTTCCTCATCACTGCGGAGATTTTCCCAAGCGGAAATGATCGCACCCGTAGTCATCGATTGCATCCACAGGCGTTTGATCGGCTTATGAATATCGCCGATTTCCATGATGTAGCGGAAAATCAATTCGCCCTCGCGGCCAGCATCGCAAGCATTGACGATCTGATCGATGTCCTTGCGCTTCGCGAGTTTGAGGACTTTTTTCAACTTAGCCTCCGATTGCTCGATGGGATCGAGAGTGAAAGTCTCTGGGATAGCCGGCAAAACATCGAATTTCCAAGGAAGTTTTCTTCCGTTCGGCCCCATCGGCATGCGGAGCTCAACCAAATGACCGACGGCCGAGGTGATGACCGCATTGTCGTTTTCGTAATGAATTTCGCGCCCTTCTCCGACCTTTTTAAACTTTCCCAACTTCGGGCTGAGAGCCTTGGCGAGGTCGTTCATGACGGAGGGTTTTTCGGCAATGATGAGTGTTTTTCCCATGGAGGTAAGTTCTGGAAAGGCGTTGTGTCTGAAGTGGGACTAGGCAGGGAATTTCACGGGTTGCAAGGAGGAAAAAAATTCAGTGCAAATCCGTTTTGCCTGACAGAGACCGTATTCAAGCTAAAATTCATGGTGAAGTTTGGTCGCTTTCAAGATCGGCGGATGAACCGAAAACCCGGTAGCGGTCTCACCAAGCGACGCAGCTCCAGCTTGAAAAGTCCTGCTGTCACAGCGGAAGAGGGCAGCCCAGTATGGTCGATCAATTGATCAATCGCGAGTTCTTCCCCTGCCGGCATCGCCGCCAAAATCTTTGCTTCTTCTTCAGGCAGCTCGGGTAAATCCACAACGGGTTTTGCCGCACCCTCATTCTGATAAGAAAAGGGCAACTCACCCATGTCATCGATGATTTGCGAAGCATCCGTAATCAGAGTCGCACCATCACGGATCAGCTGATGGCAGCCCGCCGATGAAGGTTTGTCGATGGGTCCCGGAACCGCGAAAATGGATTTTCCGTATTCGGAAGCGAGATTCGCCGTGATTAACGAGCCGGACCATGCGGGACATTCCGTCACCAAAACCGCCTGACACCACGCGGCCACGATCCGGTTCCGCATGGGAAAGGTTTGTTTGTCCGGAGCTTTATGCAGGGGAAATTCTGAAATCACCGCTCCGTTTCCATTGGCGATCCTTTCTGCCAACGCGAGGTTCTCCGGCGGATACAACCGCGCCAACCCGGAGCCAACCACGGCGATCGTCCGACCTTTCGCCGCCAGCGCCGCTTCGTGCGCTGTGGTGTCGATCCCGCGAGCCAGTCCTGACACAATGGTGAATCCGGCATGTGCCAACTGATAGGTCAGCTTCTTCGTTGCTGCTGTGCCGTAAGCTGTGCTGCGTCGTGAACCGACCACGCTGATCGCATGTCTGTCCCGTGGTAAAATTTCTCCCCAGACATAGAGTAAAATCGGCGCATCATAGGCCTGGAGTAAATATTTCGGATAGGATTCGTCATCCCGCGTGATGATGGAAATGCCACGCTCCTCGGCCTCCGCCAGTTCTTTCGATGGATCGACCAATTTTTCCCAATCGGTGATGAGCTTTGCGGTTTCGCGGCCGATGCCATCGACGCGCAACAATTGATTGATCGAAGCTGTTAGAACTTTTCCCGCATCTCCAAACGCATCCAACAAACGGGAAATACGAACGGGTCCGATGCTTGGCAAAAGATTCAGCGCAAGAATAGCTTCACGAGAAGTCATGGAGTCTTTCAAAATCAGTGGGGGGGGTGATTGGATATTCTGAACTAGGCGTTTGTCACTCAATCTGCATGCCGCTTTTCGGCGAGATCCAGCGCACCACTTTGCCGTTCTTGATCAAGGCTTTGGCTGGAAGATTTTTTGTGCCGAACGGAGTCTCCGTCTGATATTTCAAATTTCCAATCTGATAGGTCTCACCATCAATCGTCTCCGGACTGGCGACGGCTTCCCATTCCAAAACCTGTCTGGCGCTGAACTTCGAGATTTCTCCCGCAGCAAGACTTGCCTTCATGACAGCCACCACGTCCACCTGTTGAACCGGGGTTTCCGGTGTCTCAGGCGTGTTCGTTACTCCAGGTTCAACCGGTTCAGCCGGCTCGGATGGCTCGGAAGGAGGTGATGGAGGAACAACATCCACCACTTCAGGGGTCGGATCTGTAGCCGGATTCGGATTGGAAATTTCGGGAGTCGTCGGAACCGGAGCGGGAATGACCGGAGTTGATATCTTCTCAATTGGAGTCACCGGCTCAGGTGTTAGCTTGCCAACATTTTCCGGTTTGGGGTTCAGCTTGGCTGACGCTTTCTCGAAATTGGCAGGTTTGCCTGTTAAGCTCATGCGCAGCTTGGGTTCAAACATGTAGCCAGCCGCTGCCGCGACGATTACGACCATGAGTAAAAGGAGAAATTTCATGTCTTAAGTTACTCGGAATCCAACACCTTCGGATGATTTTTGTCACTAACTCTTTGGATGTTTGCTTTGGAGATTGAAGCACATGCCTTCCTTTGGGTAGTTTTTTCCCGTGAAGCGGATTTATGTGATTGCGGGCGAGATGAGTGGGGATGCGCATGCCGCCGGCTTGCTGACTGAATTGCAATCCCTTCATCCTGGCGTCGAAATCCACGGCGCCGGAGGGCCCGAAATGCATGCTCTCAGCGGAGGCAAGGTGAACAACTGGGTCGAGGATGCCGCCGTCATGGGCGTGATCGAGGTTCTCAAGCGCTACAGCTGGTTCAAAGAGCGCTTCCGTGAAATGCTGGGGGAAGCAGTCGCTCTCCAGCCAGATGTTTTGTTGTTGGTCGATTATCCCGGCTTCAATCTGCGCTTCGCAAAAGCCATCCGCGAGGCTTTGCCAAACACCCGCCAAGTTTACTACATCAGTCCACAGGTCTGGGCATGGAACAAAAAGCGCATCCCGAAAATGGTGCGCCTGCTCGATGAAATGCTCTGCCTTTTCCCCTTCGAAAAACCCATCTTCGAAAACGCCGGCCTCAAAACCACACATGTCGGACATCCGCTGGTCGATGAACTCGCCATCAAAAAAAACCAAGCACCACGGCAGGAAAATCTGGTCGGACTTTTCCCTGGCAGCCGGGAACGGGAAATCGCCAAACTTTTCCCCATGATGATCGAGACTGCCAAACTCCTCCGGTCCTGGCGCGCCGATCTCCAATTCACCGTCCCCGCAGCCACACCCAAACTCGCCACCACGATGCGGACGATGATCGATGATGCGGGCGCGACCGATTGGATCGAACTCCGCAACGGCGGCAGTCACGCTCTCATGCAAACCGCCGCCTGCGGCATCATTGCCAGCGGAACCGCCACTCTCGAGGCCGCCACTTTCGCACTCCCCTACTGCCTCGTTTATAAAATGGCGTGGACGACTTATTTCCTCGGTAAGCTTCTGGTGAACATCCCATACATCGGGCTGGTGAACATCCTGGCCGGTGAAAAAGTCGTCGAGGAATTCATCCAAGCGGATGCCTCGCCCACCGAAGTGAGCCGTTGGATACAAAATATCCTAAGCAACCATGAAAGCCGCGCGGACCTCGTCGCACGACTGACGCAAGTCAGCTCCCAACTCGGCGACCCCGGAACCCACCGCCGCGCCGCGGAACGGGTTAATGAATGGCTAAATTTAAACCCTAAACTTTAAACTCCAACTCCAACTCCAACTCCAGAGTCCCAAATCTCACCTCTATCACATCATGCAAGACAACATCCTCGCCAAAATCGAATCCCTCGGCCTCAAACTTCCCGAAGTCCCCACCCCCGTCGCCGCTTACGTGAACTATGTTCGCAGCGGCAACCTTCTTTTCCTTTCCGGCGGACTGCCGATTGAGGGTGATAGAAAAATTCTCGGCAAAGTGCCATCCGCTTGCCCTGTCGAAGATGCGGTTGAAGGGGCGCGCATGATCATTCTCAACCGCCTCGCCGTGATCAAGGAAGCCATCGGCTCTCTCGACAAGGTCAAACAAATCGTCTCACTCAACGGCTTCGTCAACTCCGACCCCGATTTCCACGGCCACCCACAAGTCATCAACGGCGCGTCCGAACTCATCGTCCAAATCTTCGGGGAACGCGGCAAGCACTCCCGCACCGCCCTCGGCGCCGCCGCTCTGCCACTCAATGTCTCGGTGGAAATTAACCTGATCGTTGAGGTGGAGTGATTTTTTTGTGGCTGGGACTTGCAGTCCCAGCTCGTCGAGGGGACATTTTGTCCCCCTTCCTCTGAGAATTTTTTCCTTTAAAAAAGTCCTTTACCTATAGCCATTTCTCAGTGAGTGTTTGTTCTCAAGAACACTGTTCAAGAACCCATGGCTCATCAACTTACCTCAAGACAAAAGGAAATTCTCGAATATCTCCACAAATCCAGTCGCACGACCGGCTTGATGCCGAGCACTCGCGAAATTCAACACTATTTCGGCTTCGCAAGCCAAACCGCTGCGATGAGCCATTTGCGTGCGCTTGAGAAAAAGGGCGTCATCCAACGCGTTCCCGGCAAGGCGCGCGCCGTTATTTTTCCCGAGGAACTCGATCGAGATGAAATCCGCGACATCCCGATTTACGGCCGCATTGCCGCTGGTTTTGGTGACAGCGCCCCTCCCGAACCCGAAGGCTGCCTATCAATCGACATCACATCTCTCGGCTGCCGCGGCAAAAACGAAACCTTCGCCCTCCGCGTCCGTGGCGAATCCATGATCGACGCCCACATCTGCGATGGTGATACCGTCATCCTCGAAAAACGTGAGCCGCGCAACGGCGATGTCGTCGCCGCCCTCATCGATGGTGAAACGACGCTCAAACGTTTCATTTCCCAAAAAGGCAAAACCTACCTCCAAGCGGAAAACCCGAACTTTCCCGATCTCATTCCTACCGAAGAACTCATCATCCAAGGTGTCATGATCGCGTTGTTGAGGAAAGCTGCCTGAGTCGTTTGGTAGGGTCATTTTGATAAAATGACCCCCACCCCGCGCTCACTTATTCACCCGACGGTCATTTCATCAAAATGACCCTACCACCCTGGTGGATTTGATCTGGAAATTTCTTTCTTCTCCCCCCAACCTCCCGCATGGATGATTTTGAGAAGAAGATCGATGACGCTTTAGCCAACCCACAAAACCAAGGCGAAATGGCCGATGCGGATTCTGTTGGCACCGTCGGCTCACCCGATTGCGGTGACATGATGCGAATGTGGCTCAAGTTTTCCGAAAAGGACGGAAAAAAAATTATCGACCGCGCCTCCTTCCAGGCTTTTGGCTGCCAAACGGCCATCGCCGTCGCATCCATCGCCACTCAGCTTCTGAGAGGAAAAACCGCCGAAGAAGCCCGTCACCTCAGCGCCCAGGATCTTGCCGGAGATCTTGGCACACTGCCGCCGATGAAAATCCACTGTGGCCAGCTTGTCGAAGGAGCCCTGCGTAACGCCCTCGATTCCGGTGCAACCCCCGCCTCCACCAACGCACCCAAAAACACTCTGGTCAGCGAGATCCAGTCTTCCAAACCCAAAAATATCAAAATCGTACCACTCGAAAACCCTGCCGATCAAGCTTGAGTATTCCTCACGATTTTACTAACCCATAGGACAATCGTCCGATCTCGATCAACCAAAGCCAATCTTTCTCACCGTGCTAGAACTCAAAGACGTTTGTTTCACCATCCGCAAAGACGGCGAAGATGTAAATCTGGTCGATCATGTTTCCATTCAAATTCCCAAGGGACACTTCATGGCCATCGTCGGTCCGTCAGGCTGCGGTAAAACGACATTGATGAAAACGATCGCGGGCTTGAATCCCGAGTCCGATGGCTCATTGATCTGGGAAGGCCGCAACCTTTCCGAAGAGGGCGACTTCTCTCCTTCCGAAATCGGTTACGTTCCTCAGTTCTCGATCGCCTTTGATCCGCTGACGGTCGATGAATCCGTCGAAGCCGCCACCCGTCTCAGGGTTAAATCCAGAAATACCGAAGAGCTCGATCACCGGATCGACCGTGTCCTCGACGAAACCGGTCTGGGTCCGATCAGTGATCGCTTGGTCAAAGTTCTTTCCGGTGGGCAAAAACGCAGGCTGGGGCTTGCCATGGAACTCGTCTCCGACCCGAAAATCCTTCTCTGTGACGAGGTCACATCCGGTCTTGATCCACGCTCCGAACGTGAAATCGTCAGACTCCTTCACGATCTCTCACGCAAAGACGGTCGCATTGTGCTCTCGGTCACCCACTCCCTCGCTCACCTTGAGCTTTACGATTCCATTCTCGTTCTTCACGAAGGCAAAGTCGCGTTTCATGGCCCGCCAGAGCAACTGAATCATTACTTCTCCGTCACCGATACCGAAGAAATATATCCCAAACTCTCTAAGCAGCCATCCGAGCGCTGGCAGAATTCTTGGAACAAACACCGCGCATCTTACTACAACATGCTGGAAAAAAACCGGTTGCGTCTCATTGAAAGTGGCGACCTCCGGCCGTCCTCCGTGGACCCCCCCGCAGCCGATGACGAAAAAAAAGAATCCTCCACCTCCGCACAAGAGACCCGGCTCCCCGGATTCCTGTCCCAATTCGCCACTCTCCTCTCCCGCCGCTGGCGGATTTTTTTCCGGGATCGGGGTCAAGTCTTTCTCCAATTGGCCATCCTCATCTGTTTCCCCCTTCTGGTCATTCTGTTCAGTGAAAAAGCATCCGGAAACATCCGTCACTTCTCTGATATGAGACAGGATAACATCATTCAGGAAATCAAAGAGCAGCAATCCGTCAGATCCGATCAAGCTAAAGTGGGATCGGCCGTTTCTGGAATCATCATGTTTCAGGTTGTTCTGCTGGCACTCATGGGTTCCAACAATTCAGCGCGGGAAATCGCCGGCGAACGCCCTATTTATGAGAAGGAAAAATTCGGTGGTTTGAGACCCACGGCATATCTCGCCTCAAAGATCGCCTTTCTCTCCTGCATCGTGATTGCCCAATCTCTCTGGATGGCATTCTTCGTGAACTTGTTCGGGACTTTCCGTGGCGATTTTGTCCAACATGCCATCTTCCTGTTGCTCATTAACGCCTCGATGACTTTCATCTGTCTCGCCATTTCCGCAATGATGCGCACTGCGGAACAAGCATCGCTACTTTCCATTTATCTCGTCGGCTTCCAGCTTCCGCTTTCTGGAGCCGTTCTCGCACTCCCAGAACACATTGAGGCATTTACGCGCCCTTTCATTTCCGCCTACTGGGCTTGGTCGGGCTCGGTAGAAGCACTCCAGTCACAGGTTCATGGCGCCGTAAAATCCGTCGTCGACACCTCCCTATCTGACCATAACGCCTGCCTTTTCACACTCGCAGTCCATATTGTCGCCGCCCTCGGTCTTGCATGGATCGGTGCCCGCCGCCCTCAATGGGATTAAGCTTCTCAGAATGGTTGAAATACTTTAATCATGATCTTCACAAGACGTCTTCATCTGAACTCCTGAAAAATCATGGCTCGCCGCGCAAGTTCCAGCACCCATCCTCTCCTCCTCATCGGTATCGGCGTCGCTGTCGTCGCTGTCGTAATTGGTGGCAAAATCCTTCTGAATAAAAAATCCGAATCCTTCACGGATGCCTATCCTTTGGACGTAAAAGCATTTCTTGAAGACGGCAATGCCTTCCGTGGCGATGAATTTTTCATCGAAGGTAAAGTCGATGAAAAGCTCCGCTGGACACCTTCCAACGGGCAGATTGTCAGCGTCCGAATCAAAACACCGGGCGGCGAAGAAATCATCCCCATTCAAATCCCTGAAAAATTCAGCAAGCTCAATATCGATCGGGAACAAAGCTACGCTTTTAAAATCGATATCAAAGACGGAGGAATTCCCGTGGCCACAGCTATCAAGCGTCTCTGATCCCCCGTCCATAACCCCGCGAAATCAAAAACATGAAACTCCTGACTTTCATCATCTCCCTAGCTGCATCCTTGCCGCTCTTGTCGCAGGTCTATACCCCGCCGGCAGCTCCCACTACTCAACCCCAACAACCTCCTACGGACCAG
>JBIKNX010000111.1:0-9030 GCA_044358435.1 Luteolibacter sp.
AAAGTTTCACGGAGCTTTCGATGCCATCCTGCTCGATGTGCCTTGTTCCAATACCGGCGTGATCCGCCGCCGCGTCGATGTCCGCTGGAGACTGCAGACCACCGATATCGACCAACTCACCGAAATCCAAACCGCCATCCTCACCAACGCCCTCCCATGCCTCAAGCCCGGCGGACGCATCATCTATTCGACCTGCTCGATCGAAGAGGCTGAAAACGTTGATCTTGTCACCGCGTTCGCAAAGAAGCATCATCTTCGATTGGTTAAAAGCATCCAGATCACCCCCATCGATCACCATACCGATGGAGCATACGCCGCCCTTTTGATTAAGCCATGATTTGGCTCGCTTAACCCGCCAAACTTCGATCATTTTGAACTCATGAAAAACCTCATCATGCTTTTTTCAGCATTCACGATTTGTGTCATCGTCATCGTGGCTGCGACGCAGGTCTATTTGAGCAAAACCTCGGAATACTCGAGAGCCTCGGAGAAACCTGCCGCATCTTCGCAAACGAACGGGCAATGACTTTGGTCGTTGATGTAACGCCGTCAGATCAGACGGCCATATATCCCCCTCAACGTCGCACGCCATTTCTCCAGAAATATGAGATCACGCATGATGGTCCCGGGGTCGATTTGTCCCTCCTCCACTTGCTGAAAATTCCCTGTTCGCCGATCGAGTTCTGAATCCACCGTTTCCAACAACTCCTTGATCAACTCCCTCTGCTTGATGAGCTTCACTTCTGCCATCGCTTTAACGAGGACCGACTTCGCACTCTCGTTCTCGCGGATCAAATGCTCCGCCGCAGCACCGACTTCCGAGACTTTCTGAAAAAGGTCCATCAAGGCTCCTTCGATCTGCCCGCGTGGATCAAATTCCAAACCACGCACGGCCATCCATTCTTTCAACCGCTTCGCCGGACTCGACAAAACTTCCCGCGCAGACTGCAGCTTGGCGAATTCCTGCTCGTCCCCACCCGAATCCGGATGCAACACCGCAGCTTTAACCCGAAACGCATCCCGTATCTCCTCATCAGAAAACACCAACCCAACCCTCAACCCCAGTAATTCAAATGCACTCAATGTTTTAAATTTTAAACTCTAAATTCTAAACCTCAATTTTCAAATCCCACTCTGCGACCCTCAGCGACCTCCGCGCCTCCGCGGTGAAAATTCTTTCCCTAAGCCGCGAAGCTCTCCCCACACGAACACGTCACCACCGCATTCGGATTACTCACCTTGAACCCCCCTTGCTGGAGATCATCCGAAAAATCTAATTCACTACCACTCACAAACAAGGCGCTCTTGGGATCGATCACCACGTTCACCCCATTGCTCGGAACGAGAATATCCCGGTCCCGCGGCCCATCCACCAAATCCATCTTGTATTGCAACCCGGAACACCCTCCTCCAATCACCGCAATCCTCAACGCACCATCCATACGACCCTGCTTCTCCAACAACCCACGCAGATGGCTCGATGCGTTATCCAACACCTTCACCAGCTTCTCATTGCCAATTTTGTAATTCACTGCTGTCACACCGCCAACTTGCAACTCTTGGTCCCCCCAGTCAAACCCCATCGCGCCTTGAACTCATGGCTGACGGTCGTTTTATCAAAACGACCCTACCATTCGATTGGCATGGGTAGGGTCATTTTGATCAAATGACCGTCATCTGATGGGCTAATTTAAATCAAAAACATCCGAACACCCGATTTTCTCTATCCCCATCCCATCTCCACAACTCTTCCTTGAAATTTAGCCTTCAAAGTTTGAAACTTTTCGCCTCCATGTCAGACGAGCTTGATCTATTCTCTAATCTACCCGCACCTGAAAAACGTGTGGCAGAGCTGCGTCAACTCATCCATCACCACAACCTGCTCTACTACACCCAAGCCGCGCCGGAAATTTCCGATGCCGATTACGACAAGCTTTTCCGCGAACTCGAAGAGTTGGAAAAGAAGCATCCGGAAATCGCCGATCCCAACTCCCCCACGCAACGGGTCGGTTCAAAACCTCTCGAAGGCTTTTCACAAATCACCCACCCCGTCCCGATGTTGAGCATCGATGATGTGTTCGAGCTCAAAGACTCGGACACTCCCGAAGCCGAACTCATCGCCTTCTACCGTCGCCTCCAAAAAAACCTCGGCCGCGAAAACATCTCCGTCTCCCTCGAACCAAAAATCGATGGCGTCGCCGTCTCCATCTATTACGAAAACGGCAACCTCAAATACGCCGCCACCCGCGGCGACGGCACCACCGGCGACGACGTCACCCAAAACGTCCGCACCATCCGCAATATTCCGTTAAACCTCAAGGAGGGGCTGCATTCTGCTGCCCAACAACCCGAGCCCGAGATTATCTTCTCTCCTCAATCTACCCTCCCAAACAACCTCGCCGAAGATCCCGCCCAATACCATACCTCATATCCCACTAGCGGAATTGACTTTGAATCGATCCTACCTTATGTATCCAACTATGCCGTCCGAAAAGAAAACACCCACCTCCCCTCTGCTTCTGCGGAAAGCACGGCACAAAGCTTGGCTCGAAGGCTCAAAAAAGACCTCAGCGGAAGTCATGGAGACAATCTTCAGGAACGGATCCGACGTGAAGCCCAATCCATTCTTCAATGGGGAGATCAATCTGGTCGAATCCTCGAATCTCAGGGAATACATCGACTCTTACGCGACTGGAAAAAACTAGGCGGACAATCCGAACATACGGTATTCCACATCGAGTCTCTTGGACGAATTGTCAAATTCACTATTCCCCCGAATTTCGGAGCCCAGGGAAGCTTGCAATACCTCTCCAACATCGGTGCATGCAATCGCCTTTTCGGAGATGACATCATCTTCCACGGCATCTTGTCCAGCGAAGAGGGTCCTGCATTTTTAATTTCCCAACCCTACGTCGACGGCACCGAGCCGACCCTTGAAGAAGTCGCCAAATGGTTCACCGACCAAGGCTACATTTCCAACGGTCACAACCGCTGGCTTCACCCTGTAACTGGAGTCGATATCGCAGACGCCCACACAGGCAACCTCATCAAATCCTCCGACGGCGAACTCATCCCCATCGACCTCCAAGTCCTCAAGGAGGGGGAAACATTCAAATTTCAAAATTCAAATTTCAAAATCCCCTCCATCCTCGAAATCCGCGGCGAGATTTTTATGCCGAACTCTGCCTTCGCAGCCATGAACGAGGAACGCGACGAAGCCGGGCTTACCACGTTTGCGAATCCCCGCAACGCCACCGCCGGGACATTGAAACAACTCGATCCGAAAATCGTGGCCCAACGTCCCCTCGCCTTCCTCGCCCACGGACTCGGCGCATACGAAGGCGAACCTCTCGATTCCGAAACCGATTTCCATGACCTGTTAGACAGCTTCGCCATCCCCCGCAACCAGCCCGTCCGCATCGCGCACAACCTCGACGAAATTCTCGCCGGCATCCGTTTCTTCAGCGAACACCGCCACGAAATCGATCACGCGACCGATGGGGTGGTGGTGAAAGTCCTCGACCGCGCCGAACGCGAAGAACTCGGCTTCACCTCCCGCGCTCCGCGCTGGGCCGCCGCCTATAAATTTCTCCCGGAGCAACAGGAAACCACCCTCAACGCCATCTCCATCCAGGTCGGTCGCACCGGGGTTCTCACTCCTGTGGCCGAACTCACGCCCGTTCTCATCTCCGGCTCAACCGTTTCCCGCGCCACCCTGCACAACCAGGACGAGATCACCAAAAAAGGCATCTACATCGGTGCCAAAGTCCTCGTCGAAAAAGCCGGAGAAATCATTCCCGCCATCGTAAAAGTCATCGATCCCGATCCCGCGAAACCCGCCTTCTCGATCTACGATTTCGTTGCCGGAAAATGCCCTTCCTGCCACGCCCCCATCAGCCAGGAAGAAGGCTTTGTCGCATGGCGCTGCACAAATTTCGAGTGCCCCGCCCAAGCGGTCACTTCCATCTCCCACTTCTCCGCCCGCAAAGCCCTCGACATCGAAGGCCTCGGTGAAACCGTCGCGGAAGCCCTCGTCCGCCACGGCCATGCGAAAAGCCCGCTCGACCTTTTTTACCTAACAGAAGAGACCCTCGCCAACCTCAACCTCGGCACCGAAGATGCCCCACGCCGCTTCGGCGAAAAAAACGCCGCGAAAATCCTCACCGCCCTCGAAGCCGCCCGCACCAAACCCCTGAACAAATGGCTCTTCGCCATGGGCATCCGCCAACTCGGCGAATCCGCGGCGAAAGAACTTTCCCGCCTGCATGAAAACCTAACAGATATTCCAGAATCGGAAATACTCACCGAGTTGTTGAATGATACCCGGACTGACGCGAAGAAGAAAAACCCTGCCCTCGAACCCTACGCCATCACCGGTGACGTCGGGCGCGCGGTCGCGGAATCCATCCTCTCCTTTTTTCACTCCGAAGCCGGACAACGCACCCTTCAACGCTTCGCCGAACTGAATATCAATCCCGCATCTAACAACTTCGCGCCAAAACCCGCCGAAGCTCCGAAACTCCCCTTCACCGGAAAAACCTTCGTGATCACCGGTACGCTTTCCCAGGACCGCGACCATTTCAAAACCATCATCGAACAAAACGGCGGCAAAGTTTCCGGCTCCGTTTCCAAGAAAACCGACTACCTCCTCGCCGGCGAAGCCGCCGGCTCAAAACTCGAGAAAGCCAAAGAACTCGGCGTCCCTATCCTCGACGAAGCCGCTTTCAACGCCCTACTCTAAACGGACCGCGCGTCTCCAGACGCGCTCATACTAAGTTAGCTTTCAACCTTTGGCTCATCCTACTCTGCGTCCCTCCGCGATCTCTGCGGTGAAAAGAAACCAAATCGATATCTCCCAAGACGTGACAATTCCCCAACTTACGCTTAGCTCATCCGCATGTTGAATCAACTCCACCTCGATCGCTGGGCCGAAGTGCTCGTGAAACACGCCACCGATATCCAACCCGGCAAGATCGTCCGCATCAATGCACAACCCAGCGCCGAGCGCCTGCTTGAGGCGGTTTATCGCCAGGTGCTCATCGCAGGCGGATTACCGATCGTGAATTGCAGACCTGAATTTTTAGGCGAGGCATTTTTTGAACTCGCCAAGGAGCACCAGCTCGATTGGACCAGTCCCTTCACCCGCTTTGAAACGGAGAACATCGATGCATCGATCAACATCGGCGCGTCCAACAATTTGCGGGCCCTCGATAAATTCGATCCCAAAGTCACCCAACGCGCCGCGCGTGCCGAAGGCTCCACACGCGAAATCTTTTTCCAACGCGCCGCCGTGGCTGACGATCCATCCATTGATTCGGAGCTCAAGCCACTGCTCTGGACCACGACCCTTTTCCCCACCAACGCCTATGCCCAAGACGCGGGAATGAGTTTGAACGATTACTGCAACTTTGTGATACGCGCCTGCCAGCTCAATCAGGAAGACCCCGTCGCTTTCTGGCAGGAGCTCGATCGCTGGCAACAGGAACTCGCGGAACAACTCATGACGGGAAGCGAACTCCATTTTCAAACGCCCGCCGGCACGGACCTGAAAGTGAACATCGCCGGCGCCCGCTGGCTCTCCAGCCCGGGTCGGAAAAATTTCCCCGATGGCGAAGTCTATTCAGGTCCCAATCTCTCTGCTCCAAACGGCGGAGCCGATGGTGTGGTGTTTTTCGATAAACGCTGTGTCTACATGGGCCATGCCGTACGCAACGCACGCATCGTCATGAAAAACGGCCGCGCCACGGATGTCACCGCAGATGAAGGCCAGGATTTCCTGATCTCCATGCTCGACCAGGACGACGGCGCACGCCGCATCGGTGAATGTGCTTTCGGCACCAACCGCGCCATCAACCACCCCACCGGACAGATCCTCTTCGATGAAAAAATGGGCGGTTCTTTCCACCTCGCCTTCGGCTCCGGTTATCCCGAAACGGGAAACTGCAACAAAAGCGCCCTCCACTGGGATCTCATCGCCGGCCTCAACCAAGGCTCCAAAGTCACCCTCGACGGCAAACCGTTCTGTATCGACGGCCAATTCGTCACGATGCCTCCGGAAGTGAAGTGGCTTTGAAGAGTGAATGGTGAAAGCAGAGCGAGTTTTAACCCCGACGTGTCGGGGTAGACGAGCATTCAAAACTTAGGCGAAGCCGTGATGGCTTGGACGGAGCGAAGCGTAGTCAATGGTGAAAAATTTAGGGAGAATGGGAGCGCGGGAGCAATATCACCCTTCACTTTTCATCATTCACCCTTCAGTCGCCTTGACACCCACCCCCGCCTAGTGCATTTCCCCGCCATGCCTAAACTTTCCATCCGCAACCTCGACGTTTCCTCTAAAGAAGTTCTGATGCGCGTTGACTTCAACGTCCCTCTGAAAGACGGACAAATCACCGACGACACCCGCATCCAAGCCGCGGTTCCCTCGATCAAACACCTTCTCAACGGCGGCGCGAAACTGGTTCTCTGCTCCCACATGGGTCGCCCAGATGGGAAAGCAGATCCCAAATACTCTCTCGCACCCACCGCGAAACGTCTGGGTGAAATCCTCAGCCAGGAAGTGAAACTCGCTCCCGATTGCATCGGCGCGGAAGCCGCTGAACTCCGCAAAAACCTCCAACCCGGCCAAGTGCTCGTTCTCGAAAACACCCGCTATCACGCGGAAGAAGAAGCGAACGATTCCGCTTTCGCCAAAAACCTCGCGTGCAGTGCCGAAATCTTCGTGAACGACGCCTTCGGAACCGCCCACCGCGCTCACGCCTCCACCGAGGGAGTCACCAAATTCATTCCAGTTTCCGCGATGGGCTTCCTCATCGAGAGCGAACTCGAATACCTCGAGGTCAAACTTCAAAACCCCGAGCGTCCTTTCCTCGTCATCATGGGCGGATCGAAAGTTTCCGATAAAATTCAAGTCATCACCGCACTCATGGAAAAGGCTGATGCCTTCCTCATCGGTGGCGCGATGGCCAACACCTTCCGCAAAGCCCAAGGCTTCGAAACCGGTGACTCGCGTGTCGAAACCGACAAGCTCGAACTCGCCCTCAGCATCCTTGAGAAAGCCAAATCCAAAGGTGTCGATTTCCTTCTCCCTGCCGATACCCGCATCACCCAGGAATTCAAAGACGGCGCAACCACGAAGCTCTCCGGCGTTTACGGGCAGGGCGGCGGCGTGGAAAAAGGCTGGGAAGGCATCGACATCGGAGATGTCGCGATCGCCGAATTCGAAGCCGAAATCGCCAAAGCCAAAACCATCATCTGGAACGGCCCGGTCGGAGTCTTTGAAATCGAAGCCTTTGCCAAAGGCACCCGCGCGATCGCGGAAGCCATGGCGAAATCGAATGCCACCACCATCGTCGGCGGCGGAGATTCCGTCACAGCCGTCAACAAATTCGGCCTAGACGACAAAATGACTTTCATCTCGACCGGCGGCGGTGCATCGTTGGAACTCCTCGAAGGCAAATCCCTCCCCGGCGTTGCAGCTCTGAGCGAAGCCTAATTCTTCCTAACAACTTTTAACAAATAACATTTAACATCACATGTCCCGCAAGCCCATCTTCGCCGCCAACTGGAAAATGAACAAAGGAGCCTCCGAAACCGAGGACTTCATCAAATCATTCCTCTCCAAAACCCAAGGCCTCAACATCCATGCGGATATCGTCATCGCGCCTCCGTTTCTTTCACTGCCGAAACTTGCCGATCTTCTTCATCACTCCAATCCCGGCAAAAACGCCCATTCCGTTCAGATCGCCGCACAGAACTGCTCCCAATTCGACTCCGGCGCCTACACCGGCGAAATCAGCGTTCTGATGCTTCGCGAATTCTTCGTGCACTACGTGATTATCGGCCACAGTGAGCGTCGCTCGATCTATGGAGAAACCGATGCCATGATCAACGCCAAGATCAAGAAAGCCCGTCAGGCAAATCTCAAACCCATCTTCTGTATCGGGGAAACCCTTGCCGAACGCGAAGCCGGACAACTCGAATTCATCCTCCGCACCCAAGTCACCGAAGGCCTCAAAGAAGTCTCTGAAAAAGACCTCTCCGATATCATCATCGCCTATGAACCCGTCTGGGCGATCGGCACCGGCGTCACCGCAACTTCGGAACAAGCCCAGGATGCCCATGCCTTCGTTCGCTCACTGATTGCCGATTTATACGGCTCTGAAGCCTCATCGAAAATCCGCATCCAATACGGCGGTTCTGTGAAACCCGAAAACGCCGCCGAGCTCATGGCCTGCCCGGATATCGACGGCGCCCTCATTGGAGGCGCATCCCTCGATCCCCAGTCGTTCCTCGAAATCATCAAAAACGGCACTCAAGAGTAAGGAGCTGCCGTGTCCCACGGCATGAGGCTGAACGGTGTCTCACCGTTCAATGCTATATATTCCGGGTGAGACACCCTCAAACCTCAGGGGGTGGTGACACCCCCGCTCCGTCAGTTTCTTCACCTCATTTGATTTTCACAAAATCCCGTTCATATTGATCCATGATGAACGACCCTCTGAAAAATCATTTGGCTGAGGTTGATAAAGATCTTTCAAACTCCTGGATCGAGCTCAGCAAAAACGTACGCGATCTCGCCAACGACCTCAAACTCAAAACCACCGGAACCGTCTTCGCATCTGATGCCGATCACCTTTCCCGGCAAACATCACGTCTCTGCGATCACGTCGCCAAATTCCACACGGATGTGATCGACCTGATTGAAAAGATCGAAATCCATCTGCCTGATCCCGAACCGGATACCAACAACACAGCGATACCGGACCCCAAAGCCCTCGATCGCGAAAAAATCCAAATCCAACGCGAGAACCACGAGCTCCGCAGCGACTTCAAAGACGTTCTCAAAGCCCTGTTCATGTGGGTCGACGATCCGAAAGAACGTCTGAAATCCAAGCTCTAGAAAGTTGGCTCTTCAGCAAAATTTGTGGGTGAACTTCGGCTCCGGTAGTTTCCCAAGTGTATGAAACAGAGTGGTTTGTAGCAATTCGAAGCTGCGGTAGCCGTAGGCTTTTCTCATGCACAGATTGATCC
>JBIKNX010000112.1:0-9029 GCA_044358435.1 Luteolibacter sp.
CGAGTTTGGCGGAAATGGCTGCAACCGCCGCGCCGGAGGAATCGCCATAAACGACGATATCGTGGATTTTCTCTTCACCGTTGCAGACGGCGGTAAAAAAGAAAGCTGAAGCGAATAAGAGGGAAAGCGGTTTGGATGAAGTCATCTGTGGCAATACGCCATGAATGACAGGGATTTTCCAACAGAAAGGAGCCGCGATTTTTAATCGCGACCTCTTAAGCGGAATATCTGCGGCTGACGCGGCGGTTGCGGAAGCGATTGAAAATCGCGGTTCCTTTCGGCTTAATACGGAAGAGGAAACGCGCGGTTGAAGGCGAACACTTGATCCCTTAGCGCATGGAGCTTTTTAAGGTTCGTGTGATCCGCAAGAGCCTCGGCGATGAAGTCGGCGACTTGCTCGACGTCTTTTTCTTTCATGCCGCGCGTGGTGACGGCAGGAGTACCAATCCGGATGCCGGATGGCTTCATCGGGCTGCCGGTGTCGAAGGGGATACCGTTTTTATTGACCGTGATGCCTGCCTCATCGAGGGCGTGTGAGGCATCCGTGCCGTTGAGGTTTTTGTTGCGGAGATCCACCAGCATGACGTGGTTGTCGGTACCGCCGGAGCAGATGCGGAAACCGTGATGCGTGAGGCGCGCCGAGATGGCTTGCGCGTTTTTCACGACCTGTTGCGAGTAGGTTTTGAACTCCGGCTTGAGCGCCTCGCCAAAGCAGACGGCTTTTGCGGCGATGACGTGCATGAGCGGTCCGCCCTGGATGCCGGGGAAAACTTGCGAGTCGATTTTTTTCGCAAACTCTTCTTTGCAAAGAATAATGCCGCCGCGAGGTCCGCGCAGGGATTTGTGCGTGGTCGACGTGACGAAATCCGCATGGGGAACCGGGCTTGGATGGACGCCGGCGGCGACGAGTCCGGCGATGTGTGCCATATCGACAAACAGGTAAGCGCCGATCTCACGGGCGAGTTTGCCCATGCGTTCAAAATCGATGACGCGCGAGTAAGCCGATGCCCCGACGGTGATCAGCGCCGGGTTGAGCGCGCGCGCGGTTTTTTCGAGCTCATCATAGTCGATGCGCTCGTCCTGAGGTGAAACGCCATAGTGAGTGACGTCGTAGAATCGTCCGGAGAAGTTCGCCTTGTGACCGTGAGTGAGGTGCCCTCCGTGTGCGAGGTCCATGGTGAAAATTTTGTCTCCCGGTTTCAATACGGAGAAATACACCGCGGTGTTTGCCTGCGAACCGGAGTGCGGCTGCACGTTGGCGTGATCCGCTCCGAAAAGTTCTTTCGCGCGCTCGATGGCGAGAGTTTCGACGACATCGACGTATTCACAACCACCATACCAGCGTTTGCCGGGATATCCCTCGGCGTATTTGTTGGTGAGCAAGGATCCCTGCGCTTCCATCACGGCGGGCGAGGCGAAGTTTTCCGAAGCGATCAGCTCGATGTGGTTCCGCTGGCGGTGCTCCTCGCCGACAATGGCTTCGTAGAGCGCCGGATCGGTCACCGCGATGCGGCTGCCGGAGGACTTGCAGACCCGCGCTTCATGGCGGCCGCCTTCAAATCCGGTGGCGAGGAAAGCATCGGCCATTTGCTTGGCGGTCTCGATATCGATAGATTTTCCCGAGAGGCAAAGCACGTTCGCATCGTTGTGCTGGCGGGTGGTGACGGTTTCCTCAATCGTGCGGACATTCGCGGCACGGACGTGGCGGAAACGGTTCGCAGCGATCGCCATGCCGACCCCGGATGTGCAGGCAAGGATGCCGAAATCAAATGTGCTGTCTGCAACATTGCGTGCAACCAGGTTGGCGAAGTCCGGATAATCCACCGATTCGTTGGAATTCGTGCCGAAATCCTCGACCTCATGCCCCGCTGCGCGGAGATGGGCGACGATGGCGTTTTTCATTTCGAACGCGCCATGATCGGCGCCGACGGCGATGCGGTAGGTGGATTGGCTCATAAGCTCGTTGGGAGGCTGGCATTGAACGCTGGGAAATCCCGCTTGCAAACCGGAAATTTCAGGAATTTCAGGCATATCCCTCGATCATGGGCACGGTCCGATGAATTTCCCTAATGATTATGCTTTCGGGGCATGAGCCATTCCGCTTAAAAACTCCATCACAACACCAACCAAACCAAACCCAAATGTCTCCACACGCACTAACCATCGTATCGTTTATCTTTTTCACTGTCTTCGCGGGAGGGCTGACGTGGTTCCTCACTCGCAAGGATGAAAAAACCAGTTCCGAAGGATTCTTCCTCGGTGGCCGCAGCCTGACTTTCCCCATCATCGCCGGTTCCTTGTTGCTCACGAACCTTTCCACGGAGCAGATGGTCGGTCTCAACGGCGCGGCTTTCGCGCACGGTTTGAGCGTGATGGCATGGGAGGTTGTTGCGGTGATCGCCCTGGTGTTGATGGCAATTTACTTCCTACCGAAATTTTTGAAAACCGGTATCACTACGGTCCCTCAGTTTTTGGAGTTGCGCTATGACCGTACCACGCAGTCCATTGCGAACACCATTTTCCTGCTGGCTTATACCTTCATCCTCATCCCCATCATTCTTTACAGCGGCGCGGTGGGCTTGATCAGCATGATCGATATGAAAGCGCTCACCGGCATCGAGGACGATACGACCTTGTTGCGCGGGACGGTCATTTTGGTGGGTGTTTTGGGAATGCTTTATTCTCGCTTCGGCGGGCTGCGCACGCTTGCCGTGCTGGATACGATCAACGGCGTGGGTCTTTTGGTCGGTGGTTTGATGGTCGCGTATTTCGCTCTGAACGCAGCGGGTGGCGATAATGCGGGAATGGCAGCGGGTTGGCAGGCACTGAAAGAAGGCCAGCCTGAGCGACTCAGCTCGATGGGCGCCGAGGGCTCGGATGTTCCGTTCTCCACGATCTTCACCGGTGTCGCGCTCCTCAACCTTTTCTACTGGTGCACCAACCAACAAATCATCCAGCGCACTTTCGGCGCAAGCAGTCTGGCAGAAGGTCAAAAAGGCGTGCTGTTGACAGGCCTGCTCAAGCTTCTCGGACCGCTTTATCTCGTGCTTCCTGGCTTGGTGGCTTTCCAAATCTATAAAGATCAGGGAGTCAAACCTGATATGGCGTACGGCACGCTCGTCAAAGACCTCCTTCCCAGCCACCTCACCGGTTTCTTCGCTGCAGTGATGATCGGTGCGATCCTCAGTTCGTTCAATGCCGCGCTCAACAGTACCTCGGCGTTGTTCTCCATCGGCCTCTACAAACACGCGATCAACCCCTCCGGCACCAACGAACAAACCGTCCGTGCTGCGAAAATCTTCGTCGTGACCGTCGCTATCGCCGCAATGATCGGAGCTCCCTTGCTGGCCGGACAAACCACCATTTTCGGTTACCTCCAGAAAATGAACGCGATCTATTTCATCCCGATCTTCGCGGTGGTTCTGGTCGGTATGTTGCACTCGCGCGTTCCTGCCAAAGCGGCTTCGATCGCGATGCTTGCAGGGATCTTGTTGATCGGCCTCGGATATTTCGTGCCAGCTTTCGACAAGGCCATCGCGGATGCCGGAATCCATGGCTTCCATTTCATCGGCATCGTCTTCGCGCTGCTGGTCGCGTTCTTGTTCATCATGGGAACCGTCGCACCTCGCGCCACTCCATGGAAACTGGAGACCATGAACAACATCGATATGACTCCATGGAAAGGCGCGAAAATTGCCAGTGCCATCCTTGTCGCCATCGTCATCGCGATTTACGTGATCTTCGCGTAAATCTAACAAATTTACGTTTTCATGCTTTCACCGAACACACCCATCCGCTCACTCGCAGAACAGGCGCGTGACATTTTCCGCGAGCATTTCGGAAACGAAGCCACTCAAGTTGCCGCCGCTCCGGGTCGGGTGAACCTGATCGGGGAGCACATCGATTACTGCGATGGCTTTGTGCTGCCGTTTGCGATCGAGCGGGCTGTGGTGATCGCTGCGGCAACCAATGGAACAAATGAAGCGCGCGTTGCCACGGCGTTCGATACCGAACCGGCGAATTTTTCTCTCAGCGGGGATCAGGAAATCGGCGATCCGAAATGGTCGAACTACCTGCGCGGCGTGGTGCAGGGATTCCGGAAACGCGGGATAGCTGTCCCGGGTTTCGATGCCTTCATCGTTTCGAGTCTTCCCGGCGGGGCCGGGCTTTCCTCTTCCGCCGCGCTTGAGTGCGCGGTTGCGACCTTGTTGGAAGATCTTACCGGCGCGCGGATCAGTACCCGCGAAAAAGCCCTGCTCGCGCAGAAAGCCGAACATGACTTCGCCGGTGTGCCCTGCGGAATCATGGATCAGTTTGCCTCGGCGTTTGGAAAAGATGGCCAACTCGTGCTGATCGATTGCCGTTCCACGGAGGTCGAACTCGTTCCGTTCACCGATCCATCGCTGACCATTCTCGTTTCCAACACCAAAGTGTCGCACGAGCTCTCGGACGGAGGTTATGCCGCCCGCCGCAAAAGCACGGAAGACGGTCTCGCTGCGATCGGGAAACCGAGCTGGCGCGATGTCACACCGACGGATCTCGATCTCGCGGCCCCAACGATGGATGAAGTCACCTTGCGTCGTAGTCGCCATGTGGTAGGTGAAATTGCCCGCACCATGGGCGCGGTCGAAGCTCTGAAGGCGGGAGATTTCAAACGGTTGGGTCGGCTCATGTATGACAGTCACGTTTCTCTCCGGGATGATTTCGAAGTCTCCTGTCCTGAGCTGGATCATCTCGTCGCAACTGCCGCTGAGATCGGCAGCGCCGGTGGAGTCATCGGTGCGCGCATGACCGGCGGGGGGTTCGGGGGCTCCACCGTCACTCTCTGCGAAACCGCCAAAGCAGAAGCCATTGCCGCCGCTCTCGTGAAATCTTACGAAGCCGCCTTCGGTTTTGCCCCGGAAATTTTTGCCAGCAGACCTGCTGAAGGCGCGAGGATGATTTGATTTATTCGCTCTCCGTCATCTTTTCCAATCGATCCAGATAGGCATTTTTCGGGCGGGGTTTGACGGGGCGGGGCGCTTCATTGAGCATGTCGGCGACCCGTAGATTGCTGGTTTGGATCAGCTCTTCGATCAGTTCCGCCTCGGGAAGATTTTTCCAGTAACGTTTGGGCATTTCGGTTTGCATCATCTTGATCTTGAGGCGCGCGGGATTGAAAATGCTGCGGTAGTATGTCAGCCAGGCGGTTTCGATCTGATCGGGATTTTCAATGGGATTTTTTTCGATGCCGGGCGTGAACACCAGGGATTTTCCATTCCAATGCGCGCAGCCCTTCGGAGTGAGGATGCTCCAGTCCATATTGGAAAAACGTTTTTTGAAAAAGCCGGATCCGGGTTCGACGATGAAATGATCCGGCTCAAACCATGCGGCATAGCGTTCGCGACCGCTTTCCGGATCAGTTTCGATCAGGCGGAAGCGGACGAAGGCGTGCAATTTGTGAATCTCACGCCGCACGGATTTTTCCATCAGGCGCGCGGCGGCGATGTCGGGATCGCTGGCGATGGCGGGGAGGTGGCGCTCGCCGCCGTGGGTGATGCGCCAGAGAATCCGGTAGAGCAGCGGCCAACGGGCGGGGTCGCTGTGGTAGGAAACCGTCTGGGCGAGATCAAGAAAAGCGGCGGGGACCTTCGGAACGCGGGTGGGCGAGGGCTCCTCACGGAGGGTGGAAGATTCGAACAAACCGCCCGATTCCCATAAAACGTTTTGTGGGGCTATGCGTCCTTCTAACAACTTTCTGGCGGTTTCGCGCCAAGAACTGAAGTTTTTTCCGGGATTAACGCATTCCATAAAATCAAAAAAAACAAAAGAATCAAACTGCGGTTCAATTTTCTCAGAAAAGTTCAAGTTGCACGGGCTTGGCCAGAAAACGCGCGCGTAATTTATCCGAATCCAACAACATCGAATCCGGATGATGATCGGCGGTGATGATGAAGGGCTGGACTTTTGAAAGGGAAACCCGCAGGCGGGCGAGATCGGTGAGGCGGATGCGGGTGTGGCGGCGGATTTTGATGATGCGATCGGTGTTGCGCACGCCGATGCCAGGAACGCGGAGCAGGATCTCACGGCTGGCGGTTTGCAGATCCACAGGAAAATCCTGTCGGTTACGCAATGCCCACGCGAGCTTCGGATCGAGATCCAGATCGAGGTTCGGCGTTTCCGGAGAGAGGATTTCCGAAGTTTTGAAACCATAGAAACGCATCAGCCAATCGGCTTGGTAAAGCCGGTGCTCGCGAACGAGCGGCGGGGCTTTGAGCGGGAGAATTCGGGATGGCTCGGGAATCGGGCTGAAGGCGGAATAGTAAACGCGGCGGAGTTTGAAGTTGCTGTAGAGATCATCCGAGCGGGCGAGGAAATCGGCATCGGTTGAAGCATCGGCGCCAACGATGACCTGTGTGCTCTGGCCGGTTGCGTGGCGCATTTTTTTATCGCCGTTTTTGCGCCGGTCATGCGCTTCATCCAGCTTTTGGCGGATGTTGCCCATCGCGAGGCGGGTGCGTTTCAGGCTTTTTTCCGGAGCCAGCAGATCGAGACTTTTCTGGGTGGGAAGTTCGAGGTTGATGCTGATGCGATCGGCATAGCGTGCGGCGGTTTCGATCAATTCCGCAGAGGCTTCGGGGATGGTTTTCAAATGGATATAGCCGCGGAAATCATGGACTTCGCGCAAGGTACGCGCGACGGCGATGACCTGTTCCATCGTGTAGTCTGCGTTGCGGATGATCCCGGAGCTGAGAAACAAACCTTCGATATAGTTCCGTTTGTAAAAATCCAGAGTCAGCCTGACGACCTCATCCGCGGTGAATGCCGCGCGCCGGACATTGCTGGAACGGCGGTTGATGCAGTAATGGCAGTCGTAGATGCAGGAGTTGGTGAGCAGGAGCTTGAGTAAAGAAATGCATCTCCCGTCCGGTGCGTAACTGTGGCAAATACCTGCGCCGCCGGTGGATCCCACTCCTTTGCCATTGAGAGAGTTTCCGCGCACGGCACCGGAGCTGGCACATGAGGCATCGTATTTCGCGGCGTCCGCGAGAATGGCGAGTTTCGATTGCGGCTCCATAAGTTCACATGAACAGTAAACAGAAAATGCCGAATGCCAAACGAAAATTCCAACAATCTCGCAAAGGGATCGAGAGCCAAAGAGAGCCTGCGATACGGCGATCTCAATCCGGTTTTTTTTCCTCGGGTATGCGAAAATCGGAGAATGACATGATCCTGGGGGCTCGCCGGCGACCCTCGTCGAAGACAAAAACCACGAAGCGGGAGCGCGGGTCGTGATACCATTGGCTTTCGATCAGGGGATGGGTGCGTTTGTCCTCGGGGACACGGAAATAGATTTCCACTGGGTAGTCTTCGGGTGACGTGGCGGGTTTTCCAATCAAGGCGGAACCGCCCGGCACGAGATGGAGGGAGGATTTTCCGACTTTGCCGGCGATATGCTTTTGCGTGAGATTGAACCAAAGCATTTCGCCGAGGCGGATCTTGTCATAATTTGCGTTCACGACCTGCATGCGCAAGGGCAGGACGTGGTTGTCCGGGTCCGTGGTGATGAGCAGGTAGAGATCCCTCGTGTTCGCATTCAGAATAACTTCGGGCGATCCCGCAGGAATTTCCTCGGCTTTGCCGATCGGTTTGGTGAGCATCCAGATTTTGACATCGCCGGGACGCAGCTTGTAAACGGGTGAGAAACTCAGCCTAGGCAGGGTGACCGGCTGGGATGTTTTGCCATCGAAAAGGTAATATTGGCCCTCAGCTTGCTGCGGCGCATTGAGAAAGAGAATCCGGCAGGTGCGGACATTTTCTTGCGCAGGCAAAATGGATCCAAGTGACAGGAGCAGAAGGGCGATTTTCATGTGTAGGAGGAGAAAACTAGACTTCGCCCGCACTGAGCCAGCGGAAGGAAATCAGTTTGAATCGTCTGCCAAAGGTTTGGTTCGCTGGCAAGGTGGGCAGAGTCGCGATTTCCGGGGAATCCGCGGGATCGCAAAAATCCCGGGTGCGTTGAACCGTGGCCTCGCACCATGCGCGGGCAAGAATTTTGCCATCGGGGCTGCGAGCGTCACCATAGGCGCGGATGGTGAAGGTGTCGTCGCGGGCGGAGAGGACGGGTGCGAGCGGACGGAGGATATCCGCCTGCCGGGTCCATCCGGGCAGGCCGTAGGTGTTGTGGCCAACGGCAGCATCGCCGAACACATAGCCTTCCGGCCCCGGAGGATCCGCGAGGGAGGCTACCGATTCGTTCTGAATGGTCTCGAAAGGATTCAAGGAGCTGTCGGACGCGAGCTGATTGAGGGCGGTCTGGATGGCACCGGCAAGGGCAAGGTTGTTGTCATTCGTAAGTTGCCGGTTCACGAATTCGGAGAGGGAAAGGAAGGGGCCGCGCGCGCGGACCTGGCCGACGATGTTTTCGGCAAGCTTGTCCAGCATTTCGTCAGTGAAGACGCGGTGTCCGGTGAATTCCGTGGTATCCGCAGATTCTCCCGCCACTTGGGGCGGCTCGCCCGCGGCGCGGTCTCCGGCGACGCTGGTGCGGCTGATGGCGTAATCCGCCGGATTGGACAGCTTGATGGCGCCACTTGGCTGGGTGTAGGGAATCTTCTGGCTGCGGGCGTGTCCAAGCAGAGCGCGCCAAGCTCGGACGGAGGTGGAATTGACATTGAATATGCCTTCTACTTCGAGCCGGGAGGCGATGGTTTTCCAGGATTCGGCGGGTTGGACATGGCTGGTGTATTTCAGGCCTGCCGCCGTATCATTAGAAACACGATCCTCCGCAATGGGACGATAGGCGCGGTTGACCAGAGGTTCCTTGCCCGTGAGCAAATCCAGATAGGTCTGGCGCAGATCCGTGCCGCCGGAAGGACCGAAGCCCGTGGGCTTGGGGGCGATGGAGGAAAAGAACCAGTCATCGAACAAGATGCGGCGTTGAAATCAAGGGGTAATTTCAGCTTTTTGTAGGTGGTTAGGATTGAAGGGTTGAGCGTATTTAAGGACGCCGTATATGATGTGAAGGAGCTTGGTCATAACAGCACCTA
>JBIKNX010000283.1:0-2553 GCA_044358435.1 Luteolibacter sp.
TACTCCTGAGTGGATAAAACCACCACGCTTAACGACGCACAAAATGAAAAATCAAACTCCTCAGCCAATGAGGCTTAAAAAACACGCCCATTTTCCTTTTTAGGTTTAGAAAGCCGGAACGTCCAAGTCCTGTTTTGTGATTGCTGCTGTCTTACGGATTTCCACAAGTCACACCGACCCTCCTTCCGGTCCGCTTTCGAGACTCGAAGATCCGGTCGCAAAAAAAACCAAAAATCCGCACCGATTCCATGGATGGGAAGCCTGAGAAAGAGCCTGGCCACCTCTCACTGACCGAGCATGGATACGAGATACATCGCGAGGTCGTGCTTCGGGGCCTTTTTGAATACTTCGGTGCGATCTTTGAAAACCAGAAAAGCCTCGTTTTCCTCGGCATCGAAGCCGATGTCGCTTCTCGAAACATCGTTCGCGACGATGAGGTCACAACCTTTCATCTCGAGCTTCTTGCGGGCATTCGCCTCGAAGTTCTCCGTTTCCGCCGCAAAACCAACCAAAAGCCCCCCAAAGCCCATCATCTGGCGTGCGGATCCCAGAATATCTTTGGTTCTGACCAATTCCAAAATCATTTTCTCTCCATCCTTCTTGATCTTCTGCGAAGAAACCTCCGCCGGCGTGAAGTCCGCGACCGCAGCAGCAAAAAACGCGGCGCCCATTTTCGGCAAATACCTTGCCACCACCTCATACATTTCCGCCGCGCTTTCGACGGGTATGAAATCCACCCCCGCAGGAACATCGAGCGAAGTTGGCCCGGAAACCAACAGGACCTCATGTCCCGCATGCGCCGCGGCATCCGCAATCGCGTATCCCATTTTCCCCGAGGAACGATTGGTCAGGAAACGAACCGGATCAATGGCTTCACGGGTTGGACCGGCGGTGATGAGAATTTTCATGATGAAAGGAAATGACTGCCCGCTCATCCAATCAGGCACAGAAGACTTTGGAAGGCAGAAACATGCGCCGCAACACGCTGGTTCAAATCCGCTTGGCTGGGAGTCTCGAAAGTGAAGGACAACGGACAACCTCCTTTCGCGAGATAAATCGCCTCCGGCCATTCGTTCGGCAGATCCGCTTCCGCACCATGGTAGATCCAACCTGGCGCACGAACCACATGTCCGTCGATTTCCGGACCCGCTTCCGGAGGGAAGCAATCGGAAACGGCCTTCAGAATCTCCGCCGCACGCTGCGGTCGATCTCCATTCAAATTGATTTCATAGAAATAAAATCCATGCGTCTCCCAATCCTCGTGCAGGGACACAAACACATCCGGCAATCGATTTCGCTCAAACCACCTCGTATGTGCGTCGACTTCCAATGTGACTTTTTTCAAATAATCACGGTTCAAATCCATTCCTGCACGATTTTCCCGCCGCCCCATGGCAAGCCCTTCCGGATTCAAAGCCGGACAAATCAACCAGTGAAATTTTGATGAAAAACTCCCCGTCCGCATCATTTCAAGCAAGGCCAGCGGACCGGCGGGCTCATCACCATGGATCCCAGCCGAAGCATAAACGAGCGGTCCCTCGCCTTTTCTTTCCCAAACCACGATCGGACCGTCTTCCGTATCCAACAAAACCTCATCGCGAAAACCCTGACGCAACGCCGTCTCCGCAAAATCATCCAGATACGATGGCCATTTGAAAAGTTCATTCATGAAAATCGCGACCTAAGATTTCGGAAAAATTTCAGCAAAAAACCGTTTCATGTCATCCCACGAACGTTGATCCGCTTTTTGATGATAGGCAGCACCTTTCGATGGATCGTCGCCCGCCAGCTTTTGAGTGAACGCATGCACCGCCCCGTGATAGGATACCATCTTCAAACTGGCATCCGCCGCTTCCATTTCCTTCTTGAACGCATCAACTTCGGCCGCCGGCACAAAGGGGTCAGCCGCACCATGCAAGACCAGCACCTTGGCAGTTACCGCGCCTTTTTTGGCCTCCAAACCTGGAGCTGGTGCCAACCCGCCATGAAACGAAATCACGCCATCCAAATCGACGCCCGCGCGGGCAAGCTCGAGAACTCCGGTTCCACCGAAACAATAACCTATGGCCGCTAGCTTGCCAGGGTCGGTATGTTCATCCGCTTTCAAAACATCCAAACCCGCAAGCATCCGCGCGCGGAAAAGCCTGCGATCCTGTTTATAGATGCCGGCGATGTTTCCGGCCTCCGGTGACTGAGGACGTATCCCGATTCCATACACATCAGCCGCAAACACATTGTATCCCAGCTCGGCAAGCATACGCGCCCGCATCCTTTCGTAATCCGTAAGTCCAGTCCATTGATGGATGATCAATACACCGGGACGTTTTCCCTCCACTTTGTTGTCATAAGCATGAAATCCCTCCATCTCCACTTCGCCGAGTCCGTATTTAATGGTCTTTTCAACGACCTCCGCACTCAATGGCATCAGCCCGGATAAACACATGGCGCAGAAAATGATTTTTTTCACAACGCAAGAAAACCCACTAACCCGCCACACGTCAAACGGTGATATAGTAGATTTGATAATCCTTTATTCTAATTTTCTCTTTTTCA
>JBIKNX010000005.1:0-27553 GCA_044358435.1 Luteolibacter sp.
GACGCCGTGTTTTCTATCAGAATCTTCCGGTGCGTGGGTGATCGAGTAGATACCGCTGGGAGTCTGGCGTATTTCCGGCGTGTGTTTGAGATACTCGCTCAATTCATGAAGGTAGTCGTTCATGTTGAGATCCGTGAGCGAGAGGTTTTCATTGGCGTCCTCCAGCTCGATGACTTCGTCCTTGAGACGGGCGAGCTGGCGGGAACGGAATGAGATGTCGTTCATTTCCGGGCTGAGGTCGTTCTCTCCCCCGGTAGCTGTTAGATTCACGCCGATCATTTTGCGTTTCACTCGCGCTTCGAGGCTGAGGTATTCGTTGAGATCCAGATCGGGGAAGAAGTTGATCATTTTGATCTGGGTATTCCTGGAGCCGATACGGTCGATGCGCCCGAAGCGCTGGATGAGTGTGACGGGGTTCCACTGGACATCGTAGTTAATGACGCAGTCGCAGTCCTGTAGGTTTTGACCCTCCGAGATACAGTCGGTGCCGATCAGGATGTCCACCTGTTCGGTGGTGGGGAGTTCGCGGCGGAGTTTGGAGCGTGGCGAGAATGCGGAGAGGACGTTATGGAATGTGGGGGCAACTTTCGGGTTGTTCACGCGTGGGGTATCCGAGCCGTAGATAAGTGCGGTGGTGAGGTCGTGGGTTGCCTTGAGGTCAGCGGCCAGTTGCTGATAGAGATAGAGCGCAGTGTCCGCGAAGGCCGAGAAGATCAGGATCTTCCGGTTGCTTGGGTTGTAGGGCATGGCGGTTACTTTCTCCGTGATGAGGCCGCGCAGGGTGTGGAGTTTGTGGTCGCGCTTTTCGTGGAGAATGGTTTTCGCGTCGGCGATGATTCCGGTGAGAAGATGGCGGTCTGCGTTGAGATCACGCAGGTATTCATCGACCATTAGGTGGGAGACTTTGATGTCGTATTTGTAGTCTAGGCCGGGGGCTTCATCCTCGGGGTTTTCAGCGTCTTCGATGTATTCGGCGCTGATGTCGCCGTCCTGGCTTTGGAGGGTATTGATGAACGCGTCGATTTTTTGGGTGAGGCGTTGCAGAGTTAGGTGGAATGATGCCACGGAACTGTCCAAGCGTTTGAAGAGGTTGAAGCGATGCATCTTCGCGGTTTGGAATTCGCGGTCTTCGTGACTGAAGATGACTTTGTTGTTGTAGGTGGTCTGGTATTTTTCCCGGTAGTAAGCACGGAACTCCGGCTTGATGTATTTCATCGGGATGTAGACAGCGAGAAGCAGCTCTTCGAGACGAAGGTTGGTGTTTTTGAAGTCGAGAAGCTCTTGGCGAGAGTCGATGTATGGGGTGTGGGTGTCGGGTTTTAGTTTTGTAGGAAACGGGCCGACGTCCGAGGATGAGTAGTGCTCGGTGATATGTTTGCGGCTTCTGGATATTGTTAGAAGCTCTAGGATTTTGTAGAAGTCCGACGGTATGGCATCTAGCAATTCGGCTTTGATTTTGGGTTCGCTTTCGTTCCATGCGTTGATGGCGCGTGTGGTTTGTTGAAGGGTGTTTTGAACACTGTGAATGCCTTCGTTTTCAAATGCGGCATCGTTGTCGCCGGTGATTATGCTGATTTGGTTGCGCAGGTCTGTGAGGGAGTTGTTGACGGGCGTCGCGGAGAGAAGAAGAACTTTGGTGTTTTGGTTTTGTTGGATCACCTCACTGAGCAAGCGTTGGTATCGTGTGAAGCCTTCTTCTTTTTCGACGCGGTTTCTGAAGTTGTGGGATTCGTCGATGACGACGAGGTCGAATTTTCCCCAATCGAAACGGGAAAGGTCGAATCCGCTGCGTGAATCCCCTCGCGTGCGCGAGAGGTCGGTGTGGAACATGATCTTGTAGTGGAATGTCTCGTTCAGGGTGCTGTCCTTGTAGGCACCACGGAAGGAATTCCAGTTGTCGTAGAGTTTCGCCGGGGTGAGAACGAGGACGTTGTCTTGGCGTAACTCGAAGTACTTGATGACTGCTAGGGCCTCGAAGGTCTTTCCAAGCCCGACGCTATCGGCGATGATGCAGCCGTTGTATTTGTTGATTTTCTGGATGGCGGACAGGACGCAGTCCTTCTGGAAATCGTAGAGCATGTTCCAGATGGCGGTGCGTTTGAAATTCAATGCGTCTTGCTCGAAGCGGGCGATGCCTTGGTCGAGCTGGTGTCCGAAGAGTTCGTTCAGGGTAAAGTAGTAGAGGAATTCGGGGGCGTGTTCCTTGTAGAGCGATTGGAGTCTAACAAGAATTTCCTCTTTGTAGTCGTAGGTCAGATCCGGGTTGTTCCAGATCATGTCGAATTTTTGACGGGCGGCTTCGATCTGCGATTTGTCCATCGCCTCGCTGATGATACTGTCGAAGTTGATGCTGTGATGACCGGTTCGTGCGTTCTGAGTGGCCATTTCCAGGGATGATGATCCCTGGATCATGAAATCAGCATCGACCAAGAGGATGTTTCCTTTGATTTTACAGACGGGTGTCGTGCGCCGGATGTCGACGTGGGAGCTGATGAAGTCCGCCATCTGCCGAGCCTGCTCGAAGTGCTGGAGCTTGTTCTTCTGGGTGATGTCGTAGGCGTTGAAGAGCGCGTCGTTTGGGTTGATCTCGAATTCCCGTGCGAGCTCACCGACTGGGAGGAAGACTTCCTTGTCCCGGAGAAGTAGGTGAATGGAGTCTACGCGCTCAAGGCTGGATTCCAGCAAGGAGAAGACCGAGAGCGTGAGCTTGTCATTGATGATGTTGACCGCAGAACCCGCCTCGTTTTTGTGTAGGTTATCGCGTAGTTTATCGAGGAGAGCGGTTTCCATAAAAGAAGGATAATTAGCAGAATGAAGCTTTAGAGTGTCTCTGTTAGGACTAGGATGCCGACGCTGATGCCGACAAAAATCCGGTAATATCCGAAACCTTGGAGGCCGTGGGATTGGAGGAAAGTGACAAGCCATTTAACGGCGAAGGCAGCTGAGATGGCTGCTGCGATGATTCCGGCAGCCAAGGGAAGCGGACCGTAGGTGTCCCACATCAGCTGGGTTCCGCCAAACCAGGTGTCATATTGTGCCCCCGCGCCTTCGATACTCCAAACGGCCTTTTTGAAAGTCGCGGCGGACAGGGTGACGACACCCAAGAGGAATGAATATTCAACCGCGGCTTTGACGGAGAGTCCGACAATCAAGCCTCCGCAGATGGTCATCAGCGAGCGGGACGTTCCCGGCCACATCGCGACGCATTGCAGAAGTCCGATGAACAGGGCGGATTGCCAGGCGAGCTTGAGAATGTCGCGGCCATTGCCACGGGGCGGGTTGCGTCTGCGCCAAGAGACCGTCCAGATAATGCCGATGCCGCCAACGATCCATGCCGTGATCACCGGCCAGATGCCGAAGAGTTTTGCTTCGATCCAATCATTGAGCAGCATTCCAAGAACGGCGGCAGGGAGAAATCCGACAATCACCGCGATGGCCAGTCTGAGTCCTTCGTGATCTTTTCCGAACACGCCTTTGATCATGCGGATCACGTATTTGTAATAAAGTCCGAGTACGGCGAGGATGGCCCCGCCTTGGATGCAAATGGCAAAAGCATCTGCGGCAAGCTTGTTGCTTTCCCTCAAGGTGCCGATGTCCATGAGCCGCTGGGCGACAATCAGATGGCCGGTTGATGATATGGGAAGGTATTCGGTGATGCCTTCGATGAGGCCCAGGAGGATGGCTTGCCAGATTTCCATAAAATTTCGTGCCCGATGTTGGGAGTAGATCCGCTTCAGGGCAAGAACGGGATGAAAAATGAGTTCATGAATATGAGTATTGGACATTGCCCGTTTGATCGGGCATGAGAAGTTGGTTTCGAGCAAAGGGATGAAAGAGAAATATTTAAGGTTGGTTCGAAAAAGCTACCGCATGCTGAAGCACAAGCGGCTGCGGGATCGTCCGTGGTGGCGTGCGCTGACCAAGCCCTTGTTTGAACGTTCCCTTTGGATACCGTGCAGGGATACCGTCGCGGCGGGCTTGGCGATTGGCTGTTTCTTTTCCATGCTCCTGGTTTTGCCTTTGCAGATGCTTTTTTCGGTGGTCGTGGCGATACGATTTCGGGTGAACGTGCCGTTTGCGATGTTGGCGTGCTGGCTTTCGAATATGTTCACCAATGTGCCGATCGGGCTGTTGCAGGTGGCGATTGGCGACTGGATGAGAAAAACCCTGGGAATCAAGGTTCCTGGTTTTGAGGGAGTGGAGATCAGTTTCATGGATTTGAATTTCAATGCCGCGAGTTTCATTCTCGGAATGGTCGTTTCCGGGGTGTTGCTGGCATTGGCTGCTTTTCCGGTGGTGCATCTGTTTTCAGCGATCATGCCGCATCACCTGCCGGTTTTGAAGCGTCGTGCGCGGCGCACGGTAAAGACGGATTGAGGTTTTTTGTTGGACAGGAGGGAAAAGTCGGCGCCTCATTTCAGCAGACATGATTCCGAACGTTCTGGCAGAAAGATATTCCTCCGCAGGTATGAATGACATTTGGTCCGCCGAGGGGCGGATTGTGTTGGAGAGGGAGTATTGGATCGCGGTGATGAAAGCTCAGCGGGATCTTGGTTTGGGGATTTCTGCGGAGGCGATTGCTGCTTATGAAAAAGTCAAAAATCAGGTGGATGTGGGATCGATCATGGCGCGTGAGCGGGTGACGCGGCATGATGTCAAGGCGCGGATCGAGGAATTCAACGGACTGGCCGGACATGAGGAAATTCACAAAGGCCTGACTTCGCGGGATCTGACGGAAAACGTCGAGCAGCTTCAGGTTTTCCGGAGTTTGTTGGTGATTCGCGATAAAACAATCGCGGCACTACGACGGATGCGTGAGCGCGCGGAGCAGTGGGACGATGTGGTGTTGACAGCGCGCACGCACAACGTGGCGGCGCAACCGACGACTCTTGGCAAACGCATTGCGATGTTTGGCGAGGAGCTGCAATCGGGTTTGGGAGTTTTGGAAAACGTGATAGCCGGCTATGCAGTGCGGGGATTGAAAGGAGCGGTTGGAACCCAGATGGATCAGCTTTCGTTGTTTGAAGGCAATGCGGATAAAGTGGCGGAGCTTGAAGGACGGATTGTGAAACATCTCGGCATTCCGCATCAGTGGGACAACGTCGGTCAGGTCTATCCGCGGTCGTTGGACATGCGTGTGGTTTCGGTTCTAACAGAACTTGCGAGCGGGCCATCGTCGTTCTGCAAGACCCTGCGTTTGATGGCGGGAAATGAAACGGCGAGCGAGGGATTCGCGCCGGGGCAGACGGGTTCCAGCGCGATGCCGCACAAGATGAACTCGCGCTCTTGTGAGCGGGTGAACGGTTTTCATGTGATCCTCAAAGGCTATCTTGCGATGGCTTCGGGGCTTGCGGGTGATCAGTGGAATGAAGGGGATGTTTCATGCTCGGTCGTGCGCCGCGTGATGTTGCCGGATGCGTTTTTCGCCCTGGACGGAATGTTTGAAACCTACCTCACCATTCTGGATCAGATGGATGCTTACGAAGCGGTGATCGCTGCGGAAACCGCGCGTTACCTGCCTTTCCTGATGACCACCACCGTGATGATGGAAGCGGTGAAACGCGGGGTGGGTCGTGAAACGGCGCACAAGGCGATCAAGGAACACGCCGTCGCAACCGTCGCCGATATGCGCACAGGTGCGGTGGAGAAAAACAATTTGATCGAACGTCTTGCGAATGATTCAAGACTCGGGCTCAGTCGCGCTGAGCTCGATGAAATCTTACGCAAAGGCGATCAAGAAGTCGGTGCGGCGAAGGCACAGGTCGCGAAGTTTTCTAAGAATGTAAAATTGTTAGAAAAGCAATGGCCGGAAGCTGCGGCTTATGTGCCGGGTGGGATTTTGTGAAGAGTGGAAATAATCAGAGACGGTATGTTTCCACCGTCAGTCCTTCGATGCGGTTGAAGTGATGGATGTTATCGGTGACAATCGGAATCGCTGCTTCGATAGCTGTGGCAGCGATCAAGATATCGAAGTCTCCGATCATCTCTCCACGCTTGCGGAGATCGCGTCTGATGCGACTGCCTATACGTGCGACTTCTTCAGATACAGCAAGAGAAGAGAATGGTGAGAGAAATCGTTGACCATCGTTGGTCTGTTCAAATCCTTCGAGAAACTCAAGAGATGTAATGACGGAGATGCCGAATTCTTCTTGTCGCTGTTGATCAAGATAATAAGTGGCAGGTCCGGGTTGTTTCTTGGCCCATTCACGATGCAAATGGATGAGAAAGCAGGTATCTAGTAATTTCACGATGCTTTATCTCCTTCCCATGGAGAGGAGCTGCTGGTTCGTTCTGGCAGGCCGATTTTTTCCCAATGCGCCACTGCTTTTTTGTCGGACTCCCGAACGTTGAGCGCGGATAAGGCGCCGATGATGGAGCTGCCACGTGCATCGGCAGGGTCAAATCGGGCTCGGCGGACGACCGCAGAAAAGGATTCACCGTCGAGTTTGGAGCGACGGAGCTTTTCGTAAGCATCGAGTTCTAGGGAAATCGTTTTAGTTGCCATGCATGGAATCATGCATGGATTTATGTATTAATCAAGGAAAATGCTGAGTTGCGGGGGTTGATTATTCCAGAGAATCAGAAGCAAGGCGGGAGAATGCCGCCTTTGCTTGGGGTCAACTCAACTGCGTCTCTGCGAGGAAGCGGTAGGTACCGTTTGCTGAGTAGAGGTTGTCGTGAGTTCCTTGCTCGACGAGTTTGCCTTTGGAGATCACCAGGATCTGATCGGCGTGACGGACGGTGGAGAGGCGGTGGGCGATGACAAGTGAGGTGCGGTTTTTCATCAGGCGCTCGAGGGCTTCGTTGACGAGGCGTTCGGATTCGGAATCGAGGGCGGAGGTGGCTTCGTCTAACAGAAGGATTTTCGGATCGGCAAGGATCGCTCGGGCGATGGCGATGCGCTGACGTTGGCCGCCGGAGAGTTTGGTGCCGCGAGGGCCGACCATGGTTTCGTAGCCGTTTGGAAGCTCCGAGATGAAATCGTGGGCGTTGGCGAGTTTCGCGGCGTTTTCGATTTCGGAGGCGGATGCGCCGGGTCTGCCGTAGGCGATGTTCTCGGAAATGGTGCCGCCGAAGAGCATGACTTCCTGCGGGACGATGGCGATTTGTGAGCGCAAGCAATCGAGGGAAATGTCATGGGCATCGGTTCCGTCGAAACGGATGCTGCCGGAGGCGGGGTCGTTGAAGCCGAGGATAAGGGAGAACAAAGTGGATTTGCCCGCGCCGGAAGGACCGACGATGGCAGTGCGTTGGCCGGCGGGAATGTGGAGGGAAACATCGCTGAGCGTCGTGATCTCAGGGCGTGATGGATAGGAAAACGAAACATTATCGAGTGAAATCTGCCCCTTGAGCGTGATGTCGGATTTTCCGTTTTTACGCTCGCCCTGCATGTCGAGAATTTCACGGAGTCGTTCGGTGGCACCGGCGGTTTGTTGGAATTGGGAAATGATTTCCGGAAACGATCCGAGCGAGGCACCGACGAAGATGGAGAAAATGATGAAAGCGAAGAAGGGTTCCCACAGGATTTGGTTGCTGGCATACATGTGAGCGCCGCACCAGACGACGAAGGCGATCGTTCCGAACAGGACGAAGATGACGAACGAAAGAAACGCGCCGCGGGCTTTGGCTCCGCGCAGGGTGACGTTGAGGAAGGATTGGAGCGCGGTTTGGTAGCGCTCTTGCTCGAAAGGTTCGTTGGTGAACGACTTGACATCGGCGATGTTTTGAACGGATTCCTCGATCACCGTTGAGGCGTCGGCAAGGGATTGCTGGGCGGCTTTGGAATGGTTGCGGACTTTCCGTCCGAAGATTGCGATGAGCAGGACTACCACGGGAATGCAGCCGAGCATGATGAGCGAAAGTTTCCAGGAAGAGATGAAAATGAAGATCAGGCCGCCGATGAAGATGACGGTTTGGCGGACGGCTTGGGGAACGGTGGTGAGGAGGGTTTCACGCACCAAAGCCAGATCTGCGGAGACGCGGTTGCTCAAGGAGCCGGCACGCTGATCCTGGAAGTAGGGCATCGGCAGGTGCAGGAGGTGTTTGAAAAGATCTTTGCGCAGGCGGTTCAGAGCGGATTCTCCAGAACGGATGAAGCCCTGCACGCGGAAGTAACCGATCGTTGCCTGAAGGAACAGAACCGCGACAAGTTTCAGGATGATATCGTTGATTTTCGAAATGATTTCCGCAGGCGGGACGGCATTTCGCACGGAATCGACCGGATTTCCGATGAGTTCCTTGAGGAAATAAGGAAACGCCAGCGCCAGTCCGGCGGTCAGGAACAAGGCGACGAGCGAGGGGATGAAAATTTTCTTCTCGGTGAGCAAGTAAGAAAAAATCCAGCGATTGGAAGAGATCGGAGACTTTTTTTCCGCAGCGGACATGCCGGATGGGAAACGATGATTGGCGCGGAGTCAATGATGGGGTGGGGTATTTTCCATTCTTTTGCATGGAACTCAAACAAGGCCGGTGCATGGCATAACAAGCGGATGTGTTCGGATTCATGTAGTCGCCCTATTCCGAAAGGATGACGGATACAAAAGGAAGAGAGGCTGAGTTGAAAGACAGGTTCAGATGAGAGGAGCCGGATATCGAAATTTAGCTTGTTAATTTGATCCATGTTCCTAGGTGTAAACCTCTCCAAAAGTAAAAATTCACCCCCAGTAATTTTATGTTTCGATATAAGCATCCGGTCGTTCTGCGCCTCGCCATCCTTTCCCTAGTGTCATTACTGACTTGCCAGGCAATGGCCGCGCACAAAATCGTTTTTCTCGCTGGGGGTCTCAGTCATGGCCCCGGTGAACATGAATTCCATGCCGGTTGCCAGTTACTCGCCAAGGCGTTGAACGAAAGCAACATGGGTATCGAGGCGAAGGTCATCCAAGGCTGGCCGAAAGATGAATCGGTGCTCGATGGCATCAAGGCATTGGTGATTTATGCGGATGGCACCAGCGTCGTTGGCAAAGGCTGGGAAAAGGTGGACCAACTCGCCAAAAGCGGCGTCGGCCTGATGTTCATGCATTACGCGGTTCATCCGAATCCCGCGGAGGGCGAAAAATATTATCGCCCCTGGATCGGTGGTGCTTTTGAAACAGGATATTCCGTGAACCCGCATTGGGTCGCGGATCTCAAGGCATTTCCCAATCATCCAGTGTCGAATGGTGTTGGCTCATTGGTCGAGGCATACGACGAATTTTACTACAACATGCGCTTCATCCCCGAACGCAGCAAGGTGCTGGATCTGGTGACGGCCACGCCGAACCGTGAACGGATGAAAAAGTATATCAACCTGTGGAACGAATATGGCGTCAATGGTTTGGATAAACCGCAAACGCTGATGTGGGGCATCGAACGCAAAGATGGTGGACGCGGTGTGGGCTTCACGGGTGGGCACTACCATCGCAACTGGTCGATCGACAATTTCCGCAAGATTGTGCTCAACGCCGTGGTCTGGACTGCCGGGCTGGATGTGCCAAAGGAAGGGGTGCCGTCCAAACCATTGTCGGAAGATGACCTCAACGCTAATCTCGATGACAAAGGCAAAAAAGTTCGGCTCACATTGGTGAAGCCCGGTGAGTTTCAGGAAATACCCGCGGCAACAATTCAGGAAGATCGCGAGAAAGGATTCGGCAAAGCCGAGGTGAAGCCTGAAGTGAAACCTAACAATAAAAAGCAGCCCCAGCAGGCCAACGCAGCCAAGCCGCTATTTCAAAGCCCTGTGATGAACGCTTCCGCTCCGCGTTTGCAGTCGGTCAATGTATCAATCAAAGACGCCAAGGAGCTCCACCTCGTGGTCTCGAGCGAGGGGGATATGAGCTGCGATTGGGCGAACTGGATCGAGCCGACCTTGGTGATGGCTGATGGATCAAAGAAGAGTCTAACAGATCTTAAATGGCGCAGCGCCAAAGCTGGCTTCGGCTCAGTGCAAATTGGGAAAAACAGTGGAAACGGCGCGCTTGCCGTGGACAAGAAAACCTATGCGAACGGCATCGGCACGCATGCCGATTCGGTGATCGTTTATGATCTTCCTGCCGGTGTGGAATCGTTTACGGCACAAGTCGGTCTCGACGATGGCGGCGCGTTTCAGGCTGGGAAAAATACGATCGCAGCAGTGAAATTTGCGGTCTATACGCAGAAGCCAGCCAACCCGGGTGAAGCGAATGCGTCGTTGGTTCCTGAAAATCTTTTCACGGTCGCCGATGATGCTCTCGAAATCAAAGTGTGGGCGACGACTCCGGATTTGCAGAATCCCACCAACATCGATTTCGATGCGCAAGGTCGGTTGTATGTTGCGGAAGGAGTCAACTACCGCCGCGCAGCAGGTCGCCGTCCGGAAGGGGATCGTATCGTTATTTTGGAAGACACCGACAAAGACGGCAAGTGCGATAAAACCAGTGTTTTCACACAAGACAAGAATCTCGAATCGCCTCTCGGAGTCTCCGTGCTCGATAACAAAATCGTCGTCGCTCAGCCTCCCGATTTGATCGTTTATACCGATGTGAATCGTGATGGAAAATATGATGCCTCCACCGACAAGGGCGAAGTGCTACTCACGGGTTTTAATGCCCGTCAGCACGATCACTCATTGCACAGCGTAACGGTTGGTCCTGATGGACAATGGAATTTCAACAATGGCAACTGCGGCGGCATCTTTACCGATAAATCAGGAAAAACGTTTCGCATTGGCAGCAGCTATTACAATAGCGGCGGTGGCAAATGGTATTTCGATACGCGAGCGATCGCGGGTCAGAAAAGCGACGATGGCCATGTATGGGTTGGCGGGTTTTCCGTGCGGATGAATCCTGATGGCACGAATGCCCGCATCGTTGGACATAACTATCGCAACTCATACGAGCAGGCATTGACCTCGTTTGGCGATATGTTCCAAAGCGATAACGACGATCCACCGGCGTGCCGCGTCGCAGAGGTCATGGAAGGTGGCAATGCGGGCTTTTCGTCCGCAGATGGCCAACGTTCTTGGTCTGCCGATAAACGTCCGGGACAATCCACTCCTATCGCACAATGGCGCCAAGAAGATCCGGGTACCATGCCTGCGGGTGATATCTACGGGGGTGGTTCGCCAACGGGTGTGGCCTTTTACGAAAATGGCGCGCTCGGTGATCAATGGCAGGGATTACTGCTCGCCTGTGAAGCAGGGAAAAACGTCGTCTTCGGCTACCTCCCGGTGCCGGATGGGGCGGGCTTCAAACTGGAGCGCATCGATTTTCTTACCTCTAACAAAGAAAAACAATTCGCGGGTTCTGACTTCGTCGGTGGCGGGAATAATGAGCTCAAAACCCGCTTCCGTCCGAGCGACATCGCTGTCGGTCCGGATGGGGCGCTTTACGTCGCGGACTGGTTCGATCGTGGTGTCGGCGGTCATGGTACGGGCGACAAAGCCGGCAGCGGCACGATCTATCGGATCGCACCAAAAGGTTTCAAATCCGTCATTCCGACATTCGATCTCGCCACCACCGAAGGACAGATCACCGCTCTGAGAAGTCCATCGGTCAACGTTCGCAATAGCGGCTTCACCCGCCTTAAAGCACAAGGCGAAAAAGCCGTGCCTGCGGTGGCGGTTTTGCTGGAAGACAGCAATCCATACATCGCCGCGCGTGCCGTTTGGTTGCTCGCACAGATGGGCCCATCGGGACAAAAGATGGTTAGGGAATTACTGAGTTCCAAAGAAAATCGCACACGTCTCGTGGCCTGCCGCGCGATCCGTGCTGCCGGCGGCGACGTCGTCGAACTCGGCGAAAAATTGGCATCGGATCCTGCCGCCATGGTGCGTCGTGAAGCCGCCATCATGTTGCGTGATGTTCCTGCTGAGAAGAGTGTGCCGATTCTCGTGAAAATCGCCGAGCGATTCGACGGTAAAGACCGCGCCTATCTGGAAGCGCTCGGCCTTGGTTCCACGGGCAAAGAAGCCGCGGTTTATGCGGCTGCGAAAAAAGCAATGAATCAAACGACAGGAGACAAATGGAGTGATGCGTTCGCGTGGATCGCATGGCGCTTGCACCCGACACAGGCGATTGCTGATCTCAAATCGCGCGCCCTAGCTGCCGATGTGAGTGCTGAGCATTCAAAAATGGCGCTAACAGCAATCGGTTTCAACGAAAGCCCCGCGGCATCTGGCGCGATGATCCAACTCGCAAATACCGCAGGTTTTATCCACAAGGATCTTGCCAACTGGTGGATCAACAACCGCAAAGGGAATTTATGGAAGACGCATAAACTTGATGAGATTCTCAAATCGATGGGACAAGATCCTGCCAACGTAAAACTCACTGCGGTGGAAATGCCTGCTGAAGTTTCCGGGGAAATGCCGGCTACCGCCGAAATTCTCAAGCTCACAGGTGATAAGGAGCGCGGCAAAGCTGCCATCGCGTCTTGCTATATGTGCCACAAGGTCGGTGATCAGGGGGTGGACTATGGTCCTGATCTCACCAGCTATGGCAAACAACAACCATCGGAAGTCATCGTCCATGCGATCGTTAAACCCTCGGCAGAAATTTCGCACGGCTTCGAAGGCAGTGAAATCAAAACCACCGAAGGCCTCATCATCACCGGCATCGTGTTGAGTGCAGGAGATCCGATCATCATCAAGTGTATGGGTGGACAAACCCAAACCATTCCGAAAGCCCGCATCGCTTCGATCAAGCTGATGGAAAAATCTTTGATGTATCCGCCGGCGAATCTCGGGCTCACCCCGCAAGCCATCGCCGACATCACTGCCTATCTGAAGAGCCTGTGAAATCCACTTTTCTCTCCGCGTTGCAGAATCACCAGAGGCTATTGCCTTCCTGAATGAGCGAACTCTGAGCGCGACCGACCTTGAAGTCGTCATCGAACCGGGGTTGCCGAGGAACGGACGGATTAGGCATTTCATCCAAAATCAAACTCATGCGATTCAGACATACGGAATTGGTGAGGTTTTCATTGATTCCGAGGCGCTGAAGTGGCGAAATACAGGTAAACCAATGAAGAATTTTAAAATGCGTGTGGGTATTATCACAACTCTGTCCGTGTTGTTTCTGGTGCACGGATGTGTTCCGGGTGCTGGGGGTGGAAATATGGGGGACATGGCGGCAGGTGATGATGGCGCTGTCGGTGGCATTTCCGAGGTGCCGAATCCGGATGATAAAATGGCGAAGTCGAGCGGCACCTCGCTTCCACGTCTGCAGCGCGGACATGAGGTTTACATGCTGAAATGCGGTGAGTGCCATGCCTATCAACTTCCCGAGAACGTGGACATCATGGATTGGGAAGATGCGATGCCGAAAATGATCGGTCATGCGGGCTTGCCGAAATCGGACGAAAAGGCGGTCTTGGATTATGTGATCGCGGTGAAAAAACAAAAGGGCCAGAAATTCTAACCCGGCGGGTTTCGCCGGAAGTGAAACATGGAGATGAACGCCCTGTAACGAATGCCGTGAAAAGTTACTTTCTCAGACGATTTCTGCTGATCCCTCCGACTTTGTTGGGGATCACGTTTTTCGTTTTTGCGATCACCCGTTTTGTGCCCGGCGGGCCGATGGACCGGATGCTGCAGCAGGCGGCGGGCAAAGCCGACAGTGGTGGTGGAAAGCAATCTTCGACCCGATCTTCCGGGGCGTTGAGTCCGGAGCAGATGGAGGAGCTTGAGGAACAGTTCGGTTTGGATAAATCGATGCCGGTTGCTTACCTGCAATGGCTCGGGTTGTGGCCCAAGGAGGTTTCCATTTCCAAAGCGGACTTCGGAGCTCGCGGGGATGAAACGATCGGTGGCGGCGAAGCGGATCCCGACAACATCGCAAACATGGTTTTGCGTGGCGACGGACGACTTGTCAGAATCAAAAAGAACGGGGATGAAATTGTCTCCGCGCTGTATGTGGAGAGCGGCAAGAGCATTTTCGATGATGGGTGGGAAATCCGTTATGAGGATGAAAAGGCCAGGCAGGAGCGCTTCAAGCGGCGCAGCATCGCAAATGAGAAAACCCCATCGTATCCACCGCGCGCCGTGGCTTACAAAACCCGTGTGAGCGGATTGTTGCAGGGCGATCTGGGACGATCGACGGTTTACAACGATCCGGTGAGCGCAATGATTCTGGAACGTGTTCCGGTGGCGGTCTATTTCGGTTTGTTGACGGCGGTATTGACTTACGCCGTGTGTCTGCCGCTTGGAGTGCTCAAGGCTCTGAAGCACCGGACATTCATTGACAGCGCGAGTTCGGTGTTGATCTTCATCGGATACTCGATTCCGGGCTTTGCGTTCGGAGCCATTCTCCTCGTGCATCTCGGGGCGCGGATGAACCTGTTTCCGTTGTTTGGCATGACCAGTCCGAACTTTGCGGAGTTGGGCACATGGGATCAGATCAAGGATCTGGCGCATCACACGGTGTTGCCGTTGTTGTGTTATTTGGTCGGTTCGTTCGCGATGCTCACGATGCTGACAAAAAACAATCTGATGGATCAGTTGGCGGCGGATTATGTGCGGACCGCGGTGGCGAAGGGTGTGAGTTTCCGGAAAGCGGTTTTCGGGCACGCGTTTCGTAATTCGATGATTCCGATCGCAACCAGCGCCGGAGGGTTGATCGAAATTTTCATCGGCGGCTCGCTCTTGGTGGAGACGGTTTTCGATATCCAGGGATTCGGGCTGCTCCAGTATCAGGCGATTCTGGCAAGGGATGTTCCGGTGATCATGGGTACCCTGACGATCGCCGCGTTCCTGATGTTGTTAGGCAAGGTGATTTCCGATCTTATCGTTGCGATGGTCGACCCGCGGATTAAATTCAAATGATCAGATTTTCGACAGGCTTGTTATGGATGTTGCTCGGCGCCCTGGCGGTGATCGGGGAGCTGTATGGTTTGGACTTTCCGACCGCGGGCTGGTTTTTCGAGGTGAGTCGCGAGCTTTTGCCACTGAGTATAGGAAAAGGCGATGATGCCTTCCTGTGGTTCGGATGGTTGAGCAGCGCGTTGCTCTTCGGTGGCGGCATATCGTTCATGATTTTATCGCTCAGGGGAATCGCTTCCAATCCGGTGACGGTCAGAAGGTGGAAACGTTTCAAAGAAATCAAGCGGGGTTATTATTCATTATTGATTGTCGTCTTTCTCGGGGCGCTGGCGGCATTGGATCAGGTGATTGTCGGTCATGAGGCTCTTGCGGTCCGATACAAGGGCGAGTGGACTTTCCCCGCCTTCACTTCCAAGCCGTTCAAAGGATCGAAATACGGCATCGCAGGTGAACTGGCCGATGCGCCGGTGGACTACCGGATGCTGAAAATCGCCCTGAAGAAGGACAAGCAGGCCGGTGATTGGCGCGTGATTATGCCTCTGATTCCCTATGGTTCGACAGGAGACACACTGAAACTCCGATCGGTGGATTTGGCATTGCGGGAGGGCCTGTATTATGAATCCGGTCGAGGAACTCCTTATGCCGGTTTGGCTGCGGTTTTCCATGATGTCGATCAGGGAAGGATTCACCTGCGCTATACCTTGCGCGGGGGTGTGCTGAACGGAGCCGTGGATGGTTGGGACACCCGTGGCGAGCGGGTTTACAGCGCGGAATACAAGCAAGGGGAAAAAATTTCCGAGAAATATGAAGCGACAGGTGATGTTGCTGATTTTCTCAAGCTGACAAGCGGTAGGCTGAGAGCGGTGAAATACCATCCGGCGCCGCCGATCTGGGAAAAGCAGAATTGGTTGGGCACGACCTCCCAAGGTTATGATGTGTTGGCGTATCTCTATGGCGGGCTGCAGGTGAATTTCAAAGCGACGCTGATTTTCCTGCCGATCGTTTACATGATAGGCATCGTCCTCGGCATGTTGATGGGATACTTGGGCGGATGGTTTGATCTCGCGGTGGACCGCTTGATCGAAGTGTTTTCCAACATGCCGTTTTTGTTTGTGGTGATTATTTTCTCCAGCATGGTTCCGGAAAAGTTCAAGGGGTTGCCGATCATCCTGACGATCCTGATATTGTTCGGTTGGATGGGTATCACGGCTCTGATGCGCACGGCGGCCTACCGGGACAAAGAGCGGGATTACATCGCGGCCGCGCGGGTGCTTGGAGCCAGCACGCCACGCATCATATTCCGGCATCTTTTGCCCAATACCGTGGCCATCATCGTGACCCTAGTGCCGTTCACGGTATCCTCGTTGGTTTTTTCGCTGACCGCTCTGGATTATCTCGGCTTCGGCCTGCCTCCGAAGGACGCAACCTGGGGGAGGTTGCTGGGTGATGGATTATCGAACCTGTCCGCGCCATGGCTGATCACCACCACCTTCTCCGCACTGGTCGGCCTGCTGGTGCTGATCACATTCATTGGTGAAGCTGTCCGTGAAGCCTTCGATCCGAAAAAATACAGTTACTACCGTTGATGCGAAAAATTCTACAGATCATGGCATGCTGTCTTGCGTTACCCGGGTTGGCGGGTTGTCGCACGAAAGAGGTGGAGTCGCGCCGGACTTCGAACTTCGACAGTTTCATTTCAAGCTACAACACCCACATTGCCCAATGGCTGACCGAGCAGAAGGGGGCGACGCTCGAAGCGATTTCAGAGGCCGAGACAAAACTCGAGAAAGCCGGGGAGGAGGAGCGCGAGGCGATCGGGCGCAGCTTGGCCAACCTGAAGCGCGAGCAGGAAAAATGGGACTTCCGTTTGAACTTGGGAGATTATTTTCGTTATGGAAAGTTGTCCGAAATTCCGAACAACCTGACATGGGAAGACGGGATGCAGCATGAGGAAATCGGCGATCCGCGGGCGAAGAAGGGCGGAACCTTCAACCAGTTCATGCTTTCGTTTCCACCTACCATCCGTCCATTCGGGGCCAATTCTAACAACGGATTCCGGGGAAGTCTTTACGATAAAATTGACATGCCCTTGGTGGGTTTTCATCCCAAATCCATGGCGATGATTCCGGGGTTGGCGAAACAATGGGCGGTTTCCGAAGATGGCAGGACCGTCTATTTCAAAATCAACCAACGTGCGACATATTCGGACGGTGTTCCGGTGAAAGCGGGAGATTTCCTGTTCGGTTCCTATGTCAGGATTTCAGACGACATCGTGAATCCCTTCGCAAAGCAGTTCTATCGTGAGAACATAGCGGGCATCACCGTTTATGATGACCTGACCCTGTCGGTCTCGCTTCCGGAGGCACGTGTCTATGCGCCGGCGACCGCGGGACTCATGCCTCTCTCTCCGCCGCATTTCTATGCGGATTACGGTCCGGATTTCGCAGAACGCCACCAGTGGAAATTCCCGCCGACCACCGGCGCCTACGAAGTGCTGGAGAAAGATATCGTGAAAGGAGTGTCCGTCACTCAGACGCGGGTCAAAAACTGGTGGGCGAAGGACAATAAGTACTACAAATACCGTTTCAATGTCGATCGTATCCGCCACGTGGTGGTTCGCGATGAAGCCAAGGCGTTCGAGTTGTTCCGGGCGGGCGAGCTGGATTCTTGTTATATCACGCGTCCCGAGTATTGGTATGAAAAATCGGAGATGGATGCGGTGTTCAACGGCTACATCGAACGTTACACGTTTTATAACCAATACCCGGCCATTCCCAGAGGGATGTATCTGAATGTGAGCAAGCCCCTGCTGGATCAGAAGGATGTCCGCATCGGCATTCAACACGCCATGAACTGGCGGAAAGTCATCGATGTGATTTTCCGTGGTGATTACCGGCGGCTCGATTCGTTCAACCAGGGTTATCTTCTTTTCAGCGATCCGACGATCAAAGCCCGGTCGTTTTCGATCAAGGCGGCGCGTGAGGCCTTTGCAAGAGCTGGATTTACGCAGACGGATCGGAACGGAATCCTGCAACGCGAGGATGGAACGAAGCTGTCGATTTCGGTGAGTTACCCGGCCAATCCGATGCTTGAAAGGATGTTGACGATACTGCGGGAAGAGGCGAAAGCGTGTGGATTTGATTTGCGGCTCGATTCGAATGAGATGACAGTCGACTACATCAAGGTCATGCAGAAGCAGCATGAGATGGCGTTCACCGCATGGGTGATCACGCCGCCCACGCCGGATTATTACCAGTATCTGCACTCGAGCAACGCGCGGGATGAGCGCGGCAACCTCAAGACCCAGACGAACAATGTGTTCGCGTGGGCGCGGGAAGATACGGATTTGCTTTGTGAAAAAGCCCGCAATGCCCGAACGGCGGAAGAACTCGGCGATGCGACATACAAGTTGCAAAGGATCGTTCACGACGAGGCGATTTTCGTGCCGGGATACACCGTGGATTTCGTGAGGATGGGATCGTGGCGCTGGTTGAGATGGCCGGATTCGGAACAAACGCGTTTTTGCACGCCTGTGGTTTATGAGCCGCTCGAAGCTCATGTGCACTGGATAGACGAGGATATGAAAAAGGAGACGATCGAAGCGAAACGGAATGGCAGGAAGTTTCCGGAAGTGAATCGTATTTTTGACGATTACCGTTCGCATCCGGAAGGTGAAGGGTCAAAAGAGGCGGCGGAGGAGGAGGTGACCGATGAGTGACCGGAACTTGTTAGAAGTGGATCGGCTGATCACCTCGTTCGAGACCGATCGCGGCCTGCTGCGCGCGGTGGACCAGGTTTCGTTCAAGATACCCCATGGCAAGACCGTGGGTCTTGTGGGTGAATCCGGCTGTGGCAAAAGCGTCACGGCGATGTCGATTATCCGCCTGCTGCCGCAACCGTCCGGCAAGATATTGGGAGGTGAGATTCTTTTCAAAGGTGAGGATTTGTCGCATTGCAGCGAGAAGCGTATGCGTGAGGTTCGTGGCGGTGAGATTGGCGTGATTTTCCAAGAGCCGATGGCCGCGCTCAATCCGGTGCACCGGATTGGCAAACAAGTCTCGGAGGTTTTCCGGATTCATAAAAACATGGGCAAGAAGGACGCCTGGGATGCTGCGACCGAAATGCTGGCACTGCTGCGCATTCCCGCACCTGAAAAGCGGATGATGGATTATCCGCATCATCTTTCCGGTGGCATGCGGCAGCGGGTGGTGATCGCCCTTGCCCTGGCGTGCCGGCCCGACCTCGTCATCGCCGATGAGCCGACAACGGCACTCGATGTGACCGTGCAGGCGCAGATCCTTGATTTGCTCGGTGGGTTGCAAAGTGAAATGGGCATGTCGGTTTTGCTGATCACGCATGATCTCGGAGTCATCGCGGAAACCTGCGATGAGGTGATTGTGATGTATGCCGGCCGGGTGGTTGAGAGCGCGCCGGTGGATGAGCTTTTTGGAAATCCGCGACATGCTTATACCAAAGCCCTGCTGCGTTCGATCCCGACGCCGGATACTCCTCCGAAATCCCGTTTGTACACCATTCCCGGAACGGTCGCCGGATTGGGAGAATACACGCATGGTTGCCGTTTTTGCCAGCGCCTTGGAATCAACGAGCCGATCAGTCGTGAGCGCCCGCCGTTCAGGGAGGTTTCGCCGGGACATGGGTTGGAAATCTGTAGAAACTGTTCAGAATCGTGAGTCAATCCGTCATGTTGAAAACCGAAGACCTGCGGGTGCATTATCCCGTCAGGAGTGGTCTGTTGTTGAGGCAGACCGGAGCCGTCAAGGCAGTCGATGGTGTATCGCTCGAGCTCGGAGTTGGAGAAACCCTGGGCTTGGTCGGCGAGTCGGGCTGCGGAAAATCGACCCTTGGAAAAGCGCTGGTGCGCCTGCTCAATCCGACATCCGGCCGAATCCTTTTTGAGGGTAGGGACATCACCCATCTCAGTCAGGGGCGGATCCGCCCGCTGCGCAGGGATTTCCAAATGATTTTCCAAGATCCTGCGGAATCGCTGGACGCGCGGATGAATGTCCGTTCGATTGTCGAGGAGCCTTATCAGATCCATGGCATGGGTACGCGTGAGGAGCGCAGGAAATGGGTTAATGAATTGTTAGATACGGTCGGTCTCACGGCGAGATCGGCAGAGCGTTATCCATTCGAATTTTCCGGAGGACAGCGGCAGCGGATCGGGATCGCGAGGGCGCTCGCGCTGAAACCGAAATGGATAGTCTGTGATGAGCCGGTTTCCGCCTTGGATGTTTCCGTGCAATCCCAGATTCTCAACTTGTTGGTGGATCTTCAGAAAGAATTCCAGCTCTCGTATCTTTTCATCGCGCACGATCTTTCCGTGGTCAAGCATGTGAGCGACCGAGTTGCGGTGATGTATCTTGGGAAAATCGTCGAGCTGGCCGATTCCGAAACGATTTACCGGAGGCCAAAACACGCATACACCAAAGCGCTGCTTTCAGCCGTGCCGATTCCCGATCCCAAAGTGAAGCGCAAAAAGATTTTGTTGGAGGGTGATGTTCCTTCGCCCATCGATCCGCCGGCGGGAAGCGCGTTCGGTCACCGGATGAATCATCCGCGTTATGAGGAGACCTTGGGGATGGATCTTTCGCTCAGAGAGATCGGGCCGGGGCATTGGGTGGCGGCGGATCCGACGTGCCTCGATGAGGCTGATTGGAAAAGGATTTCCTAATCCGACGGGTTATTCCACGCCGAGCTCCTTGAGTTTCGACGAAACAGCCTCGGCCCATGTGTCATAGGCGGCTGGCGCGAGGTGGAGAAGATCGGGGAAGATCTCTTTGCTCAGGTGTCCTTCTTTGTCGAGGAACCTTTCGTTGATGTCCAACCCATGAACTCGTTTGCCATCGGCAAGGGTTTTGACCTGTTCATTGATCTGCGAGTTGATTTTACGCAGCGGATCGTCCCGGGTTGCGCCACGAGGAAAAACCGACATCAGGATGATTTTGGTGTTCGGCCATTTCCATGCCAGATCATCAAGGGTGCGTTTGATGCCGCCGACGGTTTCCTCGGCAGGGCGCTGATCGTGGCCGGTATTGTTGGTGCCGATGAGAATGACGGCCGCTTCGGGATTGATACGCTGGATATCGCCGTTTTGCAGGCGCCAGATCAGGTGTTCGGTGCGATCACCGGAGAAGCCCCAGTTGAGGGCTCCGAGCGGGGCGAAGTGTTTGTCCCATGCTTGTTTTCCCTGATCTTCCCACGCTTGGGTGATCGAATCGCCGAGGAAAACGACTTTGGCTTTCTTTGCCTCAGGTGTGTTCGCCTCTTTGTTTTTCTCATCCCAACGTTGCTTCCACCATTTTTGATCCCAACGCTGATCCGGAAAAGTCGAAGTGGTGACCTGGTATTGTTTGCGGAGTGTATCGTAGACTGTGCGCATGTCCTTGAGCACGGTTTCGTAATCTTTTTCCGCAGCGACGCTTTTCATCTCCTGCGGATCTTTTTCGAGATCGAAAAGCATCCATTCCTTGGTGTCCGGGAAATGCATGAGTTTATAGCGGTCGTTGCGGACACCATCGTGAGCGGCGACGCTGTGAGTGTATTCTCCCGAGTATTCGTAATAAACCGCATTGCGCCAATCGGCGGTGGCTTTGCCTTCGTTTTTCAATATCGGCAGCAGGCTTTTGCCTTGGATGTCATTCGGAATAGGTGCTCCGGCGATCTCGAGGAAGGTTGGCGCGTAGTCGATGTTCTGGATCATCGCTTTGCTGCGCACGTCCGCCTTTGCCACGCCCGGCCAGCGGATGATGAAGGGCATGGCGAGCGATTCCTCAAACATCCAGCGCTTGTCATACCAGCCGTGCTCGCCGAGGTAGAAGCCTTGATCCGATGCGTAGATGACAATGGTGTTTTTCGCGAGACCCGTTTCGTCGAGATATTCCAGCAATCGCCCGATATTTTCATCCACACCGCGAATACAGCGAAGATAGTTTTTCATGTAGCGTTGGTATTTCCAACGGGTGAGTTCCTTGTCGCTCATGCCCGTTTTGAGGCTTTCCAGCAGTGCCGCGTTTTCATCGCCATAGGCATCATCGAAGGTTTTTTTCTGCGCATCGTTCATGCGTGTGTATTCGTTATTGTTCCAGTCGTTTTTTGGGAAACGAGGGTCGGCGGGTTCTCCGTGCAGAAGCATGTCATGGCTCCAGTGGAAATCTTTCTCGATGGTCATTTTTTGTTTCGCCACGGCATCGATGCGGTTTTTGTAATCATCGAAGAGTGTTTCCGGCTCAGGGATCGTGATGTCATCGAAGAGGTTCATGTGGCGTTCCGCAGGCACCCAGTTGCGGTGAGGGGCTTTTTGTTGGGTCATGAGAACAAAAGGCTTTTCCTTGTTTTTCCGGTTTTTCAACCAATCGAGTGATTTGTCGACAACGAGATCGGTCACATATCCCTCAAAGCGTTTTTTTGATCCATCCATCTGGATGAAATCCGGGTTGTAGTAACTTCCTTGGTCGGGGAGGACTTCCCAGTAATCGAATCCGGTTGGATTTGAAATGAGATGCCATTTGCCAATCACAGCGGTCTCGTAACCCGCTTTTTGTAGCATTTTGGGAAAGGTGGGTTGATTGCCATCGAAGCGGCTGAAGTTGTTGTCCAAGAACCCGTTCATGTGCGAGTGCTTGCCGGTTAGGATCGTGGCGCGCGAGGGGCCGCAGATGGAGTTGCCGCAATAGGATCGCTCAAACAACATGCCTTCTTTGGCGATTCGATCGATGTTCGGAGTTGGGGAAATCTGATCGAAGCGATTGCCATAAGCGGAGATGGCTTCGAGCGCATGGTCATCGGAAAATATGAAAAGGATGTTGGGGCGCTCCGAGGCACCGGCCAATAGGGCCGATATGAAAAGCATGGTGCTCAGTTTGAAGGCGGATTTCATTACCTTTCAGAGATTCGTGCGAGACGCCGGCTCGACAAGAAAAAAAACCACGCTACTCTGGTTACGTTCTTTGAAAGCTAACCTTCGAATTCATGTTTCTCGATGTATTCCATGATCTCCTGAAACCTCAGTGGCTGAGTGTGTTGATGCGTTTGAAAATGTCCGGTGCCATGGGAGTGAGCGGGTTGGCGAAGGAGCTTGATGTCAGTTACATGACGGTGAAGCAGCACTGTGAAGATCTGACGAAACACGGATATCTGATGCGCATCCGACTACCGCGAACGGAAACCGGACGGCCCGAAATCTTTTACCGCCTGGCGGACAAGGCGGACGCATTGTTTCCCGCTATCCCATCGGGTTTTTCCTTACAGCTTCTCGATCATGCGCGGACGCTTTTTGGAGACACCGCGCCGGAAAAGCTTCTTTATCAGTATTTCCAGGATCAGGAAACCTATTGGAAAGCCCGCCTCAGCCAGGGCACAACACTTCTCTACCGGGCTGGCATGTTTGTGAAACTGCGAAGCAAAGAGGGTCTTCTCATTCGCTGCATCAACGATGAAACCACCGGCAGGATCACGCTGCGGGAATTCCATCATCCCCTTGAGCCGGTTTTCAAAAAGTTCCCCCGGGCCATCGCTATGGAGCAACGGGCCATGGAGGAAGCGTTCAAGGTCAAAATCTCGCGAGTGCCCGGTGAATTGGCGGGTGGTGAGCCGCCCCATGTCGATTTCATCCTGAGTTGATGAAGCGTCCGGCTTCTCGAGAATGAAAAAAATCGAATCAATTTCCCCCTGACGCGTCCAAGCGGGCGCAACCCAATTTACTGTTCGATGAAAATTCCGATTTTATCCGCCATGGTCGCACTTGCCATGGTTTCCTGTGAAAAGCCGGACAGCACGGCCGACTCAAAACTTCAGGAGCTTGAAAAGAAAGCCGAGGAGGCGGTTCAACGGCAGAAGCAGCTTGAGGCGGAGCTTGCGGAGCAGAAAATTCTCGCCGAGCGTGATGCGATTGAGCGTGAGCGCACTCTTATCGAACAGGAACGCATCGCGATGGAGGATTCGCAAAACGCGGCGCATGCTGCCGCTCAGAACGAGTTGGAAAGGCGCCAGGCGGAGCTCTCGGAGCGTGAGCGTAAAATCGCCGAGATCCAGCGCGAGCAGGACAGCCGGGAACAGAAAATCACGGGACTGGAAAGCGAGCTCAGTGAACGCGAGCTGGAGCTTGCCGGGCGTGAACCGCTCGATGCGCTTCCGCCCGTCCGAAAAAATGATGTCAGGGTTCCCACGGGAGATTTCAATAATTTCTACGAGCCGCTTGGAGCGTATGGTTCCTGGTTCCGAACCGGAGAATTCGGTTATGTTTATCAGCCCTCCTGTGTGCGTGATTCAACATGGAGGCCATACACACGAGGCCGCTGGGCGTTTACCAATCAAGGTTGGACCTGGGTTTCCAGCGAGCCGTTCGGCTGGGCTTGTTACCATTACGGACGCTGGGCTTTGTTAAGAAATGTGGGCTGGGTTTGGATTCCCGGTAACGAGTGGGCTCCCGCCTGGGTGACCTGGCGCGAAAGCCCCGGATACATCGGTTGGGCGCCTCTGCCGCCCGAGACACTTGGCTGGTATGGCCATGCTTGGGACTCATCCGTTGAATCCCGTTTCGTTATCGACAGCGGATGGTTTTCGTATGTTTCCTACAATCATTTTGGAAATGACATCCACGCTTACTGTTTGCCGCGCTCGCAAAATATCGTGATCCATCGCAATACGATCAACATCACCCACTATGTCATTCGTGAAAGATCTGTTTATGTGGGGGGACCTCGTTATCGCAATGTTTGCGACCGTATCGGCAGAAGGTTTCCCATTCATCATTTGCGCTTGGATGAGAGCCCGGAATTCGGACGTGGTGGCCGTCGCCTGAGTTCACAGTTCAGCGGAAATGAATTGCAGGTCGTCGCACCGCGCATGGACGCGGATTGGAATCGTGCGCTCCGTCCGTCAAAGGTGAGTCGGGATCTGGGTGATGTGGTCGTGGATCGATCCAAAGAACTGCCGGAAGATATGAGAAAGCAGTTTCGCGACCGCAGAGATGAGGAAGACAAGAAAGCCCAGTTGGTGGTCACCAATGCGGGAGGCGGCGAATCCTTCGAGAAGGAACGCAAAAGTCGTCTTGAAGGAGCTCGCGAGGAAGTCGCCAAACACCAAGCTCGCCGTCCTGATCAACGCGAGCGGCGTGAGGAAACCGTCAAAGATCCCGTTCGTCCAAATCGGCCCGCCGTGATCGAAACTCCGCAAACGCCAGAGGATTTGAATCCGAAGTCAAATGACAGAGGCTCGAGGAGACCGTCTACCGATAAAAAAACGAATCCTGAAAGCGGGATTCCAGCGGTTCCGGATACAAGCACACCGGCCGTGCCCGATCCTGAAATCCCAGCGATTCCGGATGAGAAGACTCCGGCCATTCCTGCCGTGCGAGATGATCGGTCGCGATCGGTTCCACGCCTCAATGACCTTGAACCGATTGAAAAGAATTCGGATCAATCCAATTCCAACAGATTACAGCCCGGAGACGTTCCAGCCACACCGCCAACCGGAAACCATTCGGGTGGGAATCTTCAAGTTGACCCCGCAACCCGATTGCCGCGTCCTCGTTTGGATGAGACACCCGATCGCTCGCAATTGCCTGAGAATCGTGATGCCGATCTGCAAAATGAAGCGGATAAAAATACTGTAAGGGAAAAGCGCCAACAGCAGGATAGGCAGGAAAAGCTGAATCAACAGTTGGAACAAAAAGAGCGCGCTCGTGAACAGCAGGAGCAAAGTGAAAAGCTGCGTGAACAGCAGAAACAGCAAATGGCTTTGAGAGAGCAGCAGGAGAGATTGCGTGCCCAGCAAGAGCAAAAGGAGCAAAAGGAGCAAAAGGAGCAGGCTCGTGAGCAACAGGAGAATTTGCGTCAACAACAGGCGCAGCAGGAAATGGCTCGCAGCCAGCAAGAAGAAACGCAGCGTCGACTGAAGGAGCAGCAGGATCAAGTGCGCGCCCAGCAGGAACAACAGGAGCGACTTCGCGCGCAGCAGGAAAGATTGCGCGCGCAACAGGAGCAGCAGGAGAGACTCCGAGCCCATCAGGAGCAGCAAGAAAGACTTCGCGCGCAACAGGAGCAACAGGAGCGAGCCGCCCGCCAGCAGCAGGAAGCACAGCGTCGGATGGAGGAGCAACAAGAACAACAGGAGCGAGCCGCCCGCCAGCAGCAGGAAGCACAGCGTCGGATGCAGCAGCAACATGAACAACAGGAGCGAGCTCGCCAGCAGCAGGAAGAGTCTCAACGCAGGGTGCAAAAACAGCAGCAAGAACAACTCGAGCGTTCGCGCCGGTAAGTGGTCACATCCAAAACAGCACGTCGGAGCAACCGATACAGCCTAATTCACGAGCGTCTTTCCTTCAATCGGGTTTTGATCCGTCTCAGCAAATTTTCCAGAGCTGGCATTTTGACCCCAGCGGCTTTTGCGCGGCGGAAGGGTTCTTCCCAGATCGGATCAAGTTCGAGTTCGCGACCTTCGATGAAATCGATCATGGTCGAGGGTTGATAGGGGCCCATGGGACGGGTACGCGCGATGTTGCTGTCGATGAGGTCTTGATCTAACAGAATTTCCTGCGCCGCTGCGGCCGCGATGATTTCCCGCATCAAAGTGCGGATTTCAGTTTCGATGACAGGGTTTGCCAACAGCACATCCGTGGTGACTCCGCCTTCGGCGACAGAAAGCCCGTTGAAGGGAATGTTCCATATCAGTTTTTCCCACTGGGCTTTGGCGAGATCATCGACGGCCGTGGCGGGAATTTTGGCGGCGTTGAAGCGCCTGGCAATGGCATCCGCCTTCCCGCAGCGCATGTTGTCAAAAGCTCCAATCGTCATTCGTCCTCCTGCGGTATGACGAATCGTGCCGGGAGCGATACGGTTTATACAAACGAAACAGAGTCCGCCATAAACCCTCGCGGCGCCCACAACCTCCGCCACGTCCTCACAATTGCCCAAGCCGTTTTGCAAGGTCAGCACTCGGGTGTTTTCATGCATGAGCGGTGGCAACACGGCGGCAAGCGCATGATTGGCCGTGGCTTTCCAAGCGACGATCACCAGATCAACCGGGCCGATCTCCGCGGGATTTTTGAAAACAGAAATATTCTTTAGATGAAAATCCCCAGCGATACTCGCGACCGCCAATCCGCAGTTGGAGAGCTGGTCGTAATCCGATCTGACGAGAAATTTCACATTCATTCCCGCCTCGGCGAGACGACCTCCGTAATACAGGCCGATGGCACCGGACCCGACAACGGCGACGCTTTGAAAATCCCATTCCATGTCAAATCACCAACAAACCGGTATCAGGATCAGACCGATGCCGGGCGTTGCGGGGTGGGAGTTACGCCCGGTTTTTTGGGCAAGCAGAGCAGGGCTTCACTGATGAGGAAAAACAGCACCGCGACGAGGAAGGCACGCCAGACGTGAGTGGATAACGAGGCATCCGAAGCTTGGCCGGCTTGATCGAGAAGACGGTAGTCCGTACCTTCGAGCATGGTATCGAGATTTTCTTTGGAGGTGACTTCCGGTTCGTCCTCAGCAAGGGGTCGGTTCACAGCGGTCAGGCGATTTCCCAAACGAAAGATCCCCGCGACGTGATCGTTGTTTTCTTTGGAGCCGTCATCCACCCGAGTGCGCATTTCACCCGTAGCCGGATTTGCCGCATCGGAACCGACCTCAGCGAGGAACGATGCGTCAAAACGCTCCGCGCCAAGTTCAAGAATACGTTGCACGGCTGGAAGCAGCACATCGGCATCGCCAAGGTTCGACCAAGTGTAGTCGGGAATGCTTCCCAAGGTCC
>JBIKNX010000284.1:0-2542 GCA_044358435.1 Luteolibacter sp.
GGTTCTGGGCGCTATCGCTCTTGTTTTCGCTTTTGATCGGTCGGAAAGTCACCCGACCCCTCGCAAAGTTGGCGGCGGCGATTCCTGAGATCGGCGGCGATCAACCCCTGCATGGATTGCCTGATTTCGGGCCACGGGAAATTGTGAGTCTGGCAAACGCGCTTCGCGATGCGCATGGGTCACTGGTTGATGAGAGGGAAAAGCGCAGGCATGCGGAGCGGCTTGCCTTGCTTGGAAAAATGGCGACCAGCCTGGCGCATGAAGTTAGAAATCCGGTTTCCGCGATCCGTCTCCACGCACAGCTGTTAGAGCGGGTTTGCGGGCCGAATGAAAAAATGTCCGCATCGCTGATTGTGAGCGAAGCGGAGCGTATCGGTTTTCTCGTCAATCAATGGCTGCGCTATGCGAAACCCGAACCGGTCAAAATGGTTCGGGTCGATCTGGTGGAATTGGTGACGGATGCGTGTCATGGTTTGAGCTTGCAAGCAAATCATGCGGGAGTGGTGATTCATCAGGAGATCGATCCGAGTTGGAGGGAACATGAGGTCAAGGGGGATAGGGAACGATTGCGGCAGGTCTTGTGTAATTTGTTGCTCAACGCAATTCAGAGCTTGCCCAAGGGCGGCGAGGTGAAGGTCCGCGTCATGCGCGGATGGTTGGAAGTGGAGGATCAAGGCGTGGGATTCAGTTCACAGGCGCTGGAACGTTTTGGGGAGCCTTTCCATTCGGAGCGGGAGGGAGGCATGGGGCTGGGGCTTGCGGTATCGAAGGAGATCATCGAAGCGCACAGGGGAAAAATTTCAGTCGAGAATCTGCCGGAAAAAGGTGCCCGTGTGCGCATCGTCTGGCCCAAGCCTCAGGATGAAAGTTAAGATTTATGGCAGCGATTTTGATTATTGAAGATGAGCACGCATTGGGAACCGCTTTGTCGTTGGCCGCGCATCGTTTGGGTCACTCACCGGTTCTTGCGGCGAGCGGAGCGGCCGCGCTTGAGAAGATCAAGCAGCAGAAGTTTGAGGCGATTGTTCTGGATATCGGATTACCCGATGTCAGCGGGATGGAGATTCTTGAGAAGATTCGCAAATCAGGTTCGAAAATCCCGATTCTGATCATCACCGCGCATGCGACGTTGGATCACACGATCACGTCGCAGAAGTTGGGAGTGGCGGATTACCTGATCAAGCCTCTGGATTTGCAACGGTTTGAAGAAGTGATTTCCACTCTGGTGACCAAGAGCATCCGGATCGCCGAACCGTATGAACCTGCCGCGACGTCGTTGATCGGCGCATCAACGAGCATGCACCGGGTCTTTTTGGGAATCGCGCGGGCATGCAACGGCGATATGCCGGTCATGCTGCACGGTCCGTGCGGCTCGGGAAAAACACTGGCGGCGCGGGTGATCCATACCAATGGCAACCGGAGCAAAGACAGATTGCGCACGGTTGAATGCGCGACGATTCATCAGGAGTCATCCCTTCAGTCATTTCTGGCGGATTCCACCGGCACGCTGGTGCTCGAGGGAATCGATGCCCTTGAGTCATCACTCCAGGCGTTTCTGGCCAAGCTGATTGGAGAGGAAAAAGTCCGGCTGCCGAGATTGATTGCCACCCTTCAAGCGGATCCGCGTGAGGCGGAGGGTAAGCAAAGCCTGAGGTCGGATCTGTTTTATGCCTTCAGCGCTTTATCCATTGAGATGCCGGCATTGCGTGAGCGCACGGGTGATATCCCTGCGCTATGCCGTTTTTTCCATGGGCTGCAGAGCGCGGCTTCGTCAAAATTTGAAATGACCGCGGCAACGCTCTGCGCCCTGCAGTTTTATGACTGGCCGGGCAACGTGCGTGAACTGCGCCACGTGATCGAGCATGCGCTCGCGATGAGTCATGGCGGGCCCGTTTTGCCGGGGCATCTTCCGCCGCATGTTTCGCAAGCCCTTTATGCGTCGGGTGGCAAAGCGGTTTCGGGCGAGGTGGATCGCGTTGTGGCGCGTTGGCTCGATTCACAGCTCGAACTCACCGATGAGTCCGAGTGGCAATACGATGCCTTGCTGGATCAGATGGAAGGAGTCATGTTGCGATACCTGTTGGAGCGCTTTGATCAGCGTCCGACACGACTCGCGGCGGCGCTGCGCATGAATCGTGCGACCCTGAGGCAGAAGCTGCGCCGGGCGGGGCTTTCCTCCGAATCATGATGCCGACAACTTCCGCATCGAACGATTGTGGAAAACACGGAATAATACGACACCGGCGGTGGCGCCGATGAGAGCGCAGAACATGTCCGTTTGGGTATCCCATGTGTCACCCTGGGTGCCGAGAAAAGATTCGGCCGCCTCGGCAGAGATCAGGGCGGTGCCCCATTCGATGAGTTCGTAAATCGCGCTCACGGCCATGCAGAAGCTCACGATCAACACACTCGTCCAGCCACGCTTGGCGAAGATGTGATTTCTCATGAAGACTTCGCGACAAATCACGGCCGGAGTGAGGCCCTGCAAGAGATGGCCGAGCCTGTCGTAGTGATTGCGTGAAAGGTCCAAGACCTCCTTTGC
>JBIKNX010000286.1:0-2524 GCA_044358435.1 Luteolibacter sp.
GGATATACCGCTTCAGGTGAGTCATAAGATAATTCATCATTATCTCTTAGTGCGTTCCAATTCACTTTTTCCAAGTGCTTCTTGGCTTGTAAATACATATCTAATCCCATTAGTTTTCCTTTCATTAGGTTTAGGCTTCTAGCCTATCATCTTCTACTGACATTTTCAAACCGACACGCCGTAAAATCTGGGGGAATCTTAAAATGTGTCGTAAATCACCCTGTGTATAACCCTGTGGAAGACACGCCGGGATTTTTTGTTGAGCAGTTTTAGATCATGCTCAGGATTTGAAAACTAGAATCCGTTTTCTTTTATATCTTGAATTGCTAATCGCAATAAATAAAATGTTGAAATTAGCAAAGCAAGTTGCACTAGTGTTGTTAGAAATCTGCTCATGCGTCTACCTCAATTTTTTTGTAGCAAGCAAGAGCAAATTTATTTGCGTCAAATCTTTCATTATCACTTTCAAACATTAGAGAAAATTCATCTACTAAGTCAGCAAATAACATTTCTCCTTGTTCATCAAAAACAGATGTAGCAAAATAATTGCTAAGAATTTCAGCAGTTTTGACATAGTCTTTTCGTGTCATCATTTATGATTACACTCGCTTTCTATTTCGTGTCCAAATTCATCTACTAATTCCTCGTAGATTTCATCAAGGTAGTCTAAGTAATCGCTCATTATTCGGCCACCTTTAGGACCGCCCACGAATTGCCTTTATTTACTTCATCAAGAGCAGGCTTTAGAGCAGGCGCTATCAATTCTTTTAGCAGACTTTCAAGAAAGTGAATTTGCACTTCACTATCTAATTGTAAAAGTTGCATAGCAGTTGGATGAGTTTCATCTACCTCAGTTATGAAGTGGAGAGAGTGTTGAATTGTTTTCATTTATTTTATTTCCTATTCGTTTAGTTTGAGGGGATAAGTGTGCCACGAAGTGTGCCACGAATTGAGAGAGAGTCACAAGCGACCTTGACAGATACGCCAACGGGTAATTGTGTTGGGTAAGTTGAGATGAATTGAGCAACCGCACCTTTAGAGGCAAGGTTGATTTTTTTGGTAGAACCATTGAAGGTTTCTAGTGTTATAGTGTAAGTCATTTTTGACTTCCTTTCGTTTGTTTGTTTAGATAAGTATAACAGAGGGGGCTGACAATTAGTCAGACACCCTGACCGCTAAAATTCGGTAGGTATCTTTCAACCCTAGAGGGTGTGAATAGTGAGGGCGAACCTGAACACGATAACTTTCGCAGTCCGCATACCAGACATCAGACTTTTCGGCTGAGATGATTTCACCCTTTAGAGTTTTTGAGTGATAAGTTTTTCCTACAAGTAGGCTTTCGATAGTATAGACATTTGCTGACATAGTGTCACTTCCTTTTTTCTTTAGATAGTAAGTATAACATTTTTGGCTGACATTATCAAATCCAAATTCGGACATTTCCGACATTTTGAATGTGAATTACATCACACGCTTTTTGTTATTTATTTAATTGTATAAGAGAATACTACCAGATAAATCTCAAAAAGTCAAGGCGACACGCCGTAAATTGGAGATTTATTTATGTGACCTTAAACACACTATGCCTGTGGATAACTTGTGGAAAACCCCGGCATTTTTGCAATTTTATTTTGCAAAAACTTTTTTTATTTATTCAACAACATCTAAAATTTCAAATGCGTCAAATTTTTCTAATTCGCTATCAGGCAAATTTCGCAAAGATTTTTGTAGCGCAAAGTACGCATCTAAATCTGTTTCAACATCAGCGATGTATGAAATCAAAATATTCTTTTTCATTTATTTATTCTCCTCAATTTCATCTAGTAATTCCCAAAGTATTGGCTCTAATTCTTTAGCAGCAAGATCAAGTTTTTCTTGTAAGTTTTTCATAGTGGCAAAATCTCTTTTCCGTATTGTTCTACTGCGTCATACAAACCCATTATTCCTTTATAGTCTTTACATCTTGGGCAAAACCTATTCCACCCATCTGTCAATACTGAGCAAAACACGCAAATGTTATCCATTACGCAATAGTCATTTTCTATAAGATAATCCATTGTATTCATTACTCACCAACCCTAACGGCAATAGTAGCCCAACGATTACCATTGAAGCGAATTGCGTAGGCTTCATAGTCGCCATACAAATAGATGTCATCTCGCTTGGTAGCGTAGTTGATTTCTCCGTATTGGTATTTACGAGCAAGAGAGCGGGGATAATAAGTCTGACCTACAAGCAGGTCGGGAATTGAATAAGTTTTCATTTAGTTTTACCTTTCTTTAGTAAATAATTCTAGCAGAGGGGGCTGACATTTAGGCTTGGCAAGAACCGCTAAGGGACTTCCAAGCAGACCAACCGCTTAGGCGATCTGGGTCATCAAGCCAAAAGGCTGAGATATCTAGCCCGCATTTAGCGCAGGTAGCATATCTATCCCACTCATCAGAAATGATAGAGTTAGGAATAGCAGAGTGGGTAGAGAACCCTAATTTAGTTAGTAGTGTTTGTTCGTTCATTTTAGAACCAA
>JBIKNX010000190.1:0-5197 GCA_044358435.1 Luteolibacter sp.
GGATAAAACCACCACGCTTAACGACGCACAAAATGAAAAATCAAACTCCTCAGCCAATGAGGCTTAAAAAACACGCCCATTTTCCTTTTTAGGTTTAGTATGAATCTCTGAATTTTAACGCCCATCTGCGTTCATCTGCGGTTTCTTTGGAGAAATATTAGCTTTTGATCAGTTCGTCCATATCCGCCTCGTTGCTATCTGCGGTTGTTTTCCTAAGGATCTAGAGGTAAGGAGCCAAGATCGGCGCGAGATTTTCGCAGGTTTTTTCGGGCCAAAGTTTTTTCGGGGTCAAGATGGCGGCGGCGAGTGATTGATGGTCTTGCCAGTTGGGATCAGCGGGGATTTTCGGGATGATGCTTGCGATGATGGATTTCGCTAAAGCGGAATTGGCATGAAGGTTGGCGATGACGACTGAGACATCGACTGCGGCTTCCTCGGTTTTCCAGCAATCATAATCGGTCACCATGGATAGCGAGGCGAAGGCAATTTCAGCTTCACGGCAGAGCCGGGCTTCTGGGGCGTTTGTCATGCCGATGATATCGAATTCCAATCTACGATACATGTCAGATTCAGCACGAGTTGAAAAAGCAGGTCCGTTCATGGAGACATAGGTTCCGCTGTTATGAAGATTCGCGGTATGTGCGCTGGCGGCTTCGAGCAGGAGTCCACGCATGAGATGGCTGTAAGGATCACCAAACGAAACGTGGGCGGCGATGCCGTTTCCGAAAAAAGAAAATTCATGCGAGCGTCCTGTGCGATCGACGAGTTGATCAGGTACGACGATATCTCTGGGCTTGATCTTTTCACGAAGAGAGCCACATGCATTCACCGAAGCGATCCAGCGCACGTTCAAAGATCGCAGCGCCCAGATATTGGCGCGGTGATTGATTTCATGGGCGAGCAAACGATGACCACGACCATGACGAGGGAGAAAGAACACGCTGCGGCCGGCGAGTCTGCCTTCGATGATTTCATCCGAGGGTGAACCGAAAGGAGTTTCAATGTTATGGGTGCGAACGACTTCCAAAGTGTCGATCTCATAAAGGCCGGAGCCACCGATGATGGCGAGAGAGGGTGCTTGCATGGGTTGAAACGATGTCAATGGACGATGGGGTTATATGTAGTCATAATCCATTTGAAAATTACGGGACTTAGAATTGAGTTTATAAGCGAAACAGAAAAGCGCGAGTGGACTCGTGCGGTCCAATTTGTATCTCGAGGATTTCCGCCTTGGAAAGAACGCCAAAAGCGGTTCAGTATGTTTTCGAAATGGATGAATATGATCGCCGTGAGTTTCTCAGTCTGAGTCTTCCTTCCTTTCTTGGGGTATTGACGGCATTGCCTTCGCTTTGCGCGTTTGCAACGCGCGCGAATGCGGCTGAGGGTCGGCTTCCCGAAGATGGCGCGATGCATTGGGAGGCATTTCTTGAGGCGGTCGGCAAAGAGGCGGGCAAACAGCATTTGGACGCATGGAATCAGGATTCGTATGTGCGAACCCTTTCCCGACTCGCGGGGCGGCTGCATCTTGAGGATCCGGTGCTGCTTGACGCGCTTGCCCAGATCCAAACGCGTCTTGTGAACGGAAAGGTGGATTTCAAATATCTTGAGCAACGCGTCGATTTCTCTCTCTGTCTCGTCCAGTTTGACGAAGGCGAGATCATCCGCCCGCATGATCATCCGGGAATGACAGGAATGATTCTCTGTGCTTCCGGTGAAATCGAGACTTCAAACTATGACCTGTTGGAAATGCCCGACGTGCGGGTGAGCGAGGGTCATCAACTGCTTAAAAAAGTGGGAACGGCGGTTCTCAAAAAGAACGATATTTCGACTCTGACGGCAAAGGCCCGGAACATTCACACCCTGAAAGCGCACAAGGTCACCCAGTTGGTGGATATTTTCACCCCGCCTTATGACAAGGAGCGGATCGAGCGTAGCCATTGGTATAGCCTTTCCCCGGATCCGGTTGCCGGGCAGGCGGATGTTTTTGAGGCCAAGGCGGAGTGAAAAGGTCACTTCGTGGCAAGAACCGGGCCGACGCGGGCGTGGCGGGCGAGGAATTCATCGGCGAGTTTGCCGTAGGACAGGGCTCCAATGCCTGATGGATCGTGCTCGAAAATGGTTTTGCCATGTGAGGGGGCCTCGCCGATGCGGATCGTTCTCGGGATGACTTGCTTGTAGATTTCCTCCGGGAAGTAGTTGGTCACTTCTTCGACCACCTGACGGCAAAGAAGCGTGCGACTGTCATACATGGTCATAATGATACCTTCCAGAGTGAGGTCGGGATTGGCGCCGGAGCCACGGATTTCATCGAGGATACCGACAATTTTCGCAAGACCTTCGAGGCCGAACCACTCGCACTGGAGCGGGATGAGAACTTCGTCGGCGGCCGCGAGGGCGGCGGTCATCAGGACACCCAGGGATGGCGGGGTATCGAGGATGCAGTATTCAAACAGATCGTTTGGCTTGAGGCCTTGGAGGATGCCACGCAGGCGGGTGAGGTGGTCATCAGAGCGCGCGAGCTCGATCTCGATCCCGGCGAGGTCCATCTCGGAGGGAAGGAAGGTGAGATTTTCGCGTCCGGAATCGATGAATTTGTCCCGGATATCCGCGTTGCCGAGTAATACGGGATAGATGGAAGACAAGGGTGGGGCCTCGATTCCAAGGCCTGAAGTGCAGTTCGCTTGTGAGTCGAGATCCATGAGCAGAACCCGTTGACCGCGGAGCGCGAGGGCGTGCGAGAGGTTCATGGCGGTGGTGGTTTTCCCGACCCCTCCTTTTTGGTTTCCGATGGCGATGACTTTCACGTGCCGAAACCATGGCGGGAAACTTTAAGTTTTAAACCCTAAACTTCGATTTTCTGGGGGCGGGTGGTTAATTGTTTCAATCGGGCGTTTGATAGCGCGGAGTATATTGCTGGGTTCCTGCATTTTTTACCACGCAGGGAAGAGAGAAGACGGAGGACTCGGAGGTGGGAAACTTTGAAGTTTAGAGTTTGAAGTTTAGAGTATGGAGATTGAAATTTGAAATTTGAAACTTGAAGCTTCCCTTGTGAGGAAAGACCGACTGGATGCTTTGATGTTGAATCGCGGAATGTGTGATTCCCGTGAGCAGGCAAAACGTTTGGTTTTGGCGGGCGAGGTGAAGGTGAACGGCCGGTTGGTGGATAAACCGGCGGAGAAGTTTGGGGAGGAAGCGGTCGTGGAGATCAAGGAAAAGCCGAAATATGTGGGACGGGGAGGGCTCAAACTGGAGGGTGCGCTGGAGGCATTCGGGATCCAAGTGAGCGGTTGGGTTTGCATGGATGTCGGGGCATCCACGGGTGGGTTTACAGATTGTCTGTTGCAGCGTGGGGCCTTGCGGGTGCACGCACTGGATGTGGGAACGAACCAGTTGGTGTGGAAATTGAGAAATGATCCTCGGGTGATTTCGAAGGAAAAATTCAACGCCCGACATATGGAGCTTGAGGATATTGGCGAAAAAGTCCGGCTGGCGGTGATGGATTTGTCGTTTATTTCACTGACCAAGGTGCTGCCCGCGGTTTTCGGGGTGTTGCAGGAGGGCGGGGAATTGGTTTGTTTGATCAAGCCGCAGTTTGAGCTGGATCGGGAGGATATCGGAAAAGGAGGAATTGTCAGGGAAGAGGAACTCCGGGAGCGCGCGGTGGAGAAAATCCGCAGATTCGTGACCGAGGAACACGGTAAGGACTGGAAAGGCGTGATTCCGGCGAGCATCGCCGGAATGGACGGGAATCAGGAATTCCTCGCCTGGATAGGCGTGTGAAATTTTTTTTGAATAAAAATCCCTGAAGTGTATCTACTTAGGGAATCCCCGTGCCGGGATCTGTATCATACCAATAACCAAACCAAAACAAACGACCATGAAATTACTGTTAACCACGTTCTGTGCAGCTCTGTTCATTTCTCCTCTTGCCTTCGCTGAAGCCAAGAAGTGCGAGAAGAAGTGCGATAAAGAAAAAGAAGAAACCATCGCCCATTGCGGCAAGTGCGGTAAAGGCGAGAAGCACGAAGGCGAGAAAAAAGAGGAAGCCAAAAAAGAAGGTGCCGTGATCGCCGAAGCCGGTGAGAAAAAATGCGACAAGAAGTGCGACAAGGCTAAAGAAGAGACACTTCTCGCAGATTGCAAAAAGTGCGATAAAGACAAGAAAAAAGAGGAAGCCAAAAAAGAAGGCACTGTGATCGCTGAAGCCGGCCAGAAAAAATGCGGCAAGAAGTGCGACAAGGCTAAAGAAGAGACACTTCTCGCGGATTGCAAAAAGTGCGACAAAGACAAGAAAAAAGAAGAAGCCAAAAAAGAAGGCACCGTGATCGCTGAAGCCGGCCAGAAAAAATGCGGCAAGAAGTGCGACAAGGAAGCTGAGAAAGAATCAACTCTTGCCTGATTCTTGATCCTGTAGAAATTCAAAAGCCACTGGAGCGATCCAGTGGCTTTTTTTATTGGAGATATTTCAAACGGCTGGAAACCTTCCGCCTTATTTTTTTACATCCCAGCGGAGAATTCGTCCCCACTTGTTCCACTCGGTGGTGACAACGTTGCCGTCTTTGTCGAAGGTGACGCCGTGCGGAGAAGTGGTGATGCCTTCGCGCCAGGCTTCGGGTTTGACTCCGTTGGTATTGAATTCCTTCGGGTTGTCGTTGGGGCCGAGCACTTTGACGACTTTACCTTCTTTATCGAGGATGCTCACGCCGCTGGCGAGTTGGGCGACGGCGACGAGATCGCCGTTGAAATCGACAGTGCAGGGATGCGGGATGTTTTCCGCGAAGACGCCGATGACCGTGCCATCGAGATTGAGGTGGATGAGGCGGTTGTTGGCGCGGTCGCAGATCAACACGCGGGCTGGCTCGTAGCGGTAATCAAAGGCGAACTTGTGAGCGGTTTTGAAATTCCATGGCTCGGTTTTGCCTGCGGTGGTGGATTTGAATTTACCATCCTTATCGAAGATGAGGATGCGGTCGGAGGCATAGCCATCGATGAGCCAGATATCGCCATTGGGTGCGCGGTCGGCGTGGGTGAGAGCGAATTTTTTGCCGACCTCTTCCGGGATGGCGGTCATGGGAATATCCATCAGGATTTCGCCTTCGGTGGAGAGTTTGAGAAAGGCGGATTTTTCATCTTTCAAGCAGGCGGCGTAGATCACGTCTTTGCCGTCTTCCTGGACCATGGTGAAACCGTGGTGATT
>JBIKNX010000246.1:0-3601 GCA_044358435.1 Luteolibacter sp.
GTATACCTGGATGCCGCTTTTTTCTCCGCCGACGATAGAGACGTAAAACAAGCCTTTGGAATCGACATCGATTTCACCGTGTGAATCACCGATGTGGGCGAGGCCTTCCGGAGTTTTGAGCCAGTCTTTGTTGTGTTGGAATTCGTGAGCGCTTGCGGCGGTCATTAGTGCGGCGAGGATTAGGATCGGTTTCATGGTTCTTGCTTTGTAGTTTTGGTTGGGGATGTGGGATTGAAATTCTGCGGTCAAGCGCAGCGCGGGCAGGTTCCGAAGAACTCAAGTTCATGATACAGTCCTTGGTAGCCGGTTTTTTCGCGAATTTCGTTTTCGAGCTTGTGAACGGGACAAGGAGCCTGGATTGCTTCGATTTTCCCGCATCCGGTGCAGATGAGGTAATCGCTGTGTTTTCCCGGCTGGAGCAGGGTGAAATAGGCCGCACGCTCGTGGAGACCGAGGCGGCGGATCATTCCGTGTTCGGTGAGGCGTTGCAGCAGGCGATAGACCGTGGCTTTGTCGCAAAGATCGGCGAGACGTTTCGAGCCGGTGAGTTCCGCAAGGGTCATGGGGCGCGGATTTTCCATGAGCGTCAGAAGCAATTCCTCCAGAGCCTTCGTGCGACGCAGGCCGAGGGCGCGGCATCGGGTGATGACTTGTTTGAGGGGCGCTTCCATGGATGTGGGTAAAATTTCTGGATACGGGTAGATTGTCCCGCGCTCCATCAGAAGAGTCTTGTCTGGGGATCCTCAGGTTTCAAGGGCGGAAAAGGCGCGCCAATTTTTTCGTAGGCGGCAGGCATGGCGGTTCGTCCGCGCGGGGTGCGCTGTATGAAGCCCTGCATGATGAGGAAAGGTTCGTGGACTTCTTCGAGCGTGGCTGCGTCTTCGCCGACGGCGACTGCCAGGGAGTTAAGCCCTACTGGTCCACCTCCGAATTTGTAGATCATGGCTTCCAGCAAACGCTTGTCCATTTCATCAAGGCCATCGGAATCGATTTCGATCATCGCGAGTGCTGAGGCGGCGCTGGTTGGGTCGATGATTCCCGTGCCGCGCACTTGGGCGAAATCCCTTACCCAACGCAACAGGGCATTGGCAACGCGGGGGGTGCCGCGGGAGCGGGATGCGATTTCAAGGGCTCCTGCCCGATGGATTTCCGTATCAAGCAAGCCTGCGGAACGTTCGATGATGTCAGCGAGTTCCTCGCGGTTGTAGTAATCGAGGCGGTTGATCAGGCCAAAGCGTGAGCGCAGCGGCGCGGTGAGCATGCCGGAGCGGGTGGTTGCGCCGACGAGGGTGAAGCGCGGAAGATTGATTTGGATGGAGCGGGCAGAGGGGCCGGAGTCGATGATGATATCGAGTCGGTAATCCTCCATGGCCGGGTAGAGGTATTCCTCGATTGCCGGATGAAGCCGATGGATTTCGTCGATAAAAAGGATGTCGCCTTTCTGGATGTTGGTGAGGATGCCGGCGAGATCCCCCGCTTTTTCGATCTGCGGGCCGGAGGTGGTATGCATCTGAGTCCCCGCAGCTTTGGCGACAAGGTTGGCGAGGGTGGTTTTTCCGAGACCCGGAGGGCCTGAGAGAAGAATGTGATCAAGGACATCACCACGTTGTTTCGCGGCTTCCAGCATGAGCAAGATGCGGTCTTTGACTTTTTCCTGCCCGATGAATTCGGAAAACGCGGGTGGGCGCAGCGAAACATCGAAAGGAGTCGGCGGAACTCCGGTGGTTTGTTGGTAGAAGTTTTCGGCCATGGGCTGGTTTTGGAAGCTGAAATGCTGAAAGCGCATCCAGCTTTAGCGAATCGATATGGAATGCAAAGCCTAATGGTTCGGACAGAGTGTGGGGCTGAGCCGGTGCTCGGGGAAGAAAGTGAGGGATGGGGGATGATTCGGCTTTGATTGAAGGATTTTCGGCTCGCCTTTGAGGGTCGTTTCGACCCCATCATCGAGAGTTGAAATGAAGCTACCCATCATGATTTTCCCTTTATGCATGTCATTGCCCGTATTGGCGGGGGATTTCGATGCTTGGTATTTCAAATTCCTCTCTGTGGAGCGCAAGATCGCGGGTGAAACGTGTTCTGCGAATGGTGAGGTGGTGGGTGCCTTCACAGGCAAGGCATCCGGGGAGATCTCGGAAGATGGCAGATCCTTTATTGAGAAATTCGAGTATCTCTACATGCCCGAGGAGTATCATGTGAAAGAGAAGTTGGTTTGGACAAAAGGTGAAGACGGTGTTTTTCGTGCGTCAGCCGAATTTCCGCCCGGCAACAAGTTTTCATGCGAATTGACCGTAGAGAATGAAAACCGTTACCATTTGAAGACCACTTTTGAAGATGGAAGAACTTGTGAGACCCGGGCCGAGATCAGGGAAGACGGAGTGATTCATGCGGTCGATACAGCGAAAGACGAAGATGGGAATATGATACTCAAACTGAAATATACGAAAACCTAGATCATGAAACAACTGCGCATTATTTTTCCGGTCGTCTGCCTGATGGGATTGGCGGTTGTGTTTTTCTACAGACCGGCGGCTGAAAATAAAAAGCCGACGGTAAAAAAGAGTGACCCGGTCCGGACTGTTCAAGAAGCCGAGGCCGTTCCGCCGGTTGATGATAAAATGCACATATATCTCGTCATGGGTGAGGGGAAGGCGGGTGCGGTTTCAACGGATTCCAATGAGGCGGGAAGTATCGATCGCTGTGTGCGGTTGAATGAAAACAAGGAATGGGTGCCCATGGCGGATGGAAGCGATCCGGAGCATGCTTTTCTCAGAAAAATTCTAACTGAAAACCCATCACTCAAAATCGGACTGGTCACAAGCAAACGAGAGAATGCCGGAATGGATGACTGGATGGATAGAAATTTACCTGAGACTCGTCAGATGCGCCAGCTGGCGAAACATGCGATCCAGAGCGGTGATTTCAAAGGCGTGTTATGGATGAATGGCCATGAGGTGGAAGAGGGGGATGTGGATAAAATGAAGATATTCGTCGGTGAACTGCGCAGTCATATTGGCGATCCCAATCTTCCATTCATCATGGGTAGGGTTGATGGATCGGCATCGGCTCAAACGCGGTTGGCAAAAATCACGGAAAGCATTCATCTGACGGCTTTTGTATCTGCCGAAAGCGCCAGATCATTGGGTGAACTCTGCGCGGAGCGGATGTCGAACTTGCGGCTGCTTCACGACAAGGTTACGCCTAAAGCTCCGACCGATCTCAAATTCATCGATCCACATGTGCATGCGATGTCGGTGACCCCGCTTGGTTTGCGCGCGGTGGCGAATTGGATGGACGAGCGAAATGTCGAGCGCTGCATCGTGAGTCCGCTCATGCACAAAGGCTCGCATCCGCAGAATGAGGAAGAATACCGGACGATGTTGGAAAATTTTCGACCGTATAAAGGGAAAATCGAGCGCATGTGTGTCATCAACGCCGGAGAAGTCGGATCTGCTGAAGAAGCCGTCACGATTTTAAAACGCGAGATGGGAGATGGTGCGATTGCTTTTGGAGAACATTATGGAGTCGGCCTGATGTTCGATGACCCGAAAAATCTCATGTTGTATGAAGCGTGTGAAAAAGTCGGACTGCCGGTCATGTTTCA
>JBIKNX010000113.1:0-8808 GCA_044358435.1 Luteolibacter sp.
CCGACGGTAAAGGCTCATTCTCGAATCGGTCTGTTGTGGACAACTTTCAAGAACTTCTCGCAGCTACACAGCGCTCGGATGCCAGTTCAACCCACAGATTTTGCGGAAGAGGCATAAAAATAGATAACACCTCAGACTAGATGACCCGCGACAAAATTACCCTTTCCCAGCTCGAATCCTTCCTTTTTAAGTCCGCTGACATCCTGCGTGGCAAGATGGACGCATCGGAGTTCAAAGAGTTCATCTTCGGCATGCTTTTCCTCAAGCGCCTGTCCGACGAGTTTGAGCTCAAGCGCGCCCTCATCAAAAAGGAATACGCCCACCTGAGTGCCGAGTTGTTGACCGAAGTCCTCGAAGACAAGGCTACCTACGGCGAGACCTTCTTTGTTCCAGTCCGTGCCCGTTGGCATGAATCCTGGATCGATGAGAATGGCGAGGTGGTTCCAGCCCTTAAAGATCTCAAGCACGACATCGGCAGCATGCTCAACAAAGCGATCGCCGCCGTTGAGGATGAAAACGATGCACTTGCCGGGGTGCTGAAAAACAACATCGACTTCAACGCGGTCAAAGGGAAGACCAAGATTCCGAACGAGAAGTGGAAAGATCTGCTAGATCACTTCAACCAACCCGGCTTCGTGCTGGTGAACGATAACTTCGAGTTCCCCGACCTGCTCGGCGCAGCCTACGAATACCTGATCAAATTCTTCGCCGATAGCGCCGGGAAAAAGGGTGGCGAGTTCTACACACCGGGTGAGGTCGTGCGGCTGTTGGCACAGATCGTCAAGCCACAGGCTGGACATGAAATCTATGACCCCACCATGGGTTCCGGTGGCTTCCTGATTCAGAGTCACCAATATGTCGAAGAGCAGGGTGAAAATCCGAACGACCTCGCCCTCTTCGGCCAGGATTCCAATGGCACTGTCTGGTCGATCTGCGTGATGAACATGATTCTCCACAACATCACCCGCTTCACTATCGAGAATGGCGACACGCTGGAGGACCCGCTGATCCTTGATGGCGGCACGCCGCGCAAGTTCGACCGCATCCTTGCTAATCCTCCCTTCTCGCAAAACTACAGCCGCGCCACCCTCAAGTTTCCCTCCCGCTTCCGCGAGTGGTGTCCCGAGACAGGGAAAAAGGCCGACCTCATGTTCGTCCAGCACATGCTCGCCTCGCTCAAGGCGGATGGACTCGCCGCCACTGTCATGCCGCACGGCGTGTTGTTCCGTGGCGGTAAGGAAAAGCTCATCCGCGAGCTACTCATCAACGACGACGTCATCGAGGCCATCATCAGTCTACCCCCCGGCCTGTTCTACGGCACCGGCATCCCTGCCTGCGTCATCGTCCTGAATAAAAACAAACCGGACACCCTGCGCAATCAGGTCCTCTTCATCAATGCCGACCGCGAATTTGCCGAGGGCAAGAATCAGAACAAACTACGCCCCGAGGACATCGAGAAAATCGACTACGTCTTCACCCACAAGCGCGAGCTACCAAAATACAGCCGACTCGTGACCAAGGAAGAGATCGTGGAGAAACACGAGTTCAATCTGAACATTCGCCGCTACGTGGACAACACGCCCGATCCCGAGCCGGAGGATGTGCAGGCACATCTCATCGGTGGGATTCCAGAGGATGAGGTCAAGGCGCGTCATCAAGGTTTCGCGAAGTTCGGTGTCACCGCAGATTCGCTCTTCCAATCCGAACGCTTGGGCTACTTGGCTTTTGATTCCACCATCAAGACTAAGCCCGCCATCAAGACCACCTTGGAAGCTGATGCCGCCGTAGTGAAAACCCTCACCCACCACCGCGAGGCGCTGCAAACTTGGTGGGAAATCGCCCGCCACGACTTTGCACTGCTGCGTGAGGGGAAGAAGATGCCGGAAGTCCGGCAGGAACTTCTCACTACATTAAAAGACCGCTTCATCCCGTTGGGTGTGCTGGACGAGTTCCAGAGTGCCGGCGTGTTTGTGAACTGGTGGCAGCAGATCCGTTACGATCTCAAAACCATTGTCTCCACAGGTTGGCACCATACACTCATTCCGGATAGCTACCTCATCGCCGCCTTCTTCCAAGCGGAGGCTGATGCCATTGAGGCAATGGAGGCATCCATCAGCGAGGCCCAGAGCGAACTCGCCGAAGCTGTGGAGGCCGGGCAGGAACTCGCCGCCTACGAACCCGAGGAAGACGAATCCATCACCACTGCCGTCATCAAGGCTGCGCTCAAGGCGCTCATTGATGATCTCAAGGATAGTAAGGGCGAATCCGCCAAGAAGGAACTCAAAGCCCTGCAAGCGCAGGAGAAAACCATCACCCTTCTCGAAAAGCGCATCAAAGAAAGTAAGACCCAGCTTAAAGTTCTCACCGACGAAATCGAACTCAAGCTCCAGCTCAAGCGACTCGGCGATGCCGATTTCAAAGCCGAAAATCAACAGCTTCTCCAACAGGTGGGCGCGAAAATCGCCGAACTCGATCCAGCGAAAAAGGAGGATAAGAAAAAGCTCAACGCCCTGCAAAAGGACCATGCCGCGCTGGAAGCCCGGCTCGCCAAGACTGACGCCCTCTTTTCCCAGATCGGCGGCAAGCTCACCGATGAGGAAGCCAAGACCCTTATTCTGAAAAAACTCCACGACCTCGCCACCCACGAACTCAACCGTTACCTCAACGCTGCCAAACGCCAGCTCATCCAATCGGTCGAGAACCTCTGGGACAAATACGCCGTCTCCAGCCGCGCCCTGGAAACCGAACGCACCGAAACCCTCATGGCGCTGGATGAGTTTCTCACTGGTCTCGGCTACTTGAAATGAAAGGTCACACCCATGCCGCGTAAACCCGCCAAACAAACCACCACCGCACCTGTCTTGGATTTTGGCGCTCTGGTCGATTCCATTCGTCAGGTAAACACTCACTGCGAAGGCGTGGCCAACCGGGTGGTGAACGCCACTCTCGTCATGCGCAATTGGATGATTGGATTGTATCTCGCTGAATATGAACTCCACGGAACCGACCGTGCGGAGTATGGTGAAAATCTTTTGGGCGCGATCTCTTCCCGCCTTCACTCATTCAATATAAGTGGCTCCGGGAAAAGGCAGCTCTATCAGTATTTGAACTTTTACCGCACTTACCCGCAAATTGTGCGGACACTGTCCGCACAATTGGATGCCATGCTACCGCATTCGTTGGATCGCGCCGAGTCTGGCGAGCCAACTTCCGGAGAATTGTCGGCATTTGCCAAGCGCGTCGATCACGAAAAAGTGCGGACACTGTCCGCACTTTCTGACACCCCGGGCGAAAAGCTGCTTTCCTGTCTGTCATACAGCCATTTTGAACTACTCATCTCCCTCGATGACCCCCTCAAGCGTGCTTTCTACGAAATCGAGTGCATCCGAGGAAAATGGTCCGTACGTGCCCTCAAGCGCCAGATCGCCTCACTCTACTTCGAGCGCTCCGGCCTCTCGCTCGATCAGGAAAAACTCGCCGCCATGGCCCACGAGACAGCGGAAGCCGCAGAGCCTAAGCTCTCCATCCGCGATCCCTACATCTTCGAGTTCCTCGGCCTCACCCCCCGCGAAGCCGTCGCCGAGTCCGATCTCGAACAATCCCTGCTCGAAAATCTCCAGGACTTCCTGCTGGAACTCGGCCATGGCTTCTGCCTCGAGGCCCGCCAGAAATCCATCCTCATTGGTGACACGCGCGGCTTCGTGGATCTCGTCTTCTATCACCGCATCCTCCGCTGCCACGTGCTTGTCGAGTTGAAGGTGGACGAGTTTCGCCACGAACACATCGGTCAACTCAATACCTACGTCGCCTGGTTCCAGAAAAACATGATGCGCGAGGGTGACAATCCGCCCATCGGCCTCCTGCTCTGCACCGGCAAGGACCACGCCCTCGTCGAATACGCGCTCTCTGCCATGAACCAGCGGCTCTTCGTCTCTAAATACCAACTGGAACTTCCCAGCAAGGACGCCCTCCAGCAATTCCTCGACCAAAAACGCAAGGAGGTGACCGGTGAACTCTGAATGCTCTAACCAGCCATTCGTCTCCAGCCGCGCTCTGGAAACCGAACGAACCGAAACCCTCACGGCGCTGAATGGGTTTCTCACTGGCCTTGGTTACCTAAAATGAAATGAGCAAGAAAAAACAAACTACGATCGAAGTCAAAGGCACCGAAATCTCCATCATCCATGGCGTTTCGGGTGACTTCATTTCTTTGACGGACATGCTGAAGGCGAAAGACGGCGAATTTTTCATCTCCGATTGGCTGCGCAACAGAAATACCGTCGAGTTCTTAGGCATCTGGGAGTCCGTGCACAACCCTGCTTTTAATTACGGCGAATTCGCCACAATTAAAAGTCAGGCTGGCCTGAATAGCTATAAAATCAGCGTCAAGGAATGGGTCGCAAAGACCAATGCCATCGGTCTGCACGCTCAAGCTGGACGATATGGCGGAACGTATGCCCATAAGGACATTGCATTTGAATTCGGTATGTGGATCAGCCCCGAATTCAAAATCTATCTCATCAAGGAATTCCAACGCCTCAAGGACGACGAGAACCAACGGCTCTCACTCTCTTGGAATCTCAACCGCACGCTTTCCAAGCTGAACTACCGCATCCACACGGATGCCATCAAGACCCACCTCATCCCGCCAGAAGTGACCTCGGCCCGCGCCGCCATGACCTACGCCAGCGAGGCAGACATCCTCAACGTCGCGCTCTTCGGCCAAACGGCTCGCGAGTGGCGCGATGCCAATCCCAAGCTCGATGGCAACATGCGCGATCATGCCACCATCGAGCAACTCCTCGTCCTCGCCAACATCGAGTCGATGAATGCCGAGTTCATTCACCTGCAGATCTCACAAGGTATCCGCCTCAGCCGTCTCAACGAAATCGCCATCCGCCAGATGAAAACCCTCACCGCCACCGACATGCGTGCTCTGGGTGCGGAAACTCCGAAATTGAAAGTAGGGCAAGTATGAACTCGTCCTTGAAATTTTTCGCCTTCGCCGTCTCCAGCCGCGCCCTGGAAAATGAACGAACCGAAACCCTCACGGCGCTGGATGGGTTTCTCACCGGATGGGGGGATTGGAAATGATTGCTATACAAGGCTGGGAGACAAAACGATTTGATGAATTTGGAACAATTTTTTCGGGTTCAACACCATCGACCGCGATTAGGTCTTTCTGGGACGGTGAGATTGTTTGGGTTACGCCTTATGATTTGAGCAGGATAAACACTCCCTATCTGAACGACTCTGCTAAGCGCATTACCGAAAAGGGCCTCCAGGGATGTTCAGCCACGCTTTTGCCGCCGAAATCTCTCGTGATGTCATCAAGGGCTCCGATAGGTTATGTAGCGCTTCCTACTGTTTCATTTTGCACTAACCAAGGGTGCAAGACTATGAAGCTAAAGAGCGAAATCAATCCTGAGTTCGCTTACTACAATGTCCTATTCAATATCGATAAGGTAAAGAACCTAGGGGAAGGAACGACTTTTGCCGAAATTTCAAAAACGGCTTTGTCGACGGTCGCAATTCCATTCCCGAAATCAAAACCTGAGCAAACCAAAATCGCCGAGATTCTCTCGACGGTGGACCGGGCCATCGAACAGACGGAAGCCCTGATCGCCAAGCAGCAGCGCCTCAAGACCGGCCTGATGCAGGATCTCCTCACCCGCGGCATCGACGAACACGGCAACCTCCGCTCCGAACAAACCCACCCATTCAAAGACTCCCCGCTGGGCAGGATTCCGGTGGAGTGGGAAGTGAAGCAGATCAAAGATTTAGGTTTAGTAGTAACCGGCAATACGCCTTCCGAATTCGCATTCGCCGACGATCATCAATCCGCCCCTTTCATAACTCCCGCTGATGTTGGCGTTACATCTGCAATTCAAAAGACAACACGTTCCTTTGGAAAAACCTCGGCGACAAGCGTTCGGATGATCCCTGCTGGTTCAATTTGTGTCGTTTGTATTGGGTCAACGATTGGAAAAATCGGGGTCACTGTCGGAGAGGCAGCAACAAATCAACAAATAAATACAGTCATACCTCATGAGTCCAAGACCTCAGAATTTTTGCTGCACTCGATGCTTCTCTATCTGCCATCTCAATTAAGAAAGGAAGCCGGCCTTCAGGCTGTTCCGATTGTGAATAAAAGCACATTTGAGCGTCTATTGATTGCGATACCCCGTGATTCTAAAGAAGCCATAGAAATACAACGTCAGATTTCTAGTCCTGCTGCGATTGCAGAATCAGGAACTCGCAATCTAGTCAAACTCCGGTCCCTCAAAACCGCCCTGATGCAAGACCTGTTGACCGGGCGAAAGAGAGTAACGGCTTTGCTGGATGGAAAGGAGGCCTCCGCATGAACGCCAACGGCGTTCCGCCCTTCAGCCCAGGGTTGCGGTCGTCAGACCGCTACCCTGGGACACCATCCCCACACACATCCCAACCGCAACGCGGTTGCGCCCCGTGCGATGCCCGATCCACCCCATCGGACGGAACCGCGTTGCGGTTCGATTCCTCATCGGCGCCCGTTCCCAGGGTAGGCCTCATTGCATTCGGCCAACCCTGGGCTGGAGGTCGTAAGCCCGTTGGGCTATTGGATACATCGTTCGCCAACCATTTGATCAACTAACATCACCATGCCGCAATCGCTTTCTGCCGTTTATTTGCATGCTGTCTTTTCCACCAAAGACCGGCGTCCATTTCTATCGGATCGTGAATTGCGTCTCTCGCTGCACGGGTATCTCGGTGAAATTTCCAAACGCCTTGAATGTGCCCCTCTTCGTGTGGGTGGCGTGGAAGACCACGTGCATCTCCTCGCCCGGCTGGGGCGCACCGTCACCCAAGCGGACTGGATCAAGGAACTGAAACGTGCATCAACTTTATGGTTGAAATCCCAACCAGCGGCTTCTGACTTTTCCTGGCAGGGTGGATACGGCTGTTTTTCCGTGAGCGTCTCCAATCTCGAAACGGTCAAGGCCTACATCGACAACCAAGAAGAGCATCACAAAAAACTCACCTTCCAAGACGAACTCCGCGCCTTGCTCCGCAAACATGGCGAGGCTTGGGATGAGAAATATCTTTGGGACTGACATCCATGACCTCCAAACTCCCCATCAACCTCGAAAACCTCCTCCGCCAGCGGCAGGTGGAAGGCGAGCGCATTGAATACAAGGCGGGCTGGAACCCGGATGCGATTTTGCGGACGCTGTGTGCCTTCGCCAATGACTTCGAGAATCTGGGCGGCGGCTATGTGGTGATCGGTCAGGATTGCGATGCCGCCGGGCTGCCGGTATTTCCGCCGGTGGGCTTGGAGGAGAACCAGCTCGATAAGATCCAGAACGAGCTGCTGGGTTTCTGCAATCTGATCCAGCCGCCGTATTTCCCGCTGCTGAGCGTGGAGCGTTTTGCGGATCGGAACCTGTTGGTGCTGTGGGCACCGGGCGGACTGAGCCGACCCTACAAAGTTCCGAAATCGGTGACGGCCAAGACGAAGGAATACCGTTACTACCTCCGCCGCTATTCCAGCACCATCGAGGCCAAGGGCGAGGACGAGCGCGAGTTGATCAGTCTCACGGCGCAAGTACCCTACGATGATCGCGTGAACCAGAACGCCACGACGGCGGATCTATCTCCACGGCTGATGGAGGAGTTCTTGCGCGAGGTTGGCAGTGATCTTGCGAACGAGGTCGCCACGCTGCCGGTGGAGGCTCTGGGCCGCCAAATGCGAGTGGTGGCCGGCCCGAGTGAAGCACCGCTGCCGCAGAATGTGGGCCTGCTGTTTTTCAACGAGCATCCCGAGCGCTTTTTTCCGGTGACCCAGATCGACGTGGTGTGGTTTCCGGAAGGTGCGGGCGGGGATCGGTTTGAAGAGAAAATTTTCCAAGGACCGCTGGGTCGGATCACCCGCGATGCCATCAGCTTCATCCAGCGGAACTACATCAAGGAAACGATCATCAAGCATCCGCAACGCGCGGAGGCGGAGCGGTTTTGGAACTTCCCCCAGGCCGCCATCGAGGAAGCGGTGGTCAATGCGATCTATCACCGGTCCTATGAGATCCGCGAGCCGGTCGAGATCCGCATTTCCCGCGAGGACTTGGTTGTGCTGAGTTTTCCCGGCCCGGATCGCTCGATCCAGCTGGCGGATCTGAAAAAGGGCAAGGCCGTGTCCCGCCGCTATCGCAACCGCCGCATCGGTGAATTTCTCAAGGAACTGGACCTCACGGAAGGCCGCTCGACCGGGATTTCCAAGATTATCAAAGCCATGGCGAAAAATGGCTCACCCGCCCCGGAATTTGAGACCGACGAGGATCGCAGCTATTTCCTGATCCGGCTGCCGGTGCATGAGAAGGCGGCGGCTTGGGTTGAGGATGTGGCAAAAGGTTCGGGGAAAACGTCGGGGAAAACGTCGGGGAAAACGTCGGGGAAAACGTCGGGGAAAATCATCGCACTGATTTCGGCGAACCGCCAAATCACCATCCCGGAAATGGCGGCGCAACTCGGAGTCACGGAAAGGTCGGTGGAACGAAATATCCAGAAACTGCGAGACGCTGGTGCCATCCGTCGCATTGGCTTTGCTAAAGGCGGCGTCTGGGAGATCGTCGAATGAAACTTGGCTCAGATGGGTGCTATCCTAATGACCTCCCATAGTAACTCATTAAATTCTAAGTAACTTTTATCTTGTTACTTGGAGTAATTACGTGTTACCCTAAAGAGGAAAATGGAAATCTGGTCATCACGGGCTAAGTATTGTAACTACGGGGAATGGATACCTCAAAGTCGCCGATTTCTCTTCACCCAAAAGGT
>JBIKNX010000114.1:0-8788 GCA_044358435.1 Luteolibacter sp.
GACCGCCAAATCTCCGGGCACCAACGTTTCGTAGCTCATTTCCTCAATCGTCCCCGTGACTTCGAGCGGTTGGGTGTATTTTCTGTAACCTTCCGCCAAGGCTTTGGCGCTCGCATCATACCACCATTGCTCAACATATTGCCGGAACGCGGCTCCGTTAAAATGCCTGAAGCCATAAGACAAAAGCGCGTCCCGCAAAGCACGGCGTGGCAGACCCGAGCAATCGATCCCGCGTGAACTTTCGCCACCCCAATAATATTTCGTGTCCTCGAATGCAGCCATGCGCTTGAGATAATCTTTTCTCAATGCATCCGCATCCATCTCACCACCGGGCAGGGCAAAGGGGACCGCCACGAGAATGAGCAGGATCAGAGCAAGGATTCTAACAGGTTTCTTTGCCCAGCCAAAAATCATGAATCCCGACCATGCCCCAACCACACAAGCCAGAAACGCGAGCTTCAACAACTTGCTGTTCACCGGATTGAGCGGAATCAGAAAAATCCCCGCCAACGCGCCGAGAGCACCGATCAGGACGAGTCGCTTGAAAAGTTTAGATTTAAGAAGGATCTGGAACATCTTGTCGTGAAAGTCGGTTTTTTGCTGCACGTCTTCTGGCCAAAAGCGGACGGAAACGGAACAAATAGTAGCAGGTGAGCAAGCAGAGAATGTCCAACGGAATCCACAGCATGGGGCTGACCCAATAAGCACCCCAAACAAGATTTTTGACGGGATACAACACATTGATGCCACCGGACACCGCATCGCAAACCAGATGGAGCAGGTAGGATAGCGACATGATTCCTGCCAATCTGTTAGAGACGCGTTGTTTCGATAGCAGGGAAATCAAAAATAATGTTGTCGTAAACGCCGCCCAAAACGGAACGCCGTGGGACCAGCTGATCATTCTGGATTCGAGCGTCATATGCGGCGTGAGCAAATCCGGCAAGGCGCCGGCCATACCGATCGCAACCAAGCTCCAAGCGGCGAGCCGTTTTGATCGAGATAAAACCACATGGGCCAGGATCACTGGCGCGAGCGCATGGGTTAGCGTATTCATTCCAAATGACTAAACATGAAATGGATCCTGTTTGGCGAAGATTTTCCGCAAGCAATTCCAAAACTCTCACTGTTCAAGGGATCTCGAATCCTCTTCCTTGCCTCAACCCGATAAGCCGTTCAGCATCTGCCCCATCGAAAATGCCTGCAAAACCTTTTCATCCTTTTTCCAGTGAGCATTTCATCACTCTGGCCATCGGCTTTGGAGTGATTGGATTATTGATCCTTTTTGCCAAGCGATCGGAAAAGAACCAACGCATCGCCACGGGCGTCCTCGCGTTTTGCAACCTGATGTCCTATCCCTTCGCGCTCTATGCATGGCGGGATCATCCGCATTCTCTCGACAATAACCTTCCCTTCCATCTTTGTGATCTTGCGGCGATCGTTGCGGGCTTTGCCCTGGTGACCCGCAAACCCATTCTGTTGACCCTAACCTATTTTTGGGGGCTCGCCGCAACCACCCAGGCGCTTATCACGCCCGCCCTTGAAATCGGCGCGCCGGAACTTCCGTTCATTCATTTTTTCTTCCAACACTTCGCGATCGTTGCCACCGCGCTTTACATTCCCCTCGTTCTGAAGTGGAAGCCCATGCAACCCTGGTGGAAATCCCCGCTCATCGTGCTCGGCATTTCGATCTGTTACCAGGGCGTTGCGTTGTTGATCAATTCGATCCTGAAAACCAATTTCGCCTTCGCCTCACACGTTCCGGAAAATCCCTCGCTCATCGACCATCTCGGACCATGGCCGATTTATCTTTTTTCAATGCAGGGCCTCGCGCTGGTTTTTTTCCTCCTTCTGGCTTTGCCGTTCCGGAAGCGCGGATAAGTGCCAAACCCTGATTTTTCCGCGATTTTTTGATCGTAACTCCACCCGCTTTACCAACAATCACCGCCCATGAGTTTTAGAACCCTGCGTCTTGCCTCCACATGCCTGCGTCTTGCTGCTGTGGGATTTTTTCCCGTGCTGACGGCCTCCGCGCTGACTGACGAACCGCCTGTAAAAACCGAAGGCACGGCAAATCCTCAGGCCTTGCCGAAGATCGAGGAGGAAAAAGCCATTCTTGCAAATGTGAAAGCTCCCGAGGGCATGGTGACGAAACTCTTTGCCCGCGAGCCGGATGTCCAGGACCCCACCGCGATCACCTTCGACGATCAAAATCGCCTCTACATCGCCGAGACGCATCGGTTCGAACGAGGCATCGAGGACAACCGCCGCAACCCATGGGTCGCCGATGATTACCAGATCACATCCACGGCCGAGCGTTTGGAGATGTTGAAAAAATACGCGGAGAAATTCCCGGATAAGAAGCCCATGGAATATTTCACGAAATATTCGGAAAAGATCCGCGTGATCGAGGATAGGGATGGCGATGGCAAGTGCGACCACGCCACCGTTTACGCGGATGGCTTCAACAACCCGCTCGACGGCACCGCCGCGGGCGTGATGGCGCTCGATGGAAAAATCTACCTCGCGTGCATTCCACACGTCTGGTTGTTGGAAGATACTGACGGAGATTTGAAAGCGGACAAACGCGAATCACTCCAGGAAGGCTACGGCATTTCCGTCAGCCTGAGCGGACACGATTTGAACGGTTTCGCCCTCGGTCCCGACAACCGCATCTGGTTCACGATCGGCGATCGTGGCTACAATTTGAAAACCAAAGAGGGCAAACATCTCTACTCCCAATACGAAGGTGCCGTGTTCCGCATGGAGCGGGACGGCAGCAACCTCGAGGTCGTCCACACCGGATTGAGAAACCCCAAGGAAATCGCCTTCGATCGTTACGGAAATTTTTTCTCCGTGGATAACGAGGCGGACATGCAGGACATGGCTCGCGTCGTCGCGGTTGTGGAAGGCGCCCATTCCGGCTGGCAGCGCGGCCATCAAGCCTTCCAGAAATTCACTAATTTGATCCAAGGCACCAGCCGTCACGATACCAACTGGATGAGGGAACGCCATTGGGACATGGACAGCCCGCTCCGCCCTCGTGCCATCCTTGCGCCTGCGGGTTGGGTCAGCAAAGGCCCGTCCGGTCTCGCTTACAACCCCGGCACCGGTCTCTCGGAAAAGTGGGACGACCATTTCTTCGTTTGTGATTTCGTGGGTGCGAACAGCGCGGTGATCGGCTTCCGCATGGAACCGAACGGCGCGGGCTTCAAGGTGGCCAGCAAGGAAAACTTTGTTTCCGGAATGCTCTGCACGGATATCGAGTTCGGCTACGACAGCAAGGCTTACGTGACCGATTACGTGGGAAGTTGGCCGACCCATGGTTTCGGAAATATTTTCTCCTTCGAAGATCCCGCTGAAACCGCAAAGCCGGAGACCCGGGAAGTGCGTGGGCTTTTTGCGAAAGGCATCGGGAAGTTGTCCGCAGAAAAACTCGCCGGGCTGCTTCGTCATCCGGACATGAGGGTCCGCCTCCGCGCCCAGTTCGCCCTCTCGGGAAATCCGACAAACCGCGAAATTCTCCTGGCAGCCACCCGCCCGAACGAAAAAATCACCACGCGCCTGCACGGTGTTTGGGGGCTTGGCAACCTCGCACGTTTGAAAAAGGACGCCGCCGCCACCGATTCCCTCATCGAACTTTGCTCGGATACCGATGCCAAAGTCCGCGGCCAAGCCATCCAGGCACTCGGTGACGCCGGCCACAAAGCCGCCGTTCCAACAGCCATCAAACTTCTGAACGATTCCGATCCGCGCACTCAAATGCTTGCCGCGATCGCTCTCGGAAAAATCGGAACCAAAGAACACGTTCCGGCACTCATGGCTGTCGTGGAAAAAAACAACGACCGCGATGAATACCTCCGCCACGGTGCTGTGCAGGGTATGGTGAAGATCGGGGATGCGGATGCCATCCACGCTTTCGCAAACTCCAAATCGGCCGCCGTTCGCCGGTCCATCGTCCTTGCCTTCTGCCGCATGCAAGATCCACGCATCGGCGACTTCCTCAAAGACTCCGACCTCTCGATTGCCGTCGAAACCATCCAGGCCATCAACGACCAATACATCGAAGGAGCCCGTCCCGCTCTCGCCGCCGCAACCCATCTCCTCGGCAAATCCACCTGGGCGGTCGATCTCCGCATCCTCAACGCCATGATCCGCGCCGGTGGCGATGAAAATGCCCGCCGCCTGCTCGACATCGCAAGCAACGAGACGCTCTCCGAAGACATCCGCACCGAAGCGATGTTTCTTGTCAGACGTTTCGACAAACATCCTCCCACCGATCCCACCACCGGCATGTATCGCCCGATCAACGAAAGCCGCAGCCTCGAGGCGTTGCTGCCGGAAATTCGCAAAACCCTGGAATCCCTGCTCACCAAATCCTCGGGCAATTTGCTTGTCGAAGTGATTGGCGCCTCCGGACAATTCAAAGTGCCCATCCCGACCGACGCGATGTTCGGCCAACTCAAAGGCAAAGGCATACGTCCGGACATACGTCTGGCCGCACTCAAGATGCTTGAAAAAGATGCTCCCGACGCCTTACCGAAAACCCTTGTCGAGCTCACCCAAGATCCGGACGCGCGCATCCGCGGCGCCGCACTCGAATCACTTGGCAAGCTCGCACCCGACACCGCATTCGGTGTTGTAAACGAAATACTCGGCGCTGGCAGGACCGATGATCAACAACGCGCCTATGCCCTGCTCACCAAGCTCAATCATCCCAAGGCGGGCGATACACTGTTAGATCGGCTGAAAAAACTTTCCGCCCAGCCCGCCGCGGTCCAGCTCGACATTCTCAACGCCGCCGCAAAACGCCCCGAACCCGAATTCAAATCCACCATTGCGGAATACGAAGCCGGTCTCGACAAAAGCAATCCGCTCGCCGCGTTCCAAGTCGCACTCGAGGGCGGTAACGTCGATAACGGTCGCAAGATTTTCCATGGAGGCGGCAACTGCGTGCAATGCCACAAAGCCGGCGACCGCCCCGGCGGCGAGGCCGGCCCGAACCTCAACGGCATCGGCGCACGACAGAACACGGCTTACATTCTCGAATCCATGGTCAACCCCAGCGCAAAGCTTACTCCCGGTTATTCACCCGTCGCCATCACCATGAAAAACGGCTCTCTGGTTTCCGGCATGATGATGAAGGAAACCGATACCGAGGTGGTCGTCCGGAACATTGAAACCAAAATGGAAACCGTCTGCAAAAAAACCGATATCAAAACCCTCCCTCCCGTCATGTCCACCATGCCGCCTATGGGATTGATTTTGAGCAAATCCGACATCCGCGATCTCGTGGCATTCCTCGGCTCGCTGAAAAAATAATTCCCGATGTCCGATTCCTCTAACAAAAAGCCCCGCGTCAACGTCCGTCGTCCCGACGTGATGGAACTCGTATCGGCCGAGGTTGCGGTCCATTACCGTTCATCACTGGTGGAGAAAATCAAAGACCTGGGCGGAAAGCTCACTCTCGGCCATACCACCCTGCTGCTCGCCAAGGATTTCGGTTTCTGCTACGGCGTCGAGCGCGCGATCGATCTCGCCTACGCCTCACGCAAGGTCTTTCCTGAAAACCGGATTTTCCTGATCGGAGAAATCATCCACAACCCGGAGGTGAATCGCCAACTCCGCGAGATGAATATCGTTTCCTTGCCATGGCGCGAAATCGATGCCTCTTACGATGACCTGACAGAGCACGATGTGGTGATTGTCCCGGCGTTTGGCGCGCCCACGCATTTCATGGACAAAATCGAGGAACGCGGCTGTTACACGGTCGACACCACATGCGGCGATGTCATGAAAGTCTGGCGGCGCGTGCGCGGTTATGCGAAGGAGGGAATCACTTCCATCATTCACGGCAAGGCGGATCATGAGGAAACCCGCGCCACTTCCTCACGGGCGCTCGGCGAACATGGGCATGGCCAATACCTCGTGATTCTCACCCTCGCGGATGCCGATTTCGTCTGCAACCACATCCGCAACGGTGGTGACAAGGAAGCATTTCTCTCACGTTTTCACGGATCTTATTCCGAGGGTTTCGATCCGGATCGGCACCTGTTGAAAATCGGCATCGCCAACCAGACGACCATGCTGAAAAGCGAGACGCAGGAAATTCAAAACCGCCTCTCCAAAGCCGTTATGGATCGCGACGGATCCTCTGGAAATTTCACCGTGTTCGACACGATCTGTGGCGCGACCCAAGAGCGGCAGGACGCGTTGTTCGAGATGTTGAAAACCCAAATGGATCTGCTGCTTGTTGTCGGCGGATACAATTCCTCGAACACCGCACACCTCGTGGAAATCGGCGAGAAGGAACTCCCCACGTTTTTTATCCGCGATGCCTCGCAAATCAAATCCTTGGAAGAAATCGTGCATTACGATCTTCATCATCAAACGGAAACCACCTCGAACTATGCGAATGTGTTTGCCGGCAAGGATCACATCATCGTCGGCCTCACCGCCGGTGCGTCCTGCCCGAACAACCTGATCGAGGCGACGGTGAAAAAAGTTTTCGAGCTCCGCGGCGAGAAACTTTAATAGTCCGCTTGCCAGCCCACCGCGAATTTACAAATCTCCCGGCATGGAACATCACGTTTATTTCTGGCTCAAAGACGAATTCAAAACCGCGGCAGGTCGCGCACGCATGGAAGCCGCCCTCGCCGAATTGGTGAAATCCCCTAACATTTCCAAAGCCCACTGGGGCAAGCCTGCCGCTACCGAATCCCGCCCCGTCACGGATCATTCATGGGATTACGGCATTTCTCTCCAGTTTGATACGATGGAGGCCCACGAAACATACCAAAAAGCCGATCCCATCCACGACGCCTTCTCCGGCGGTCACCGGGAATTATGGGCGAAGGTTCTGGTGATGGATCTGGCCTAACAAAAAACTAATCAAGCCGATCTTTCCAATAATTTGGATGCCTGCTTGAATGTGCAACAGCTGCCACCACAATCACATTCTCCCGAATGAAATAGGCGATGTAATACGGAAATACCGGACAATTGGTTCGTCGAAAACTTGCATTTTGCTCTCGCCATAAAAGTGGATGCTCCAGAATCATCGAACAAATCTCGACGATTTCCGTGTAAAAGCGTTTACCCAAACCAAGCTGTTTTTGCTCGTAGTAGTCAACCGCCTCAAACAGCTCTTGGCGCGCCTCAGGAAGAATCTCCATTTTCATGGATTCAAATGACGAGCAAGTTCCGCAAAAACCTCTTGTGCTGGAATTCCCTGAGTTTCACCAGCGTCATACCTTCTCATTCGCTCTCTTATTTCGAGAGTCCAGGCTTCGTCTGTTTCCAAAATTTCTTCTGGCTCGACACTGGCTAATATCCTCTGAGCCAAAGCAAAACGTTGGTCGGGCGGCAACTCAATCGCGCCTAAAGCTAGGGCATCAATCGTTTGGATCATACAGATTAATTTAATTCAATTTTCAAGCATGTCCAGTTTTCGTTAACCGAAAAATCCTGAAATCAACTCTACAAAATTTCCAAATGCGCAGGCCTGTCTGGCCCGGCGACACGCCAGTGGGCCAGATAATATTCTTTCATCGCAAACCGCACCTCCACTCTCAGTTTTCCCTGCTGCATTCCGTAATCCAACATGATCGTACCGCGTTGTTCTTCGCTAAGTTGCGAGTTCGGAACCAGCTCGATCACTTCTGTTTTCTCCCACTCTTCATCGACGGGAACATTAAAAAAGTCTCCCGGCCAGTCCGCGATCGCAATCCGACTCAGCACGAAATCCTGAAATCTCTCATTTTCAAAACACCATGCGCGCGCATGCCAGCGCTGTCCGTCGTGTGCCAACGCATGTGGTGCAATCTCACGGAAACTTGCCTTACTACTCCTCACTGATCCATATTTTACCCGCAGTCTCCTGCGCTGCTCTAACGCAAGAAACACTTTTCGCTGAACTGGACGACTTGCCTCGCGCGCCAGTGGACGAATAAAATCAATCGTGGCGGCGGATTGTATCCGCCCAGCCATTCCCATCAGCGGATTATCAACTCCCAAAAACAATCTCACCGCCTCCTCCAAGCGCGGCTCGTGCATCACGCAACGCATTCTCTCATGGGCCTCGTAGCGCTTCGCGCGTACATTATAAGTCAGCGCCATCGGATTCATTTCCTGGTATCCCTGTAAATCTGCCGATGCCTGGGCCGCTGAAATGCCGAATACCGCCCGCACATCCCCACGATTCACCACCCCCTTCCACCACGCCAAACGCTCAATAAAAAGCATCCGCTCTCTCGCAGCCCATTGATCTTTATTGCTCGTATTCCCCATATATACACGTCGTTAAAAAATAATGTATCGTTTTTCTTGACGCATTATCTCGCATTATAGATAAAAAACACGTTAATTAAAACGACACATCGCAGTTCAACTACATACTAAACACTTAACTCACCAGCAAAAACTTAAGAAGACTTAATTAACCTCCGGAAACTTCTTCCTTGTATGCAATGCAAAAACTTCGCAATTTCCTTCTTCCTTGCTCTCATCATCTGAAAATCTGAGGCTTCTAACCATGGATTTTAATCAGGGCGAACTCAATTTCAACCACGACCCCTCCCAACAAGGCTACCAAAAATGGCAGCAAGAACTTGACGCCAGGAAAAAAGAAATCGAATCCCACTACGGCATCATCCTCGGCAAACCAGTCATTCTTACTCTTACAGGAGAAGATAACACCCTCCAAGGCATCCTCACCATCGCCTCCAAAAAACTGCCCAAAATACGCTCCCAAGTCCTCCTCCAACTTAACAACCGCCAATTCACCCTA
>JBIKNX010000115.1:0-8779 GCA_044358435.1 Luteolibacter sp.
CGCTTCTCCGACGGTAAAGGCTCATTCTCGAATCGGTCTGTTGTGGACAACTTTCAAGAACTTCTCGCAGCTACACAGCGCTCGGATGCCAGTTCAACCCACAGATTTTGCGGAAGAGGCATAAAAAAATCCGACTTTTAAAGATAGAAAAAACCATCACCAAGCGTAAGTTTTTCCAACCTCCCCCGTTGGGAATTTTCATTACTCCAACATGAACAACCGTTTTCCAATCCTCCTGGTGCTGAGCGCCATACCCATCTCTGCGGCAGAAGATAAAATCTCCTACGCCCGCGAGATCCTGCCTATCCTTTCGGACAAATGCTTCTTCTGCCACGGCCCGGACAAGGAAAAACAAGAGGCCGACCTCCGCCTCGATATCCGCGCCGATGCCATCAAGGCCCTCGCATGGGATCCGAAAAACCCTCCCGAATCGGAGGCCCTGATCCGGATTTTCTCGAAAGATCCCAAGGAGGTCATGCCCCCGCCGAAGTCCCACCTCACTCTCACCGATAAGGAAAAGAACCTGATCAAAACCTGGGTCGGGCAAGGCGCGGAATACGAAGCTCACTGGGCATTCGTCACACCGCCGAAAGCTATTCCCGTCCTGAAAACCACCGATACATCCTGGGCGAAAACCCCCATCGATTCCTTCATCCTCGCCCGCCTCGAAAAAGAAAAGCTCCAGCCGAGCCCACCAGCTTCTCCCGAGCGTTGGTTGCGCCGCGTCACGTTCGATCTCACAGGACTGCCGCCGTCCCAAGCGGAGATCGACGCTTTTCTAACAGATGAATCACCGGGCGCAAAGGAAACCGTGGTCGAACGCCTGCTCGCCTCGCCCCGTTTCGGCGAGCGCATGGCCACTCCGTGGCTCGATATCGCTCGCTATGCGGACTCTTTCGGATATCAAGCGGATATCAATACCAACGCCTGGCCCTATCGCGATTGGGTGATTAAGGCTTTCAATGAAAACCTGCCGCTCGATCAATTCATCATCCAACAACTCGCCGGAGATCTTTTACCCAACCCCACCCGCGACCAAAAACTCGCCACCGCGTTCAACCGCATCCATCGCAAAACCAACGAGGGCGGATCCGTTCCGGAAGAATTCCGCATCGAGGGGATTTCCGACCGCGTCCACACGGTTGGCAACGCGTTCATGGCGCTCACCATGGAATGCGCTCGTTGCCACGATCATAAATACGATCCCATCTCCGCCAAAGACTACTATTCGATGGGAGCGTTTTTCAACAGCATCGATGAGTTCGGCCTGATCCAGGGCGGATCCACTCGCGGCACGGTTCTACCGCAACCCGCTTTACTTCTGCCGACTCCGGAACAAGAAGCCCAACTCGCCAGCCTCAAGAAAAACATCGATGAAGCCGAAGCCAAATTCAACGCCCGCATCCCGTCCGCTGAAACGGCGTTTCAATCATGGATGAAATCTAACAAAAGCTTTCCCGCCGCCGAGCTCGTCGGGAAATTTTCTTTCGAAACGGAGGACAAGGGAAAACTCGCGAACGATGCCGATCCGAAAAAGCCTGCAGAAACCGGCGGCAACCGGCTCGCTCCCGGAAAAATCGGCAACGGCGTTCTCGCCGATGGTGACAGCCAGACAACTTTTCCCGACTTCGGCATCAAGCACGCGGATCAACCCCTCTCCATCTCGCTATGGCTCAAACCCGGCGAAAACTACAAACGCGCGGTCGTTTTTTCCAACACCTCCTCCTTCGACATCCCGTTTTCCGGCTATGAAATGCTCATCGAGGAAGGTCGCCTGACTTGGAATCTCGCCCGCGAATTTCCCGGTTGTGCCGCCTCCATCACCACCACCCAAACCATCCCCACCGGAGAATGGACCCACGTTACCGTCACCAATGACGGCTCGCGTAAAGCCGCCGGGCTTGAAATTTTCATCAACGGCAAATCCGCCGAAACCACCGTCGTACGTGACAACCTCACCCGGGATTATCACATCGGCAACGGCCTGCGCTTCACCGCCCGCGGCCGCGATATCGGTATGCGCGGCGGCATGATCGATGAAATCCAGATCCACACCCGCGCGATCACCGCACTCGAAGTCGCCGCGATTCATGCCGGAAAAGCCGCATCGGAAATCGCCGCCACACCGGAACAACTCCGCGAGTTTTATCTGTCCGCCATCGATCCGGACGCGCGCGAAATTTCCAAGCAATTATCCGCAGCCCGCGCGGCTTACCGCGATGCGGAAAAAGACATCCGCGAAATCGTCACCATGCGCGAATCGGAAAAACCGGTGCCTGCTTACATTCTCGCCCGCGGGGATTACACCTCGCCCACCGAACAAGTCGGGCGTGAGACTCCCGATTGGCTTCCTCCATTTCCCAAAGACGAACCCCGCAACCGCCTTGGCTTCGCGAAATGGCTGACCTCTGCGGATCATCCGCTGACCTCACGCGTCATGATCAACCGCATCTGGCAGGAAATGTTCGGAACCGGCCTGGTGGAGACTTCGGATAACTTCGGCCTCCAAGGCGCGCAACCCAGCCATCCGGATTTGTTAGATTGGCTGGCCAGGGATCTGATGAATCATGGTTGGGATCAAAAACGCGCGATCAAACAAATGGTCCTCTCCGCGACTTACGGCCAGGATTCCAAAGCCTCCCCCGAGCTCCGCGAGCGAGATCCCGCAAACGCCCTCCTCGCCCGTGGCCCCGCACGCCGGCTCACCGCAGAAATGCTCCGCGACTCCGCGCTTGCTCACTCCGGCCTGCTGTCCCCGACTCTCGGCGGTCCACCCGCGCATCCTTACCAAGCTCCCGGCTCAATGTGGAAAGACATCAACAACTTCCTCCCCGAATACAAGACCGACAAAGGCGAAGGCCTCTACCGCCGCTCCCTATACACATTTTGGAGACGCACCACCACCCCGCCGAACATGACCCTGTTCGACACCTCCACCCGCGAGGTTTGCACCACCCGCCGCATGGCCACCAACACTCCCCTCCAAGCCCTCGTCATGCTCAACGATCCGCAGTTTGTCGAAGCCGCCCGCAAACTCGGCGAACGCATCATCAAACTCGGCGGCACCACCGATGAAGCCCGCGCCACATGGGTTTATCGTGAGGTCATCGGAACCGCACCTGACAAAGCTCAGGTCAAACTGCTGACAGAACTCATCACCGAACAACGCGGTTTCTTCAAATCAAAATCCTCCGATGCCGAGGCCCTGCTCAAAGTCGGCGATTCCCCAGCCGACCCCAAATTGGACAAAACCGAAATTGCCACCTTCACCACCCTCGCCCAAGCGCTCCTCAACTTGGACAGCAACATCACGCTGCGCTGAATTTTTCCTCTGATCACTGCTCACTTCACACTAGGCACTTAAAACCATGTTCGAAATCACCCGCCGCCGTTTCCTTTCCAAACTCTCCACCGGGATAGGCGGAGCTGCGCTTGCTTCCATGCTTCCGCAGAAAAGCTCAGCCGCCATGCTGGGAGAAAAATTCATCAGGGATCACGCGCCAAAAGCCAAACGCGTGATCTATCTGTTCATGTCCGGCGGTCCATCGCACATGGATCTTTTCGACTACAAGCCCAAGCTCAACGAGCTCAACGGTCAGCAACTCCCCGACTCCGTCCGCCGCGGACAACGCCTCACCGGCATGTCCGGCAACCAAGCGATCCTGCCACTCGCGGGCTCACAGTTCAAATTTGCCCAACACGGAAAATCCGGTGCATGGGTCAGCGAGATTTTACCGCACACCGCCAAAGTTGTCGACGAGCTCTGCTTCGTCAAATCCCTCTGGACCGAGGCGATCAACCACGATCCGGCGATGACCTTTTTCCAAACCGGCTCCCAAATCGCCGGCCGACCCTCGCTCGGTTCATGGGTCACCTACGGTCTCGGCTCGGAAAATGAAAATCTTCCCGGCTTCGTGGTGCTGGTCACCAAAAAAACCACCGACCAACCGCTCGCCGCCCGGCTCTGGGGAACCGGCTTTCTCGACTCCCGCTACCAAGGCGTGCGTTTCTCATCCGGGAAAGACGCGGTGTTTTATCTCTCCGATCCCGATGGTATTTGCAAGTCGGGTCGGCGCGCATTGTTGGACAAACTTTCCGCCCTCAATCAAATCGATTTCCAAAACGAGATCGATCCTGAGATCGAAACCCGTATCGCCCAATACGAAATGGCCTACCGTATGCAAACCAGCGTGCCGGAAGTCACCGATATCGGCGGCGAACCCCAATCGATCAAGGATCTCTACGGTCCCGATGCGGAAAAACCCGGAACCTTCGCCGCCAACTGCCTCCTCGCTAGACGCCTCGCGGAACGCGGAGTGCGATTCATCCAGCTTTATCATCCCGGCTGGGATCAGCACAACGACCTGCCCGGAGCGATCCGCAACCAAGCAAAGGAAACCGATCAGGGCTGCGCCGCACTCGTCACCGATCTCAAACAGCGCGGAATGCTGGAAGATACCCTGGTCGTCTGGGGCGGTGAATTCGGCCGCACGGCATACTCACAAGGCAAACTCACCAAAAACAACTACGGCCGCGACCACCATCCGCGCTGCTTCACGGCATGGATGGCAGGCGGCGGCGTCAAGCCCGGCATCACCTACGGTGCGACCGATGATTACGGTTACAACATCGTCGGACCAGATGGACAGGCGATCGATCCATCCAAGCACCATTTCACCCCCGGCGCCGTCCACGTTCACGACTTTCATGCCACAATTCTCAATCAACTCGGCATCGACCACACCCGCCTCTCCCACACCTTCCAAGGCCGACGCTTCCGCTTGACCGATGTGCACGGACATATCGTCAAGGATCTGCTCCTGTAGAAACAAGACTAAAGACTGGAAGTCGCTTCCCCATTGGACCGCGTGTCTGCAGACGCGCTTGATTTTCCAAGCAAATGAAAAACCGCATTCCAGTTAGTCACTTGCCCATGAAACAGTCACCTGCCGTCTTCCGTCTCAATATCTTGTGTCTTTTACCATGAAACTCCTCATCCTCTCTATCTCTCTGTTGTTCGCTTTCTCTGCCGTTTCCGTCTCGGCACAGCAGGCAATGGATCATCCGGTCAAACCGCTACTTTGGAAAATCGAAGGCGGCGATCTGAAAAAACCATCCTACCTCTTCGGGACTATTCATTTGGGCGGCGGAGCGCTGAACAAGCTCCATCCGGCAGCCCAGAAAGCTTTCGACGAGGCGGAGATCCTGCTCACCGAGATTCCGATGGACGCGAAATCCCAAATGGGCATGACCGCCAAGCTGTTCAGAAAAGATGGCAAGACCCTCTCCGGATCCATCGGCCCGAATCTGACCAAGAAACTCGACGAAGAGCTCAAGGCCATCAACCCAGCCCTAAACTCGCAGCCCTTCGAGAAGCTAAGCACGTGGGCCATCGCCTTGACCCTGCCGATGCTCAAAGCCCAGCTGACCGGAGCCACGTCCGTTGATCAGAAGCTTTGGATCCTTGCCGTGAACAACGGGAAGAAAACTGATGCGATGGAAACCGTTGATTTCCAATTGGGTTTGCTTGGCGGATTCACCGAGGATGAGCAGGTCAAGCTGCTCTCGGAAACCCTTCGCTACATGCAGAAAGAGCGGGCCGATGGGAAAGACAGCCTCAAGGAACTCACCGACGCCTATATCCAGGGCGACGCGGAGCTTCTTGAGCAACTGATCGAAAAATCCTGCAAGGAAATGCTCGAGGGCGAACACAAGGAACTGGGCAAGAGATTTTACGACAAGCTGCTCACCGAACGCGACAAGACCATGGCGGAAACCATCCGGGAACGGCTGAAAAAATCACCCGATACCGTGCATTTCTTTGCGGCGGGGAGTGCCCACTTTTCCGGAGATCCGAGCATCCGCACCCACCTAGAAAAGGCCGGTTACAAGATCACCCGTATCGAGAAGTAATCCGACTACTTCACACCCCAGAGTTTTTTGACCAGCGCCGCCATTTCCGGATCGTGCTTTTCGAGTTCCTCTCGGGTGTAGGGATAGAAATCGTTTCTAACAAAAAATGCCTCGGTGGCTTCCGCGAAGTATTCCATCGGATCGGTCATGGCATAGGCACGGTCCATCCGTTTGTTTCCCTTGGAATCCACGCGCTCGACCTTGTCATAGGTTCCGCTGGCTTTCGCTTTGTTGTATGCGGCAACCAGTTCCGGATTCTCAAATCCTTTCGGTAGGAAACGGTTATGGTAAGCGTGCGCGAGCTCGTGGAGCGCGAAGTTCGGCATGCGTTTGGTATCTTCCTCGAAGGATTTCACGTTGGTGAACTCGACCGCCTTGCCCATCGCAGGATCACGACCGTTGTTTTTCAACCAATCGGCATCCGGATGGAATTCCGCTCTCTCACCGAATTTCGGATAGGGTTGGGAAAAATAAAGCGGCACCTTTTGCAATTCCGCCACGGCGGCGGGCGGGACGAGTTTGATGATTTCATCGAGCTGGACCTTTAGCATTCCCAGCGCCTTTTCCGTAGCTGGCTTGGTTTTATCGGCAAGAAGATCTTTGTTGATGAGAACATTCCAACCGGAGATCTGACGGATCTCGCGCTCAATGCCATTTTCTGCATTGATATTGCGAGCCAGAGCTTCAGCACGAATCTCTGCTTTCACTTTTTGCAATCTTTCCGGCCAGACAAAGGTCGGGGCTTTCGATGGATCGTAACCTTCCATGTGACCTGTCAGACGTGTGACCGGCTTGGTGTATTTCAACTCGGTATCGCCGAAAACTTCGCGGCACAACGCCGCGAGGCCGGGATCGTATTCCAACAACTCCGCACGGGTGTTGACGTGATTGTGATCGTGATCCGGCTCGCGGTTGTTGTCGAACCATGACTGCACGCCTTCCGCAAAATACTCCCTATCGTTGACCGATGCGTATTTGCCTTTCCACAATCCCTTGGCCATCGCGGCATCGTAGGTCTTTTTCAAACGGGCATCGAAGGTGGGATCGAGATTTTTGACTCCTCTCAAATGAATGTTGTGCGCGATTTCATGGATCAGAATGCTTTCGGTGGAATAGGGATCGCCGGGATAACCGAGCAGGTTTTCTTCCCCGCAGGAACAATAAGGATCGGTTTCGCTGCCGCCGGTGCCGCGAGCACGCGCATCCCAGAAATCCTTCGGCTTGAAATGGGCGAAGTCCGGAACATCGGTGGTGAATTCGTTCCAGGCGATGATGGAAAGCCGCGAACCGCTCTGGGTCATCGCCGCGCGGATGTCATCGCGTTTCACCAACATCATATCGACGAGGTAAGCCGCCTCACGCAGCGCGTAGTCATTCACCGTGCCGGAAGCGATGATGGGGTAACCCTTGGCATCGATATATTTCTTGTAAAAATCCGGTACTTTGAGCTCCGCGGGCGGCGCGGTGATTTCACGGAGGGCCTTCGGTTTCTCCGCAAAAACAGATGCCTGTAATGCAGCGACTGTAATAGCTATGGCGATAGGTAATGATCTCATGACATTTGAACTACTTAATACGAAACAGCCGCAGATCATTATCACAATGATATTCGCTATGAACACTTGCGATAACGGCTGAATTCATCTCATATCGATACAGATTTTTACCATTTCATCATGAAATCCCCTCATCTGCTCCGTTTTGTCGCTCCGCTGGTAGCCTTTTGTTTGTCTGCAGCGCATTTGTCCGCGAACTCGGAAATCCGGAATTGGGAGAACAAGGACGGCAGCCGATACGATGCCGAAATCATCGCGGTGGATGAAGCCAACGAAAAAATCACCCTGCGCTTGTCCGGAGGCAAGGAATCCATCCTATCGTTCTCGGATCTCTCAGTCAGAGACAAGGCATGGATTCTGGAATGGATCGAAATGAACGAGGAGCTTGCCGTAAAAGTGAAAGAATACGGTGGTAAGCTCGAACGCATCGAAGACAAGGAGGGCAAAGGCCGGGCGGGATTTTATGTCTATCATCCATCGGGTGATGTCGACCCCGCGAAACCCAGGCCGCTGATGTTTATTTACGATCCCAGCGGAAACCCGATCCGTTACATCCTTCGCCACATCGAAGCTGCGGAAACAACCAAAATGATCCTCGCCAGCAGCGAGACTTTCCGCAACGGACAAGACACCAATGAGATGAGCAAAAAGTTCGATGCGATGCTCACGCTCTTTGAAGCCCATGTGCCCTATGACAAAAACCGCTTATTTCTCGGTGGAACATCGGGAGGAGCTGTCGCCGCATTCGCCACTTCAGCGGCTCTGCAACATGTGAAGTTCGCGGGCATCTATTCGAATGTCGGCTGGCTCGGGCCAGCACCTCACGACAAACGTCCCTATCCCGCCTACCGCGTCGCCATGGTCAACGGCGATAAAGACACCGCCGTCGCCAGCTATTTGGAATCCGTCACCAAAACCCTTCAAGAGCGCGGCTGCACCGTCAGTCTATTCGCATTCGAAGGCGGACATCAAATCCCACCACCATCCGTTCAGATCAAATCCTTCCGCTGGCTGTTAGGGGAAACGGAGTGAGAATTACTGTCAGTTGTCCGTCCCTGTGAATTAGGAGCTAGGAATAAAGAATCCTGCAGTCCAGAACCTGCGGCGCTCATATCCTAGCTTCTTGTTCATTGAATTTAGATTATTGAACAGAAGGTAACAAAGGAAACGAAGGATGTTCCAACGACAGATTTGCGTTTCTCTGGATATTGAAAAAAGGGCTCTTCAGCAAAATTTGTGGGTGAACTTCGGCTCCGGTAGTTTCCCAAGTGTATGAAACAGAGTGGTTTGTAGCAATTCGAAGCTGCGGT
>JBIKNX010000285.1:0-2500 GCA_044358435.1 Luteolibacter sp.
TTCAAGGCAGACGCGTTGGACTTGGGAATGGGTTTGCTCTCCGACGTAGACTTGGTTCTTCCACGGACCGAATTTCCCGTTGCTGAGATCGGGCTGAATACCTGTTGGAGATTGACCAACTTTTCCGTGAGGAAAAATGACAGCAGGCGGAATGAACTCCGGATGTTCCGTTCGTTCGATCAGGATGCGGGATCCGTCCTTTGGTGTTGGAGGTTCGGGAAGATTGGCGAGCTTGTGGTATCCATTGCCGACCGGTGCGCCTTGAAAGGAGCCCGGTTTCAACCATTTGAGAGAGGATGAGCCATTCCAGATACCTTGGTTGTCCGTGTAGAATGTGTCACCTTCCGCATTGAATCCGATGCCACCGGGCGAGCGGATGCCGGAGCAGGTCGGGATCATTTTTCCGTCCGGGGTGATACGGAGAACCCATCCGCGCCAATTGGCTTTCGCATGAAAGGATCCTGTCAGACAGAGAGTGATCCATACGTCACCGTTTTTGTCGGGAGAGGTTCCAAATGCGTATTCGTGATAGTCACCGCTGATGCCCCAATCGGAGTTGATCGTTTCAAATACATCGGCCGTGCCATCGGCATCGGAATCCCGGATGCGGGAGAATTCCGGGCGTTGGGTGAGGAAGAGCGAATCTTTTTGATAATACATGCCGAGCGGTTCATGGAGACCGAAGGCGAATTTTTTCCATGTGACTTTTGAGAGGTCGTTGCCGTAGGCACCGGTGCAGATCCACACATCCCCGCGGCGTGTGGCCACGGCGACCCTGTCATCCGGCATCAGGGCGATGGAGGAAATTTCCATGACCTCGCCTTTGGGAAGAGGGATTTCCTCACGAAGGTAGTAGTCGGATTGGGTTTGGGACAGAACCGAGGTGATAGTGGCTGTCAGGAGAAGGAGAAAGCGCATGATGTTAGATCTTCAAAAGTGCTGGGGAATTATTTTAGGAGGTAAGTCAGCGTCACGGGTTTGTTTGGTGTCAGGGTGACGGAATCCGCTCCCGCAACCGTCGCATTTCCAAGCGTGATTTTCAATTCGGGTCCGCCGGTGAGTGTCAGAGTGCGAAGCAAATTTCCTTCTTTTCCGGGCTTCCATGAATCACTGAGAACCTGTTTGCCGATGGAAACGTTGAAGGTCGGGTTGCCCAGAGGATCCAGCGAGTAGCCTTTGAAGCGGGCTTCTGCGGGAAGAAAACGGTCATTGGTCAGTTTGATCACGTTCACTCCGGACGGTGGCTGGTTTCCTTGACCGCGGTTGGTCCAATGGCGGCCCGCGTCCATGAACTCACCTGTCCACACAAGTTCCGGCGCGAGATGGTCCGCCGAGTAAACGAGATTGAGTCCGCCCGGGAAGCCGAAGCCGATGCCGCGGGCCGTGGTGCCCTCGATGAAATTCCGATAGATCGCGGTTTTGTCATCTGTCGGGACAAGCGGAATACTCGGGCTTCCGTTTTTGACGGGTGCCGGTTTGTCCGTGAGCCAATTCCATGTATTGTCGCCGGATTTTCTCCATTTCAATTCCAGGCCTTTGAAGCCCGTGCCTTGGAAATAATCCATTCGAAACGAGTTTTTCCCTTCTTTTAGTATGATTTTGTTCTTTATGGCCCGGGAGCCGTTCATCGGGCCGTTGCCTTTGACTTCACAAACGATCTGATCGTTCAGCGTGATGCGTGCGCCATCGTCCGAATCGAGAGCAAACTCGTATTCTCCGTTTTCCGGAGCCATGAAATTGCCTTCCCAGACAATTCCAAAGTGAACATCCATTCCGGAAATGGATGGACTGATCTGGCCGTTGTGCTCTTCCTCGATGTTTTCCGCCTGAATTTTGTCAAAGTCAGGAATTTGGTTCCACTGGCCTTTGTAGACCCTTGATGTGAGGTCGGCGAGGACGGTTTTTTGAATAGGGAGTGGAAAAAGTTTGAGGAGTTCGGGCCCGGTCCAAGGTTCGGTGCGGGAAGCAAATTCGGAGCGCGTGACGCGGATCAGATCCCGAGGCACGGTCTCTCCCTTGTTGCCCCATGAGCTGTTGATGTAATTGAGTATGGATACAATTTGGTTATCGGTGAGCGCGGCGCCTTGCGGGGGCATTTCCAAGTTGTAAGTTTTGCCGTTGACTTCGATTGGGCCATGCAAGCCGAAGAGGACAATCGCGACAGCGCGTTTGGGATTGTCCTGCAGCCATGAGCTGCCGGCAAGGGGCGGAAACATGCCGTTATTGGCTCCTTTTCCATCCACTGCATGACAAGCGGAGCAAAACTGGGTATAGAGTTGCTCTCCGTTTTGCTGCGCCGCGACGAGAGGGGCGGTGAAAACGGTCGTGATCAAAAGTAGAAATCTGAGCTGAGACATGTGATGAGAAACTCTTAAAAGAACGAAATTCAGCCGCTGATTCTTACAGATTGCCCGAAATATGCGGATTTTTGTGAAAAATGATCCAAAAAAACAGGACCGCACCATCAAATGCTTTACATGACGAAATTGTCATACAATAG
>JBIKNX010000116.1:0-8682 GCA_044358435.1 Luteolibacter sp.
CGACGTGATCCAAATTTTTGCGGTCTGCTTTTTCGGGATCGAGGGGAGGGATGGGTTTGTCCGCAGGTCCAGGACATGCGGATAGATTCCAGCAAAACAGAAAAAGGTATACCGACTGAAGTAATTGCCGTCTTTTGGCGTGTTTGCGGTGCGTGATGTTTTTCATTTGAGCGATTTCATTCCTCGGGGGCGTCTTCGTGTTGCATATCGACGGCGGTGCGGCGGATGACGGTGATGTTGCCCAGCAGATGGTCCTGACGGATGATGAATTGATTGAGCTTCATCAACTCCAGGACGGCGAGGAAAGTGACGATGATCTCCGATTGGGTGGTGGCCGTTTGGAACATGGCATCAAAACTCAGCGATTGGCCCGGTTTGAAATGATCCAGAAGAAACTCGATTTTATCGGCCACAGTGAAGCGGTCGTCGACGATATCGCCGAAATCGTGGGATTCCTCGAAGCGTTTGAGCACATTCTGAAACGCACGAATGAGGTCGAAGATGGAAATTTCCGCGAGGGCGGGAGGCTCCTCGGTCGGCTTGTTGCCGGGATCGGGTTGGTGGGCGAAACGGCCTTGTTGATCGAGCTCGCGAAGGGAGAGGAAGCCGGCGGCGTCTTTGAATTTTTTGTATTCGATGAGTTGGCGGATCAGTTCCCAACGCGGATCATCATCCTCGACATCGTCTTCGGGAGGTTGTTCGCTCCGGGGCAGGAGGGTTCTGGATTTCAAATACATCAAATTGGCTGCCATGACGATGAACTCGGAGGCGAGGTCGATGTTCAGAAGCTTGAAGGTATTGATGTAATCGAGGTATTGCTTGGTGATTTTCTCGATCGAGATCGTATGGATATCCAGCTCGTCTTTTTTGATCAGATAGAGCAGGAGATCCAGGGGGCCCTCGAAAATTTCGAGTTGGACTTTGTAATCGGCGGTTTCCAAGGGGTAGAAAGAGAGGAGTTGTCGATCTTTTGGAATTTAATCTGGCAAGATCTTGGGTTAACAGGTTGAATGTGCCGCGAACATGAGCGGAAATTACGATTCAGAGCAATGGCAAAACTTCAATGAGCGTCTGAGCTATTGGATTTCCAAGCAAGGACTCTGGTTCCAGTTCAGGCATTCCCTCCCCATCGGGAGCCAGAATGGCAATTATATCGCTCATTTTTTCCACAGAATCCTGCGTTTGGGGTTGTTTTTGATTGCTGCGGCCCTTGTCTGGGTGGCAGTGGTCAAATTAACAGGGGATGAGAGATTCAGGGAGCAGGTGATCAAGGAACTTCAGGAAAATTTCTCTGCCAAAGAAATTGAAGTGCGAAGCATGAGCAGGGCAAGGGGTAAATTTACCATCGGGCGTATGGCGTTGATTGATGAGGAGAATTCCTTTTTCAGGGGTCTGGAGTTGTCCAATTTGATGTGCCAGAGAGATTTTTTTGTCGATTTCGGGAAAGCCTGGAGACCGGGTATAGTACAGATTTCCAAGGTGAATTTATTGCTGCGGGCGGGCGCGGATACGGACGAGGGGGCGGAAGCTATTGGAAATGTGTTATTTCAGGATTTGGGCGATTTGAGGCCGGATGCGATTCATGTGGCGAACATGTCCATGAAATGGGGTTACACCGAAAGCTCGCGTGGATCGGTTACCGGCAGTCAGATGAAGGCGGTGCCGGTTGAGGATGGCTGGCGGTTGAGTTTTCATGGGGGAACTTTTTCCCAAAACTGGCTCAAAAATCTTCAGATACAGGAGCTCGATGTTCTGATCACAAGAAAAGGAATTCGTTTTGAAAAAGCGATTTTCAGCAGAAACGAGGGTTCTCTGGTTTTCGAGGAACTTGAGGTCAAGTCAGGACAACGTCCGCTCGTTTCCGGACATATGAAAATGAAGGGAATGGATATCTCCGGTATAGTGCCGATGGCTGCCAGGGCTTATGTCGAGGGCAAGATATCGGGAGAGTTTACGGTCAGTGGCTCGACCAATTCGACAGACGGGGTCGGATTCACAGGGGTTGTTGATCTGGAGAAGGGTGACATAGTAACCTTGAGAGATAAGATTCCGTTGCTGCGGGCATTGAGTGTGGTTGATGCGAATCATACCTACCATCGTGTGGACTTCACCACCGGCTCATTCCGCATTGAACTGCAAGGCAAAGGCTTGGTGTTATCGGATCTCAAACTCTTCGCGGATGATACGATGAGCTTGTTCGGTGGAATGGTTGTCAGAAAACCCAAGTCTGATGAAGAACTGGCGCTGGATGATGGATCGGAGTTTTTCGGTAATATTCTTGCGGCGGACGAATCCATCCAGGAAGTGAACCTGTCTCTGCGTGAGGCGGGAGAGTTGATGAACAGGAACCAAGTGGGATTCCAGTCGGATGGGAACAAGTCGTTGTTCGAGAAGCTGGCAGACTTGCGTGAATCTCGCCGCCTGCGTGAGATTGAATCGGAAAAATTGAGTCGCTCCTATCGGTATGAGGGCGAGGTCAATGTGACATTGATGAAGAACGCATTTGATCGTGTTCCGGAGCTCAAACAAGCCTACCCGGCACAATCCGGGGGAGGACGCATTCTCATTCCCGTTCCGATCAAAGGGTTGCTCTACGAGGTGACCTCGGAAGTTGCGGACATTGTTTACGAGAAAGCCCGCAAGTAGATCCCAAGTTTTTGATCGGATCAGCGGCAGCATGCCCACGTCATATGCGGTCGAGGCTAGGTTACGACCCTTCTTTTTTCTTGTCTTCGCAAGCACAGCGCCATTCAGGATTCCCACAAGGAGCGCAGGATTTAGTATCGAAATGGAGCCGGGCAGTGATGACTTTGGAGGATTCGTTTTCCTTGTATTGGATGATTAGCCATTCTCCTGAACCGGTTGAAGGAATCACGAAGCCGGTTTCGGTCTTGGAGACCTCGCTTTTCACCGGAGCTTGGCGGGTTCCTGCGGTGACGGTCAGGGACTGCTCTTGGACTTTCACCGGCTTCATATCCTTATCGAGGAGGGCTATGTGGAGTTTCCCATCTTTTTCAGTGACTTCGCCGTGCATGGTTTCGTCGTTGCTGAATTCGAGAATACGGCCTTTGTTCGGACCTAGCTCGATGTCGCCGTGCCCGAAGGCGAGGCTTGCGGTCAAGGTAAGGATGGCGGTTGTCAGTTTTGTTTTCATGATGTGGTTAGGTATTTTGTTTATCGGGTGGCTGGTGCATCCAGCCTGAGAGATTTTTCGGCCGCTTTTCTTCCGATCAGGAAGAAGACAGCGGGGGTTACGATAAGGTCGAGTAGGGTCGAGGAAACAAGCCCGCCGACGATGGCAACCGCAACGGGGTGGAGGATTTCCTTGCCGGGTTCGCCGGGGGAGAGCACAAGGGGAATAAGCGCGATGCCTGCGGCCAGTGCGGTCATGAGAACGGGGACAAGCCGTTCGAGTGTTCCTCGGGTGATCAGTTGTATGCCGAAGACTTCCCCCTCGTTACGCATGAGATGGAGGTAGTGGGAAATCATCATGATTCCGTTGCGTGCAGCCACCCCGCCGACAGCGATGAAGCCCACCAGAGTCGCGATGCTGATGTTGTCAATTTTCCACCAAGTGAAAGCTAGGGCTCCGGCAAGGGCGAGCGGGAGATTGAGCATGACCTGGAGCGAAAGGGAAACGCTGCGGAAATATCCGGTGAGGAGGACTACGATAACACCGGCGACGATGGCAAAAAGGATGAGGATGCGTTTCGACGCCTCCTGCCTCGCGAGATATTCACCTTCGAAACTCAGGGTATAACCCGTGGGTAATTTCACCTTTTCCGCCACTTCGCGTTGCCAACTTTTCACGAGCGATTCGAGGTCGCGTTGGCTGGTGTTCGCACCGATGACGATGCGGCGTTGACCGTTTTCACGGTTGATCACGTTGGGACCGTTGACCTCGTGGATATCGGCAACCAGAGAGAGCGGGATATGGCGTCCCTCGGGCGTTTGGATGATGAGATCACCGATTTTTTCCGGCCATGCGCGCCAGCTTTCCGGAAGGCGCATCACGAGATCGACCGTGGCTTCTCCTTCCCGAAGTTCGCCGAGTATCGACCCGCCCAACAAACGCGAGACCTGGCTGTTGATTTCGCCCGGCGAGATATTTTCGATTTGGGCGCGGCTGCGATTCACCTCGATGCGGATTTGCGGGATCGGCACCTGGGCTTCGAGGTTCAGGTCTGTGAGACCGGGAACGGCCTCTCCGGCATTTTTGATTTGGGTGCCGAGGCGGCGGAGCGTATCGAGATCCGGGCCATGGATTTTCACTGCAATCTTTGCGGAAACTCCGCTCAGCATGTGGCTGAGGCGGTGGCCGATGGGTTGTCCGACATTCACGAAAGTGCCCGGAATGCCTCTGAGCTTCTCGCGGATATGGGCGAACACCTCATCGCGGGGACGTCCGCTTTTATGGAACTCGACATCGAATTCGTTGACGGATACCGGCATGACGTGGTCGTCGCGTTCGGCGCGCCCGGCGCGGCGGCCCACGGACTTCACTTCCGGGATCTGAAGCAGAAGCTCGACGGCTTGTTTGCCCACTTCGTTGGACTGTTTCAAGGAACTTCCTGGAGCACTGGCAAAGGAGATCGTGGCACTGCCTTCATTGAAAGTGGGAAGAAATTCCTTGCCCATACCCGGATAAAGCGAAGCCGCACCGAGCATTAGGATCAAGACGATTCCGATCACGATCCAAGGTGCGGTGAAAGCCGCTCGGAGGAAAGTGGCCTGTGTGAAAGCCTTGAGGGCGCGGACAAGCGAACCATCGTGATGTTTTTTGCCTTCCTCGGGTTTCAAAAGGAAAGAGCAAAGGACCGGAATGACAGTCAGGGAGACGACAAAAGAGGCGATCATGCTGACAATCGTCGCGATGGCGATAGGGTGGAAGAGGCGTCCCTCCAGGCCGGAGAGACCCAGCAGCGGAATGAATACAAGGATGATGAGCAGGGTCGCATACAGGATGCTGGAGCGGACTTCGCCGGAGGCGGAAGCGATGACTTCAATGCGCGGAATCGGTTGGGGGAGCGAGGCGTTTTCACGCAAACGGCGGAAGACATTTTCCACATCGACAATCGCGTCATCGACCACCATGCCGATGGCTACGGCAATGCCGCCGAGGGTCATGCTGTTGACGCTGATACCGAACCATTTGAACGTGAGCAGCGTGATCGCGAACGAGAGCGGTATGGCTGTCAGGGTGATGACGGTGGTGCGAAGATTCAGCAGGAAAAGGAACAAAATGATGGTGACCATGATCGCGCCATCGCGGATGGCCTCCTTGAGATTTCCGACCGCGCTTTCGATGAAATCGCCCTGACGGAAAAGGATTTCAGCCTCGACGCCGGCGGGCAGGTTGGGACAGAGATCGGCGAGGGCATCCTCGATCCGGGAGCTGAGCTTCATGGTATCGAAGCCCGGTGATTTATCGATGCTGAGGATCACACCGGCGGTTTCCTGTTTGTCTCCCTTTTCCTTGAGTGCAATCGCCGCATCGCCGCGCATGGTGGCAATGCCAAATCCAACCTTGGCGACATCCGCAATGATGATGGTGCGGTTGCCGATACGTTTCACGGGTGATGCCGCAATATCCGCAGGATCAGCGGTCATGGCGAGATTGCGCACCATGATTTCGCGTGGACCGGATTGGAGATAGCCACTTGTCGCATTTCCTGCAGAAAGCGATACGGCGGTTTCGAGTTCATCCAACGCGACGCCCTCGGCTTGCATTTTCAAAGGATCCGGTTCGACGTGGATTTGTTTCACCCCGCCGCCGATGGCGAGGACCTCGGCGACTCCGGGAATGCTTTGCAAGCGGCGGGTGATGTTCAGATCGGCATAAGTGCGGAGATCCATCGGGGTGATGGAATCATCCTTTGAGCGCAGGCCGATGAGCAGGATCTCCCCCATGAGGGAGGAAACCGGGGTCATGCCGGAACGGGCGGTTTTGGGCAGGTTCGCGGCTTGAAGACGTTCTTGGACGAGTTGGCGGGCTTTGTGGATATCCGTGCCCCAGGCGAACTCCACAAACACCAGAGAGAGTCCGACATCGGAATTTGAGCGGAGGCGATCGAGCCCTGCGATGCCTAACAAAGTGTTTTCAAGTGGGCGGGTGACGAGGGTTTCGACCTCTTCAGGGGCGAGACCGGGGGCTTCCGTCAGGAGGGTGACGGTGGGTTTCGTCATGTCCGGAAGGACTTCGACCGGGAGATCCGAGCCGGTATGCAGGCCCAACAGCAGGATCAACAGCGCGCTCGCGCAAACGAGGGCCCGGTTCTTGAGCGAAAAGCGAATCAGGTGATTGAGCATGATCGTTTAGACTTTTGAACGGTTGCGAAACAGGAGGATGGAAACCATCACCAGCAGAATGCCGCAGGTGATGGCAAGAAACAGCACGAGCGGGTTGCCGCTGTCATGCTCATGGCTGTGTTCGTGGTCATGGCCAGTTGCGGCGATTTCCTCGGCGGTCTTTTCCGTGCCGTCCTCATTGTGCGGATGTCCGTGTGCGGCATCGAGTGCTTCTTTGAGCGAGGCGCTGCCTTTTCCCGCAAAAGAGAGGGCATAGGCACCTTTGAGCACGACCTCATCACCGGGAAAAAGACCGGAGGTTATTTCCACGCGATCATGGTTGATTTCTCCGATCGTCACCGAGACGCGGACGAAGGCGTTCTTCAATTCATAGTCCTTGATGAAAACGAAACGGTTGGATCGATCGCCCTGTAGTGCCTCACGTGGAATGGCGAGCACGTTTTCGCGCTTGTGGGTGATCAGGGAAACTTCCGCCCGCATGCCCGGCCGGAGTTTGGCTTCGGGATTGGCCAGTTCGAAAATGGCATCCACGGTGGACGGGCGGGATTCATCGCCGGTGCCAAGCTGGAGGAATGTCGATTCCTGCTCTCCCGTGCCGAGGGCGGGAATTCGGATGCGTGCCTTGAGCCCCGTTTTGAGCAAAGCCGCCCGGTGCTGCGGAATATGCGCGACGACCCATACCTTTTTCAGATCGAGGATTTCCATCAGCATGTGATCCGGTTCGACAGGTGCGCCGAGGTGTCCCATGGACTCGGTCACAAGACCATCAGCGGGTGCTGCCAGTTCGATGGTCGGTGGAGGATTGCCGGGTTGGCGGCTTTCGACGCGGAGCAGGACATTGCCTTTTTTCACGAAATCGCCCTTGTGCGCGAGCACCTCGATGATTCTTCCCGGGATACGGCTAGAGAGTACGGAGTGGCTTTCGCAGGTATGTTCGATTTCACCCAGCACCGGAACCGTCGTCTCGAAAGCGGATTCTTCAGCGGAAGCCGTCTCGATGCCGAGGTTCTGGATGCTGTTGGCATCTAGCACGACGGTATTTTCATTGCGCTTTGGAGATTCAGCGGCAAGTGCTGCGCTGATCAGAATGGCGGTTAGAAATGGAATTTTCATCATATGCAAAGAGGTATGGATTGGATTGGCGGTTAAAAGCCCGCGCCACGCGCCGCTTGGTGGCGGATGTTGGCGAGGTGCAATTCGCGGGTGGCGTCGATTTGGGTGGAGAGCAGTTCGAGAATTTGATGGCGGGAGTTGAGAACGGATTGCAGGTCGGCTTGACCTTCCTGGTAGGCCTTTTCGAGGAGGTCGGATTGTTCTTTGGCGAGAGGGAGAAGTTTTTCATTGAGCTCGCCAAGAAGCGCTGTCCACTGACGTATTTCGGTGAGAGCGGTTTGCGCTTCGTGCTCGATCTGGTTGGCGAGTGTTTTCACCTCCTGATGCTTGCGGTTTCGGCGTGCGGTTGCGGCATCGATGTGGCCTTGGTTGTCATTCCAAAACGGCAGCGGGATGGATGCTTTGAATCCGAAGATGCTTTCATTTGCCATGCCGTTCGGTGCGTCCTCGTTTCGTTCGCCCGCGGCAAAGAGTGAGAGTTCAATGTCTTCTCTGCGGTTGGCTTGCTCCAGCTTGATGCCGGACTCCGCGGCACGAACCTGAAGTTTGGCCGAGGTGAGATCCGGTCGTTGAAGCGTGGTGTCATGGGAGACAGGGAGGATTGATGGATATCCCGAGAGAGTGATCGAGGCTTCCGGGGCGATGCCTAACAGCGGGCGAAGTTTTCCGAGTATCGCGGTTTCTTCGGTGATCAGTTGGCGCTCCTGGGAGGTGAGTTTGAACGATGCGAGCTTCGCTTGTGCCGCATCCAGAGGTGAGATTTCGCCTTGCTTGGATTTGGTTGCGATGAAGTTTGCGAGTTCGGTGGCGAGATCCTGTTGTTGTTTGAGTAGGTTTTTTCGATCCCGAATCGCAACCGCCATGACGAACTCCTTCCGCGCCTCAGCGATGAGGAGACGCTCCACATTTTTCACTTCGGCTTCCGCGGCTTGGATTTCCGTGCCGCTGATTTCTTTTTCGATTCCAAGCCGGCGGGTCAGTGGAAATTTCTGGGTGAATCCGATTTCGAGGCTGCCTTCGTTGGTGCGGGGGTTGTTGGATATTCCCGTATCGAGACTCGGATTGGAGAGCCGGCCGGATTGCTTGGCAAGGCCGATGGCTTCGTCAATGCGGAAGCGGGCGGCGGCGAGCTTCGGATTGTATTTGCGGATACGCGGGGAAATGCCCTCGAAAGAGAGTATTTCCGAGGGTGCGGCAATGAGAGGTTGCGCGGTGATCAGACACAAGAGCGCGGACGCGGTGAGCGTGGATTTCATAAGG
>JBIKNX010000117.1:0-8564 GCA_044358435.1 Luteolibacter sp.
GCGAAGAAGATAGTCCAGGCAGTTTTGAATGACATCGCCCCCAAGCCGATCCCCGTTCAGCGCTTCCACGATCATCGTCATGCCTTCACGGATGTGATGCTTCGACAGCACGTCGAAGGCCGACAGGCGCGGGCCGTCTTCAAACATTTCGTTGGTCGGCGGCATTTCATTGGCGGCCTTGATGATGGCCGGCAGCAACTCCGCCAGATCGCGGTCGCTCAACATGCCGTAAATGGCCCCCGGTCCGCCGCGGGCGACCGAGTCGTCGTTTTCTAACAACGACCGGACGGCGGGATAGAGCAGCTTGCGGTCCACGCCCTCGATCGATCCGCTCAGCAGGGTCGGGCCGCCCACGCCGGGATAGCCGCAGAACAGGGCGAGGCTGGCGTTCAGATGGATCGTCCGCCGCGGGTCGGCCGGGTTGGGAGTGGCGGCCATGCGCAGCAGGTCGTCCGCACTGGCCTTGCGTTCTTCCGGTCCCAGAAAGCGGATCGCCTGGCTCGCCAGGCTCTGGAGCCACGGGTCCGGATCCTTGAGCAGGGCGCGCAAGCGCGGCGCGGCTGCGTCGGCCCGCGGCCCCAGGCAGCCCAGTGCTTCGACGGCACCGTAGCGGGCACGGCGGTCGGCGCCGTCTAACATCTTGAGCAAGGCTGGCACGCACTCCTCCTTGCGTGCGGCCAGCGCCTGGGCCGACCGCTTGCGCACAATCGGCGACCAACTCGCCAATCCGGCCAGCAATTCCTCCGTCTTGCGCTCCTTGTAGCCGCCCTTGCCGTTCACGACAGAGGAGTCGCGTCCGGCGGCGATGACGTCCGCCACTTCCTTGTTTTTCAACGGCGGCACGGAGCACGGTTTTTTGCCCATCACGTAGAGGCTCTTGAGCGGCAGCCCGAAGGACATGAGGTAGGTGCCGGTTAGATCCCAACCGGTGTAGTTGTTGTTCTCGTCGTGCGGGTTGATTTTCTGGTATTCAAAACCGCCCTTCCAGTTGCGGGCAAGATCGTAATACCAGCTCTGCTCCTTCATGTAGGCGCCCGTGGCCAGGGGGCCGCAGCGCGAAACGCCCGGCAGGGCCCACATCATATTGAACCAATTGCCGCAGTGTCCCTGCTCGCGTTCGTCATAGGCCGCGGTGGCCATTTTTGAAAAGAACGAGACCGCCTCGCGGTCGCCCAACACATCAAACAGTACGGCCGCGAGGGACGTCTTGCCGTTGTCGTCGTGCGTTTGCGTCCACGGCAGATGGACGCCGTAGGGAATCGCGCCTTTGTCTACATACCAGCGCAGGAAATCCGCCGACTTGGCGATGGCCTTGTCGAGCGCTGGATCCTTCACGCCGGCTTCGCGCGCCAGTACCATCGAGAGGGTCATCGGCAACCCGACCTGGTTCATGGCACCATAGCCCGAGCAGTTGCCGTTGGGCTTGCGGCCGCTATGCCCCCACGTCCCGTAGGTGCTCTGGGCCTCCACAGCCACCATCGTGGTGCGCTTCAGTTCCGCGAGCATCTCCTGGTCGCCCGTCGCCAGGACATACTCGGCCAGAAAAAGGTTTGCGTAGGAACAACCCCAGCCGTGGAAGTTCTTCACGCCCTTGCTGTTCATCATCGCAGCCGCTTTTCTGGCGTGCGCGGCCAACAGCGGCCGAAACTCCTCCTTGCCGCTGGCCAGAAGCGCGAGGGCATTGAGCATACCCGGCATTCCTTCGCCATACCCGCCCTTGGGCTCGAACCGATCCTCGCGCTTCGCAATCAACTCGCAGCCCTGCTCGAATATCGCCTTCGACTTCGGGCAATCATACGGAGCAGTTTCGCTGTAAGATCCCAGCACCTTCAACTTTAGCTCCACATTCGCCGTCTCGCCCGCCCGCCAGCGGGTCAGGCGCAGCAGGCCACCACCCTGCTTGGTCTCCGCGGCGGTGATGGCGTTCGCCAACCGGATGCGGGCATCACCGTCGAAGGGTTTCCCACCGGCACCCAGGATCACATCGCCAACGGCCACAATCCCGTCCGCCGGCGAACCTTTGTCCACCGCCGTCACCAGAATCTGGCGGGCGTAGGTGGTGCGACCATCCTGATAGAACATCCAGCCTCGCAGCCCGGTCGGGCCCAGCAACCAGTCGTGGCTCTTGTCCTTCTCGCCACCTGCGGTTAGATCCGGCGGCTTGGGCGCGGCGGGATCCGCCGCCGCGACGGTGGCAAACGACGACAGGGCGAGCGCAATGGATGTTAGAGCGATTGCTCCGCGTGTTATGGGGTTCTGTTTCATGATTTTTCTTGTTTGCTCGTGTGATTCATTTGTTACAAGGACGGCGAAAAAAATCTTTGGAACGGCCGATGTGTTGTTTGTGATGTTAGGGGGCTTCATGATAGATTTCATCGCTGTAATTCAGCTATTTAGGGTCCAGCAGGCGATACTTGGAAAGCGGGGATCTCGGGATGCTTGTCATTCATGAGCCCTGCTTCAGGAGGTTTCGGCTTGCTTCCGGATGCTGCCGGTTCAAGAGCGAGGATGACCGCTGCCGCACCTTGAGGCATGTCATGGAGCAGTTTGTCGCCATAGCGGTAGATGCCTAGATCGACACCATCGCGCGGATAGACCTCTTTCACCTGATAGAGAGCGTTGGGATTCTCGTCCAAAGCGAGCCAGCGGTTCAGCGGGATCGATGCGCGGGCAGGCTCTTTGCCGACGGAAAAAAGGAACAAAAAGCCGCGGTCCTTGATCATGTGCGCGCTACCGTCGATCGCGGCCTCACCCGGGCAGTCAAACAAGTCGCGCTTCACCTTCAGATAGGCATGGTTCTTACTTGCCCATGCCCGCCACTTTTTGAGGAACTCGCGGTTTTCGGCATGAGCCAATCCCTTGAACCCGGGCCCGATCTGGCAATAGGTCGACATGCTGATCGTGGAGATGATATTGTATTGAAACTGCGCGGGGGTCTCCCCGAAAACAGCACAGTAGTTCTTGTAGACCGGCCGGAACCGGTCGTTCTGGTTGTGCCATGCTTGGTAGCGGTTCATGTCCGCGCCGTTGGTTTCATAGTAGTTGTCGGCAGAGTTCAGATAACGCAACGCCCAAGGTTCACCGCGCTTGAGACCGTAATAGGATTCCAAACAAAGGCGCGGATGCTTCTCGCGGATCGCCTTCAGGAAGGCCTGGATGTTCTTCCACTCCTTGTAGAGGTTGTCGCCTGGCAGGTGTCCGTGGTTTTTTGCATGACAGGCGTCGATGCCGCAGCCAAGTGGCCCGGGCCGAAATGACGGTACTTCCCAGTGGCTCAGCCAGCGCCCGTCCCAGCCCCACCAGCGCGGCTTATATTTGCTGAACACCGCTTCGTGGACCGCCAACGCGTGCTTCATGTAGTCGTCGCTGGCCGGACACGATACCCCGCGGCCGAAGAGATACTGGCTGGGATTGCCCTTCTCATCACGGGAAAACCACTCCGGCCTGGCCTCGAAGAGGAGGCCGGGCACGGCGAAGCTGTTGACATGGACCCCGATTTTCTTGCCGTAATCAATCAAGCTTTCCATCGCTGGCGGCGCGATGAACTCGGATGTGTACTCGCCGGGCTTGGTGGCGTCCGCTTTCACCTCCGACGGCGCATGCCACACTGCAGGAGGTTTATTTTCCTTGCCCGCCCCGGCAACCTTGGCCACCCCCGCATCAGCCGGAAATCCGAGCGGATCAATGTGCATCTTATACAGATATGGTTCCAAGCTAGGATGATTGCCTCGTCCGTACCAGGTTTGGTAAGTCATGACATCATGGATGTCGGCCGCCTTCAAGGCATCAAGGATCCCCGGTTGCGGATTGGTTAATCCCGCCCACCAGCCATTCTGCCAGATCCAGTAACCGTCCTCGGGCAGCTGCAGGTCGTCGGGCTGGATGCTCCGCATGAACGCCTGCATCGCCCAGACTTCGCCCCAGTCCAGCACCTCGATGGGAACATCCGTCACCTCAGGCGGAATCTTTCCACCCTTGAAATGCTGCCCCAGCCCGGTACTCCCCCAAGAGAGCAAAGGCGAGCGCCCGCGCCCGGGATACGGGCCTTGCGAAACCCGCTGGATGCCTTCCTTACGGTAGACACCGAGGAAGTATTTCTCGCTGATATTCACCTCGCCGGCTGCGACCTGATAGTTCGGTTGATAGCCAAGTCGGAAACCCTCCTTGTCCTTTTGGGTTAGATCCCAATACGGATACTCAAGCCCGGCAAAGCAGCCGCCCTTCCCTGCGCGCAGAAAGAGATTGATCGGGCAATGCCAGATCGTCTGGTCATCGTGGAAATGAATCTCCTGAAAGGCCGTCGTCTTCGCGTCTTCCAGAATGACAGACTTGAGGAAATACGGCTTCCCATCGGCGGCCTTGATTTCCAGCCATTTCTCGACGAAGCGGTCATCCACGCCGAGTGTGTAATGCAGTTTCACCTCAAGGCCGCCGTCGGCAAAACTCAGCACCGCTTCACCGCCCTTCACGTCGGCGCTCAGCGCCTTAACGGAACGGACGGTGCCCGTCGCGGTCGTCACCTCGAACCCGATTCCGGAAAATGCATACGTGTTGTTCAACTCCTTGTCATGGATTGAACGCATCGCGCCGCTCGTCCGGTCGATCTCTACCACCACAAGGCGGTTTTCCAGTTTCAGCGATTGATCCCCCTGAACCCGCGCCAGGGTTGACGACTCGCTGCCAGCGCAAAAGGAGACCAACGGCACGAGCAACAGTAATACACGTATAAACAACTTGGGTTTGTTCATCTTTGAGTTACTCCGCATGATGATGTTATATGAAGTAGAATCCGGTTCGGGTTCATCATTATTTGTTTGCTTGTGGTGACGGACTGCTGGAGAGCGCCTGCTCCAGATCCTCCAGAAGATCCTCAGGATCCTCCAGTCCCACCGAGAGCCGGATCATGGCGTCGCTGAAGCCGGCATGATGTTTCTGCTCGGACGTCATGGCTGCGTGAGTCATCGACCAGGGGTGTTCCACCAATGAATCGATCCCGCCAAGACTGACCGCCAGACGTATGTGCCGGAACGCGTCCAAAATCCGGAATGCTTCCGCCTCGCCGCCGTGAATGTCGAACGAAATCACGCTGCCTGCTCCGCTGCACTGGCGCCGCCAAAGCGCCACTTGCGATTCTCCCATTTCCGGAAGTCCCGGGTAATAAACGCGTGCGACCCTGGGGTGACGGCGCAGCACTTCGACCAGTCGGGAGGCATTGCGCTGCTGTTGCTCCATGCGGAGTTGCAGCGTGCCCAGCGAGCGACCGATGAGCCAGGCCGTGTCCGGGTCCGAGTTGGAGCCAAGGATGGTACGCATGGTCTTGATCGGCTCGATGATCTCGGCGCTCCCCACCGCCAGACCAGCCACCAGATCCGAATGGCCACCGAGGAATTTGGTGGCCGAATAGAGCACCAGATCCGCACCCAAAGCGAGTGGCTGGCAGAAGATCGGCCCGAGAAAGGTGTTGTCCACCATGAGCAAGGTGGGGCGTCCGGGAACGGAGCATTGATCGGCCACCGCCCGCGCGCCTGCCATGTCGCAAAGCTGCATGGTTGGATTGGCGGGCGACTCCAGGAAGATGACCCGCGGTGCCCCGTGGACTGCCACCAGAGCCGCCAGTTCCCCCGCGTCAGCGCCTGCCGGGAAGGGAATGGCAGTGATGCCGAACTCGGGCAGCACATGGCGGAAGAGGTGTTCCGTTCCGCCATAGATGGGGTCGGAGAAAAAAAGGGTGTCGCCTGGTCGCAGGAAGGCCAGGCAGGAGCCGGTGATGGCACCCATGCCGGATGCGAAAAGCGCCGCCGCCTCGGCACCGTCCCATACCCCCACACGCTCCTCCAGGATTTCGCTGTTAGGGTTGTTGACCCGCGAGTAAATCAGGGCCGGACTCTCCCCCGCATCGCGCGGGCGAAGGCCATAGGCAATCTCGAAGGCCCGCTTGCCGTCGGCGGAGCATTTGAAGATGAAGGTGGAGGTTCGAAAAACGGGAGGGACGGCTGCGCCTTCGGAGCGTTGCGGATCGTAGCCCTTCTCAAAAATTGTGGTCTGCGGTTTCATGATTTTTCTTGTTTGCTCGTGTGATTCATTTGTTTTCAGGCCAGTTGTCCGTGCGAAATGAGGATGCGGGCAGGCCCGCCATATCCATCAGATTCGGAACGTCGGCGCTGCCGAAAGCAAAACGCACGGCAACCGGCTTTTCGACGGCCGGGCTGGATACCACGATCGTGTCGCCCTCGATGAGCGCAGCGGCCTCGACAAACTTCCTGTCGTCACCGGCGATGGTGAAGTGGGTCAGCTCCTTGCCGTCACGGGTCGCGAGACCACCGCCCGGATGATCAAAATGCAGTCGGATCGCGCCACCTTCTACTACGTGTTTCGTATAAACAGGACCGGAACACACCAAATCGTGGCGGCCGTAGTGTTTCGCCAGTGCCAGCGCGGCGAGGCGCTCGCCCACGGGCTTCTTCTCCAAGGGATGAATGTTCCTCGCGTCCCCCAAATCCATGATCACCGCCATGCCGGTATTGGGCACCGCGAGCGATTTCATCTGTGCCTCACGCAGGAAGGCGCCGGCATTGTCCTTATCCCCGCAAGGTGCGATTTGCACATAATGGAAAGGAAAGTCACCCTGCCCCCACTCGCTCCTCCACTGCCGGATCATGGCGGGAAAGAGTCGGGCATACTGCTCCGCCCGGCCCACGTTGCTCTCGCCCTGATACCAGATCACCCCCCGGATTCCAAAAGGAATCAAGGGGTGGATATGAGCGTTGTAGAATACGGTCGGCGTCACCTGGGTAATGCCGTGAACCTTGCTTTGCTCGCGGCGGTCAAAGACTCCACCGGTTTCCTTCACCACTTTTTCAAAGGGATCGAGCACCGCGTTGAATTCGGGAAACTCCTTGCGCAGGGTTTCCTCGCTCATCCATGCTTCAACCGGTGAGCCGCCACGGGCGCTTTCAACCAAACCGACCGGCACCTTCAGTTGTTCGCGAAGCTTGCGGCCGAAGAAGAGCGCGACCGTGCTGAATTCCTGGGCCTGCAACGGCGTGCATGCCTGCCACGACGCCTCGGTATACTCCAGAGGGCGTGCGGCGAAAAGTGGTTTGACCGTCCCGAGCCGCAACGCGCCGTCGTTCGCTGCGGCAATCTCCTCCTGATAGCGTCCCTGGAGTGACTTCACCGGCCAATCCATGTTCGACTGGCCGGAACAAATCCAGACCTCGCCGACGAGGACATTCGTGAGCGTAACCTTCGCCCCGGCATCGTCTCTGATCACCATCCCGGCCGGGTTGGCGTTCGCCGTGAGCGGCTTGAGCTTGAGCATCCATTTGCCGTCCTCGCGTGCAGCGGCCTGCTGCCTCTGCCCGGCAAATTCGACAGTGATCTCTGTGCCCGGCTTGCTCCAACCCCAAACTGGCAGCTCCATCTCCTGCTGCAGAACCATGTTGTCGCCGAACAACGTACCCAGCTTGATTACGGGCTCGGATTGGGCCGCGGACTGGCCATCCGCTGCCAATACCGTGAGCGCTGAAAGCAGAAGAGCTTTCGTGAGTGCGAGGTTTCCGATGGACTGCTGTTTCATTTTTGGTTTTTCCGGGAAATTCAGCCATTCACTTGCGGGCCGTCTCCGGCACGATTCGGTTGGCGAGTGCGCAGAGGTGGAAGGTTCCGATGGCTCCATCGACCGGAGTGATGCTGATGGTTTGGTTGCTGGAGGTGGCGACGAATCGGTAGACGATACGGATGCCGTTACCCTCGCCGAAGGCATCCTGGTCAATCTCGCATGAATCACCATTAGCGGCGAAAGTCTGGGTTCTGCCGGATGCTTCATATCCGTAGCTGAACAAAGAGGTTTCGTAGGTTTTACCTCTTGTTAGATTTTTCAGGGTTATTTTAAGGGGATTGCCATCGTAGAGGAAATCGGAGCCCAGCGCGAGGCTGTCACCGGTGATGGCGTGCTGGCCTCCGTTGAACATGGCCGAGGCGCCATCGATGGAGAAATTATGACCGAAATGGGTCGATGCTTCGAAGTTCACACCCTTGATCTTGATGGCACCACCACCCAAATTCACAGCCACGGTGTAGGGTGAGCTGCTGGAGATTCCCGAATCGTCATCATTTGTCCATGGAGTAAAGGTGAAGGATGAACGGACCACGGATACGGAATATGTCTTCGCAGGTCGCTTGTTTGATGCATCCGTTTTGACTACATAGGAAACCGGACGCTGGCGTGCGCGTAGGGCAGGGAAGGGAGGTGCATGGTTGGGCTGGTTACAAGTTGCACCGTAATCAAGCTTGTAGGTTGGGGCGAGTGAGGCGATCTGCGCATCCGTGGTGTCGGGTGGAACATACACGATGATTTCTCCTTTTGTATCACTCAATGAACGGATGGTGGCGGTGCTGCCGGGGAAGTTGGGATTGAAGGAGGTGATGTCCGGCACCATGTCATAGGTGATCCGGAAGCTGTCGCTGGTCATGGCGGCGAGCGGTGTCTTGCTGCCGCTGGCAGGCCAGTCCATGATGTTCGCGCGGATCGCCCAGACGAGTTGCTGCGTTCCGTCCTGTTT
>JBIKNX010000118.1:0-8561 GCA_044358435.1 Luteolibacter sp.
AGCATCGGACCCGTGACATCGGAAACCCTTCGATCGTTGGATCACAAACCGGCTGTCGAAGCCGCACAGCACGACATTCCCGGACTGGTGAAAGCGATTGAGAATTATTTCAAGAGGTGAAGGGTCTCTGTGCCCAAGGAATCATGTCCTGCGCCAGATAGGGACTTTCGGGAAAACAAGTCCCTGCCTATGAAAAATCAAAAATCTTTTCTGATTTCACGCAGCGGATTGAGGACGAAAGGCCGTTGGTGGATGCGCGGGTGGGGTAGTTGTAGCTCGGGATGATCGAGTATGACATCACCAAAAAGGAGGATATCAATGTCGATCAACCGTGGAGCATTGCGGACGGGATGGGGTTCGCGACCGAGTTTTTTTTCAATCGCCTGGGTCTGCTGGAGAAGTTTCAACGGATCGGTTCCTGAATAATCAAAATCGACCGCAGTGTTGAGAAACCGCGGTGAGCCGGGTGGGCAGTTTTGGGGCTCCGTATCGTGGAGCGTGGCGGTGAGAAACGCTTCGCCGGGGTTGGCGATTTGGCGCAGCTCGTCAATAGCGGCGGCGATGTTGGCTTCGCGCTTGCCGAGGTTGGAGCCGAGAGCGATGGCGACGCGTGGCATGTTTCAAAGACGATGGATTTTTACTCCTCGAGGTTGTGGAGTCTGGAGATGCCGTAGCTTGCTTGAACCCTGCGATTTGCTGACTCGACTTCCGCGCGGGGGACGACGAGAGGGCGGTTCGCACCATACAGTTCGATGGTATGGAATTCCTTGGGATTTTCCGCCTTGTAAAGAAGTTCATGAGCTTGGTTGAGGCTGGTGACCGGAATACCGTCGATTTTTTCAACGGCAAGACCGGTAAAGTCGTCCATTTGTGAAGTCACCGAATCGGGTTGGATCTGGGTGAGGATGACGATGTCTTTTTTCTCTTCAAATATTCCTTTGGAAACATAGTCGGTATAGAGTCTGCGGACGGTGACATCGGTGAATTTCGAGGCGGCGAAAAGGTTGGTATCCAGCGGTTGAAATACGAGCCCCGCAAATACGACATAGCGGGGTTTTGCCTCGTAGCGGATGGCATACATCCGGGCGGCCGGAAGAGGTTTGAGTTCGATATTGAAATCCAGCGAGGCGCCTCCGCGAATGACCCGGGCGGCGACTTGATCACCGCTGAATTTACGCTCGACGATTTCGGCGAGATCGACCTTTTCCCCTTCGATCATGACTTGTCCTGCGGAATCGACCGATTGACCGTCGAGTGAAACGAGCACATCGCCGGATTTCAAAATACCGTCTGCTGAACTGGTGGGCGTGACCCGGGTGATGAGAACTCCCTTGTCGTTGTTGGGTAATCCCAAGGCCTTTCGCATCGCAGGATTGTAAAGTGGGAAATCGCTGATTCCGAGTTCCGCATACTGATCGTAACTTCCATCGGTGATATCCTTCATGAAACGGTTTATGACCGGGGTCGGTATGATGTAGCCCGTGTTGTCCGCCTGGCGAAGACCTTGGAAGGCGACACCGACCACTTTTCCGTTCTGGACCACAGGGCCGCCGGAGTTGCCGGGGTTGATCGCGGCATCGATCTGGACGATGAGATGGGAATCGGCACGACTGTGAGAGTAGGGCTGGAAATCAATGCGTGAGACGATGCCTTTGGTGACGGACAGGCGGGATCCGCCGACAGGATAGCCTATGACAGTGACCTCGGATTCGAGTTGGGGAGTATCTCCGAAAGAAAATATCGGAAAGTCCTTGAAGTCCGAGAAATCCTCAAGTGAGAGCAAGGCGAGGTCACAATCGTGAGCAATGAACTCGACTTTTGCGGGATATTTTTTCGAGCTGCCATGAACGGTGACAAGGATGCGATTTTGATTTGAGGCAACGTGTGCGTTGGTGAGAATCTGGTTTTTGCCAACAATGAAACCGGTTCCGATGCCACCTCCAAATTGACCGGAATTCCAGGGAGTTTCGTAGTCGGGATTGATCGTATCCACAGCGATCCGAACAACGGATCGGTAGATGGCCGAATGGTTCGCTGGCTGGCTTTGCGCTTGCAGAAGTTGGAGGCTGATTGCCGTGAGAACAAGAACGGGACTGAAACGAATCATGTTGGCCTGGAAGTTAGGGGATAAATGGTGAGTTGTGAAGAATGAAGAGTGAAAGTTGAATAATGTAAGTAGAATGAGTTCAGTCAGATATAGATATTTCTTTTTCACTACTCACTCTTCATCATTTACTTTTTTTAGCGTCTGCCGATACCCAAAAGGGTTTGAAACTTCGGTGGCGCCTCCTCCTTATCGGCGATGAGGGTTTCGATTTCCGTGAAACCGGATTTTTTGAGCATGGAGGCGAGTTGGCTTTCGGAGAAGCCCAGCCAGCGATCGGCGTAAAGTTCACGGGCCTCGGTGAAGGTATGTTGAAGGAGATCGAGGATGATGATGCGCCCGCCGGGCTTGAGGATACGGTGGGCGGCATCGATGGCGCGCTGGGGGTTTTCTGCGTGATGCAGAGCCTGGCTGAGTATGGCGAGATCGATACTGCCATCATCAATGGGCGGACTCTCGATATCACCGATGCGGAATTCCAGGTTATGAAGGCCGTTTTTGCGAGCAAGGGACTGCGCGTATTCGACCATTTTCGGGGAGAGATCGACAGCAATGACCTTTTCCGCACGCTGGGCAAGTAGCTGGGAAAGCGTGCCTTCGCCCGCTCCGAGATCGGCGACATGGCGGTAGTTGAGGGATTTGATCAATGCCTCGGCCAGTGCTTTCCATGAGCGGCCGGGGACGTAGTCCTTGCCAAAGCGACCCGCCAGCTCGTCAAAATAGGCGCGGGCGTAGTCTTTACGTTTCGAAAGAATGTGTTTCAGGGCAAGATTGTCGGCCCCGGTCTCTGGAATTTCGGCGACGGCATGGGAGACCACGTCCGAAAGCCCGGTCGGAATGGATGCGGAGTAAACATTGTTTTTTCCTGCACGCTCGTCGTTCACCAAGCCTGCGGCTTTTAGCTGGGAAAGCTGGGTGGAAATCCGGCTCTGACCCATGCCGAGAATTTCCTGCAGCTCAGCGACCGACAAGGCATCCTGGGCGAGCAACGCAAGAATCCGCAACCGGGTGGTATCGGAAATGAGTTTCAGACATTTGATGGTTGACGACATGATTCATATCATACATCAACGCATCACGATTTGACGATACGAAAATTAAAAAACAAATGAGCACCTACATTTTTTCATCAGAGTCAGTTGGCGAAGGCCATCCAGATAAGGTTTCTGACACCATTTCCGATGCCGTTCTCGATGCCTGTCTGGCGATTGATCCGACAAGCCGCGTTGCCTGCGAAACTTTTGTGAAGAGCAATATCGTTGTGGTCGGCGGTGAGATCACCATCCCGAAACTTCAGGACAAGAAAAAGGGAACAACCAAGCCGATTGATGAAGTCATCAACATCGGCAAAGTGATTCGCGATGCCGTGCGTGGAATCGGTTACACGAATACCGACGACGTGTTCCATGCCGACACTCTTTTTATCAACAACTACCTCACCATCCAGAGTCCGGACATCGCACAAGGCGTCGATGCGAAAGCAGCCGAAGGTAAGAAAACCAAGAAGCAAGGTGCAGGCGACCAGGGCATCATGTTCGGTTATGCATGCGACGAGACTCCTGAGCTCATGCCAGCTCCCATCATGTTCGCGCATCGCCTCGGCCGCGAACTAACAAAAATCCGCAAAGCCGGCAAACTTGCTCCATGGCTTCGTCCTGATGCGAAGACCCAGGTTTCCGTCGAGTATGTGAATGGCAAGCCGACCCGCATCGTCAACGTGGTGATTTCCACCCAGCACACCGCGGATGTGGCGCATAAAGATATTGAGAAATTCTGTATCGAACAGGTGATCAAGAAAGTCCTTCCGAAAAACATGCTGACCTCGAAAACCGAGTTCCTGATCAACCCGACCGGTAAATTTGTCATCGGGGGTCCTCAGGGAGACAGTGGTCTGACAGGCCGTAAAATCATTGTTGATACCTACGGTGGCATGGGTCGCCACGGCGGTGGTGCTTTCTCCGGCAAAGACGCATCGAAAGTCGATCGTTCCGCCGCCTACATGGGTCGTTGGGTTGCGAAAAACGTGGTTGCCGCAGGACTCGCCAGCAAATGCGAAGTGCAGTTCGCCTACGCCATTGGTCATCCAGAGCCTTGCAGCGTGCACATCGATACTTTTGGCACAGGAACCGTTTCCGATGCGAAAATCCTCGGAGCCGTTCTCAAAGTCTTTTCCTTCAATCCCGCAGACATTGTCAAACAGCTCAACCTGCTTCGCCCGATCTTCTCGAAAACCACCAACTACGGTCACTTCGGAAAAGACGATTCCGATATCACATGGGAGAAAACGGACAAAGTTTCCGCGCTTAAGAAAGCGATCAAATAAAAGACAGAAGATAGTCAGACAGAAGACAGAAGATAAGAGATGCATAATTTCGAAGAGCTTGAAGTTTGGAAACGTTCATCGCGTTTAGCGGTGGATGTTTACAAACTCATAGACGATATCCGTCTGTATAGTCTGAGAGATCAAATGGCTCGTTCTTGTCTTTCGATTCCATGCAATATTGCTGAAGGTGCAGATCGTGATAGCGATCGCGAGTTCCGAAGATTCTTGGCGATATCAAAAGGTTCTGCCGGCGAGCTTAGGACTCAATTATACATCGGTCTTAAAGCTGGAATTTTTTCCGAGGAAGTTGCGAAGACTTTGATCGATGAAGTAAGAGAAATATCATCAATGATCGAAGGACTACGTAAGCGTCTGCGTCCTAAAATGATCAACTCTCTATTGAGCCTCTTTTTCTAGTCTTATGTCTTCTGTCTCCAGGTCTTCTGTCTAAACCCCTTCGCATCATCCACTCTATAAAAACAAACAACACTTCGATAAAATAATATGAGCTTCACAGACTATAAAGTAAGAGACATCGGCCTTGCCGACTTCGGACGCAAGGAAATCGACATTGCTGAGCATGAAATGCCGGGCTTGATGGCGACGCGTGAGAAGTATGGCAAAACCAAGCCGCTTCAAGGTGTCCGCATCATGGGCTCGTTGCACATGACCATTCAGACCGCGGTGTTGATCGAAACACTTGCCGATCTCGGTGCCGAGGTGCGCTGGGTTTCCTGCAATATTTTCTCCACACAGGATCATGCTGCAGCAGCGATTGCGGCTCGTGAGATTCCGGTGTTCGCATGGAAAGGCGAGACTTTGGAAGAATATTGGTGGTGCACCTGGCAGGCGCTCGTCAACAAGGACGGCCTCGGTCCGCAACTCATCGTCGATGACGGTGGTGACGCAACCCTGCTCATCCACAAAGGCTACGAAATGGAAAACGGTTCGACCTGGATCGAGTCGCCCGGCGAGAGCGAAGAGGAGCAGGTGATCAAGGATCTTTTGAAAGTCATCAAAGTCAAGCAACCCGGAATTTTCCATACCATTGTCAAAGACTGGAAAGGCGTTTCCGAAGAAACCACGACCGGTGTGCATCGTCTCTACCAGATGGCGAAGGCGGGCAAACTTCTCGTTCCCGCCATCAACGTGAACGATTCCGTGACGAAATCGAAATTCGACAACCTCTACGGCTGCCGCGAGTCGCTGTTAGACGGCATCAAGCGTGCGACCGATGTGATGATCTCCGGCAAAGTCGGAGTGGTCTGCGGTTACGGCGATGTTGGTAAAGGTTGTGCCCAAGCCCTCCGTGGTGCCGGCGCGCAAGTGGTTGTGACCGAGGTCGATCCGATCTGCGCGCTGCAAGCCGCGATGGAAGGTTTCCGCGTTCTTACCATTGAAGACACGCTTGGCTGGGGCGATATCTATGTCACCACCACCGGTAACAAGGACATCATCACTCTCGACCACATGTCGAAAATGAAAGATCAGGCCATCGTTTGTAATATCGGTCACTTCGATAACGAGATCCAGATGGACAAGTTGAACAAAGCACCGGGTGTGACCCGTCTGAACATCAAACCCCAGGTGGACAAATACACTTTCGCCACAGGCAACAGCATTTACATGCTTGCTGAAGGTCGTTTGGTAAACCTCGGTTGCGGAACCGGTCATCCGTCTTTCGTGATGTCCAACAGCTTCACCAACCAGACGCTCGCCCAAATCGATCTCTGGGAAAATCGCGAGACCTACAAGGCCGGACAAGTTACGGTGCTTCCGAAGCATCTCGACGAGGAAGTGGCACGTTTGCACCTCGCCAAAATCGGCGCGAAGCTCACCAAGCTCACCAAAGATCAAGCCGATTACATCGGCATTTCCGCAGAAGGTCCCTTCAAGGCGGATCACTACCGTTACTAAGATTCCTTATCAGGAGTTTTCAAAGCCAGTCGGGTTTATCTCCGACTGGCTTTTTTTGTGGGGGAATCGTGAGTTTAATATCTCGTGCAAAAATTGATAACGGAGAAAACGGATTTTTTTGGCAGAGATCATCGCCGCGGCAAACGCGCAGGGCGTGGGGTATTTGAATCTTTTTAATCATCGACTTTTTCTTATGGCTCGTCATTTCGGAAATCCTCAGTCAGGTTGGCGGGGTAACACGAATTTAAGATTTTGAGCGCATTTAGAACATTGGGAATACCGGCGGATTTGGTCGAGGGCTTGAAGGAGCTGGGAATCATCACGCCGACGGAGGTGCAGGAAAAAACCATTCCGTTTTTGATTAAGAACGGGGGAGATTTTTGTGCTCAGGCACAGACGGGAACAGGAAAGACGGCGGCGTTTGGGTTGCCCTTGTTAACGAAAATCGATTCCAGAAAACCCGTCATTCAAGGCTTGGTGATCGCGCCGACCCGTGAGCTTGCCAAGCAGATCGGCAAGCAGCTGTTCCGCTACACGAAATACGCGAAGGAGAAGATTTTCATCGAAGTCCTCGCAGGTGGCGAGCCGATGGAGAGGCAGATTTCAAATTTGAAACGTCCCACGCACATCGTTGTCGCGACCCCTGGACGCTTGATCGATCTGATCAAGAAAAAGGCATTGAGCTTGGTGGACGTGAAGCATCTCGTGCTCGATGAGGCGGATGAAATGTTGAGCATGGGTTTCAAAAAAGATCTGGTCACGATTTTCGGGCTGACCCGTGGAAGGCGCAGCACCTGGTTGTTTTCCGCAACCTTTCCGGATTCCATTCAAGGGCTTGTGAAAGGTGCGATGCCCGGAGTGCCTGAAACCATCAAAATCGACAAAGCTCATGTTGTGAACCAGAACATCGATCATCGGTTCGCGGTGTGTGGGAAAGATGAGAAAAATGAATTTCTAGCCGAGTTTCTTCACAGGCGCGGTGATGAGCGTGGCTTGATTTTCGTGCGAACGAAGGCGGGGGCGATTGCTCTGGGCAGACAGCTGGAAAAGCTCGGATTCCCCGTGGATGTCATTCAGGGAGACCTTTCCCAGCGTGAACGCGACAAGGTCATGCGTGGTTTCAAAAACCAAAGAACCCGGATTTTGATCGCCACTGATGTAGCAGCACGCGGAATCGACGTCGAGGGGCTGTCATTTGTGATCCATTATCAGCTCCCTGAGCAGTTGGAATATTACACCCACCGCAGCGGCAGGACCGCACGGGCGGGGAAGAAAGGGACATCCATCGCCCTGATCGACCCCCGCGAAAGGAAGAAAATCGGCAAATTCGAGGAAGATCTCGGAGTGACTTTCTCGGAAATTAACTGAGAAATGTCGCACGCGAGGCTTGCGGTAAGGATAAGTCGTCTATAGTTCTGCCCTGCGTATAACGTATTATTCATGAATCCCATTCTTTTATTCTCCATCTGGTGTCTCGGCGGTCTCATTGTCGGTGTTGTGTTCGGCTCATTTTTCGAATGGACCTTGCATCGTTACGTGATGCATCGCCCGATCTGGAATTTCCGTTATGCCTTCCAGGCGCATGCGGTGGTTCACCATCAGGTTTTCAAGGCGGACAAGACCTATCATCTTCATGATGAGAAGGACAAAGAAACCATCCCGATGGCTTGGTGGAACGGTCCGGCGCTGATTGCGATCGGGGTTATACCGTTTGCTCTGATCTCGTGGGCCATCGGTGAGTGGGGTTTCGCGCTCGGCGGATTTTTGGCATTTGCGATTTATTACGGCGTTTACGAATACATTCATTGGTGCATGCATTTGCCAAAGGCACGCCGTGTCGAGAAACCATTCTGGTTCCGCAAGCTCAATGGGCATCACCTCTTGCATCACCGCTACATGCACAAAAACTTCAACGTGGTCTTTCCCTTGGCGGACTTTTTCCTTGGTACTTTGATCGTTCGCGCCAAGACCCGTTTCATGCAGGCAACCGGTCCTTCCGTGCCGGATGTGCAACCCTTGTCTTGAGTATGGCGCATGAGTTCAGGGTTGTGTAAGCTGCAGCCATGAATGAAGCACCGGATCAATTCCCAAGAGTCGCCTTCTATGATACCAAGCCCTATGACAAGGTTTGTTTCGATGTTGAGGCGAAGCGGCTCGGTCTCTCCCTTGAGTATCACGAGTTTCGTTTGTCAGCGGCCAATGCGGCGTCCGCCAGAG